>JAJXWJ010000079.1 GCA_021781655.1 Bacillota bacterium | reverse complement strand
AATAAGATCCAGTGATAATGGCTTAGTGGTAACACCCGTTCCCATTCCGAACACGAAGGTTAAGCACTAAAGCGCCGATGGTACTGCCGGGGAGGCCTGGTGGAAGAGTAGGTCGTCGCTGGGTAATATGGATCTTTAGCTCAGTTGGTTAGAGCAACCGGCTCATAACCGGTCGGCCCGGGGTTCGAGTCCCTGAAGGTCCACCATATGGGGGTATAGCTCAGCTGGGAGAGCACCTGCCTTGCACGCAGGGGGTCAAGAGTTCGAATCTCTTTATCTCCACCAAAAAAACAGTCCAAATTAGGGCTGTTTTTTTGTTATTATAAATAGTAATATAGACATGTAATATATCAAAATGAGGTAATGATTATGATTTATAGAATAAAACAATTTTTTACTTCTTTAACTGCAAAAATAAATAGTGACGATATTAAATATTTAAAAAAAAACCTAAATAAATCTGAGTTAGCACTTTTTTTAAAATTGAAGAAGTCAGAACAAAAACATTGCATTAAAGTATCAAAAGATGTTGAACAAATATGTTTTCATAATGATATAAAATGTGATAAACTATTAAAAGTAGCATTGTTACATGATATTGGAAAAACAGAAGTGAAATTAAATTTAATTGAAAAAGCTATATTAGTTATATTAGATAAGATAACTAACGGAAGGTTAAAAAATAATAAAAATAAAAAGGTATATATTTACTACAATCACGGTAAAGTAGGTGCAAAGCTTTTAGAAAATTACGGCTATGATAAAAGGTTTTTATACTTAATAGAAAATCATCATAATAAAAATATAAAAAATGATAAAGAATTAGAAATAATAATATATTCAGATAATAAAAATTAAAAAGTGTGAGGTAAAAAATATGGAAAAGGTTGCGCTTTTAAAATGTGATAAATATGATGTAGATTTATTGGAAAAAAAACTTAGGGAAGGCTTTGAATTGCTTGGAGGAGATGAGTTTTTAAGAAGCTTAATTCCTCAAAATAGTAAGGTACTTTTAAAACCAAATATGCTTTCGGTAGAAAAGGAAGGCTCACCAGTTGTTACACATTATGCGGTGTTTGAAGCAATAATAAAAATTATTAAGGATTATACTAATAATATATCATATGGAGATTCACCAGGTTTTGGAGATGGCGAAAAAGCAGCAGAAAGATGCGGTTTAAAGGCTGTAGCAGAAAAATATAATGTCAAATTTGCAGACTTTAATGATAGTGTTCATGTAAAATTAGATAATTCTATATTATGTAAATCGTGGAATGTAGCTAAAGCACCATATGAGGCAGATGTAGTAATAACCCTTCCTAAATTAAAAACTCATGCAATGGCATACTTTACAGGTGCAGTAAAAAATCAATTTGGATGTATTCCTGGAACTCAGAAAGCTGCATGGCATACAAGAATGCCTGATGCAAATAATTTTTGCAAAATGCTTTTAGATTTAAATACACTTGTTAATACAAACTTTGCTATCTTAGATGGAATTATTGGAATGGAAGGTAATGGACCTAGAAATGGGACACCTAAAAAAATGGATATGTTAATAATGGGAAAAAGCTTAACAGCTGTTGATTCTACTGCAGTAAGACTTATTGGATATGATGACCCATTGGATACCCCAGTGCTTAAAGAAGCATATGAAAGCAATTGGGGGGCAGTTTTACCAAAGGATATCACTATTGTAGGTGAAAGTTTTGAGGAAATGAAAGTTAAAGATTTTAAGCTTTGCAGAAAAGCAGGAAATTTTTATTTTAAAAGTCCAGTAGTTAATAATTTTCTAAAAGCAATGATTGCTCCAAGTCCGACTTTAATTTTTGAAAAATGTATAGGTTGCGGAAGGTGTTACGAAGTTTGTCCTGAAAAACCAAAAGTTATAAAATTCAAAAATAAAGATGGTAAAAGGTATCCAACTTGGGATATGTCACAATGTATAAGATGCTTTTGTTGTCAGGAATTATGTCCAGTTGGAGCAATAAAAACAAAAAATACAGCTTTGTCTAAACTTATTAATAAATAAAGGGAAGTGATTTTTTGAAAAAGAAGATAGCAATTTTAATTGGCATATTAGTATTTATAATGATATTAATTTTTTCTGGAAACATTGTAAGCTTTATAATAAATATAGAATGGTTTAAAGAAGTAGGTTATCTTTCTGTATATTTTACTAAACTTAAAGCAATGGTTATAATGATTATTCCTATGTTTTTGATTTGTTTTATTGCTATAGGCTTATATTATAAAAGTATAAAAAAAAGCTTTATAAAATATAAGAGAGTAATAGAGATAAATAGAAAAAAAGATAAGCTTGAGAATAGAATTTTTATATTGGCAAATTTTATATTGTCTTTGTTAATTTCATATTCTTTTTCATCAACTTATTGGTATAAAATATTACAAATTTTAAATTCATCAAGCTTTAATCAAAAGGATCCTATATTTAATTTAGATATATCATTTTACATTTTTAAGTTGCCACTTATAGAATCCCTATATGAACTCTTTATGGGTTTATTAGTAATGCTAGTAGTTATTACTGTAGTAATTTATTTTGCTTTATACCTTAAAGATAAAATGATAAACGGAGGTTCTTCCAAGTTAGAAGATATAAAGAGTGGAATAACAAAATTTGCAGGAAAGCAGCTTGCAGTATTATCAGCATTGATATTATTATTGCTATCTTTAGGTTATATAATTAATGGATGGGATTTAGTTTATAGTTCTAGGGGAGTTGTTTTTGGGGCAAGCTTTACAGATGTTCATGTTTCATTACTATTTTATAGAATAATTGCAGTTGTATCATTAATTTCTTCAATAGTTATTTTTGTGAGCATTTTAAAATCAAAATCAAAGCCTATAATTATATCTATTTCATCTATTATTGTGCTCATTATAATAGAAAATGTGACAGCTATGGCAGTTCAAAATTTATATGTTAAATCAAATGAAAAGGCCCTTGAAACTCCTTATATTAGCGATAATATAAATTTTACAAGAAAGGCTTTTAATATAGAAAATATAGATCAAATTCAGTACAGTGATTCTAATACATTGACTGAAAATGATATAAGTGCAAATAAGGCTACTATAGATAATATAAAAATAAATTCTTTTACGCCATCATTAGAATTTTATAATCAAGTTCAAGAAATCAGATACTACTATAATTTTAATGATGTTGACGTAGACAGGTATAATATCAATGGAAAATTGAATGAAGTATTTATTGCACCTAGAGAAATAAATAAAGATTCTTTAACAGGAAATGCTGATACTTGGCAAAATAAACATTTAAGCTATACACATGGTTACGGTGTTGTAATGAGTAAGGTTAATTCTGTAACAAGCGAAGGACAGCCAGATTTTATTATGAAAAATATACCTACCGAAAACAGCACCGATATAAAACTAACTAATCCAAGAATTTATTTTGGTGAATCAAATGAAGATTATGTAATTGTAAATAATAATCTAGGAGAATTTGATTACCCTCTAAATGGTGTAGATAAGACTTTTAATTACAATGGTACTGCAGGAATACAAGCTAATCTTTTTAATAGAATTTTGTTTGCAATTAATAAAGGAGATTTAAATTTTTTAGTTTCAAGTGCTATAAATAATAATAGTAAGATATTAATAAATAGAAATATTATGGATAGAGTTAAAGCCATAGCCCCATTTTTAACATATGATAGCGATCCATATTGTGTAATTAATAATGGAAAATTATACTGGATAATCGATGCTTATACCACTTCTGATAGATATCCTTTTTCCGAACCTATAAATAATGTAAATTATATAAGGAATTCTATTAAAGTTGTTGTAGATGCATATAATGGTAATGTCGATTTTTATCAAGTAGATAAAAACGACCCTATTGCAAATAGTTATGCAAAGATATTTAAAGGATTATTTAAAGATGTATCACAAGCTCCAGAAGGAATAAGAGAGCATTTTAGGTATCCAGAAGATTTATATAATATACAGTGTCAAGCTTTAACAAAATATCATGTTACAGATCCATCTGTATTTTATAATGGAGAAGATTTATGGTCAATTTCTCAAAATCAATCTCAAATAGATAGCCAAAATCAAAATAACAAGCAAGTAAATAAGGCATCATACATGGTAATGAAGCTTCCAAATGCAAGCAGCGAGGAAATGGTTTTACTTAATTATTTCAATATGAAGGGTAAAAATAATATGGTATCAATTTTTGCTGCTAGAATGGATGGAAATAATTATGGTAAATTAGTGTTATATAGAATGCCAACAGACAAGACTGTGTATAGTCCATATTTGTTTATGCAAAACATAAATCAAGATCCTACTATTTCAAAGGAAGTTTCTTTATGGAATACACAAGGTTCTTCGGTTCAGTATGGGGATACATCTATAATACCAATAGATAATTCTCTCTTGTATGTAGAACCATTATATTTAAGGGCATCAGGAAATAATAGCATACCTGAAGTTAAGGAAATAGTTCTATCTGATGGAAATAAAATTGTTATGGGAGCTAATATGGGAGATGCTCTAAATCAATTATTTGGGAATAATGATTTTAGTTATGTAAATACAAGTAATTCTTCACAAAATCAAAGTAATTCTTCTATTAACAGTTCTCAAATTAATCAAGCAAATGATTTATATAATAAAGCTTTAGATGCGGAAAAAAATGGTGATTGGACAAATTATGGTAACTATATAAAACAATTAGGAGATATTTTAAAACAATTAAGTAAATGATATAAGCTATAAGCTTCAGTATAAAATAACGGTTTACTGGAGCTTATATTTTATTCTGTAAATATTTCACATAAAAAAAGTATTGACATATAATTTTAATAAAGATATAATTATCACAAATATAAAACCTGTGAAGAGAATAGTAACTTGATGATACTTTAAGAGAATCGGTGGTTGGTGCAAACCGATAGTTTTCATTTTGTGAATCCACCTCTGAGGGATTGCGATGAGCAATACGGATAATAACCGTTATTTTTATTGAGTGGATCAATTATTGATCAACTAGGGTGGCAACGCGGAGTCTTTCGTCCCTTTTTTGGGATTGAGGGCTTTTTTTATTTCCTCGGAAATAAACTTATTTTAACTTTGTTAAATATCTAAAAGAAAATTAAGCATTGGGGCAAAAAAATTTTCTTTTAGTTATAAAAATATAATAAATTTTAAGGGGGCATTACAAAATGGTAAAAATTTTAGCAAATGACGGAATAGAAAAAGCAGCAGCAAAGGAATTAGAAATAAAAGGTTTTGAAGTCATTAATAATCATTATGAAGGCGAAGAATTAAAGAAAATAATCAAAGAGGTTGATTGCTTAATAGTGAGATCAGCTACTAAGGTAAGAGAAGAATTAATAGATATAGCTGCTACTACTGGTAAATTAAAATTAGTTATCAGAGGTGGAGTTGGTATAGATAATATCGATGCAGTTTACGCCATTGAAAATGGAATTCAAGTTCAAAATACGCCAAATGCAAGCAGTATTTCAGTTGCAGAACTAACATTTGGACATATGCTTGCAGTATCAAGATATATTCATATATCAAATGTAACACTTAGAGATGGAAAATGGGAAAAGAAGAAATATGAAGGAACTGAGTTATTTGGAAAAACTTTAGGCTTAATAGGCTTTGGAAGAATAGCTAGAGAAGTTGCAAAAAGAGCAGTAGCTTTTGGGATGAAGGTTATTTTTTATGATATTATTGAACCAGAAAATGTAGATGCAAGCTACAAATATGTTGATAAAGAGACTCTCATAAAGGAAGCAGATTTTATATCTTTACACATTCCTAATATAAAAGGAGAACCTCATGCAATTGGACAAAAAGAATTTGAAATCATGAAACCAAATGCATATTTAATAAACTGTGCAAGAGGCGGAGTAGTAGATGAAGCTGAGCTTGTTAAAGCTTTAGATAATGGAAAGCTTGCTGGTGCTGCACTAGATGTATTTGAAGTAGAACCATTAAAAGATGATGCAGTAAGAAATCATCCTAAAATTTCTTTAACTCCACATATTGGAGCTGCAACAGCAGAGGCACAAGAAAGAATTGGCGAAGAAATAATTCATATTATAAGCGAATTTTTTAGCAATCAGGATTAATGAAAAGGAGGATTTGATATGGCAAAGATAAAGGCCTTTAGAGCTGTTAGACCTAAAAAGGAAATGGCAAGCAAAGTTGCTGAACTTCCATATGATGTTATGAATTTTGAAGAAGCAAAAAAGATGGCTGAAGGAAATCCATACTCTTTCTTACATGTTGACAGGGCAGAAATTGATTTAGAAGATGGAACAGACCCATATGATTTAAAAGTATATGAAAAGGCAAAGAATAACTTAAATAATCTTATTAATGAAGGTGTTTTAGTTAAAGATAATAAACCTAATATTTACGTATACAGACAAATAATGAATGGTAAAATTCAAACTGGAATAGTCTGCTGCACATCAATAGATGATTATTTAAATGAAGTTATAAAAAAGCATGAGTTCACTAGAGAAGATAAAGAAAGAGATAGGGTTAATCATGTAGACTATTGCAATGCAAATACTGGTCCAATTTTTATGACATACAGAAATAATGACGAAATAAATATAATTATAGAAAAAGAAACACAAGGTGAGCCTGAATATAAATTTACTACTGAAGATGGTATTACGCATATAGTTTTTGTAATTGAAAATGAAGCTTCAATTGAAAGGTTAGAAAATTTATTTGAGGGCATAGAATCTATATATATTGCAGATGGACATCATAGAGCAGCCGCCGCTGTTAAGGTTGGATGTATGAGAAGAAATGCAGTAAAGGAACAAAATAAAGAATATGAATATTTTCTTGCAGTATTATTTCCAGATGAGCAGTTAAATATATTTGATTATAATAGAGTAGTTAAAGATTTAAATGGTCTAACAAAGGATGAATATTTGAAAAAAATATCAGAAAAATTTGAAATAGAAAAGCTTGATAAAAAGTTAAAACCATGTGAAATTCATACCTTTGGAATGTATTTAGAAAATGAATGGTATAAATTAAAAGCAAAATCAGGAAGCTTTAAGGAAAATGATGTAGTTGCATCACTTGATGTGTCTATACTTCAAGATAATTTATTAGCACCAATTTTAGGAATTCACGATCCCAGAACGGATAAAAGAATTGATTTTGTTGGCGGAATAAGAGGTATAGAAGAATTAGAGAGAAGAGTTGAGAAAGGTATGAAAGTAGCTTTTTCAATGTACCCAACAACCATTTCTGAACTTATGGCAATAGCAGATGAAGGAAAGGTTATGCCACCAAAATCTACTTGGTTTGAACCAAAGCTAAGATCTGGATTATTCATTCATACATTGGATTAAAAAAATGTTTTATGTTAGTATTTCTTTGTAATTGAATTTTTAACCATAAAATGTTAAACTGACATAGGACAAAAAATAAAAATTAAATTAATATAATTTGTTTTGTGAAGGGAGGAAGCTATAAAACAATTGTAGTTTTATAGTGAAAATATGTTAGATTTAAAAAGAATAAGAACGAATCCTGATGAGATAAAAAGGGCTCTTACTAATAGAGGAGAGGACTTTGACATATCAACAATAGATAAAATTATTGATTTAGATGAAAAAAGAAGGCAAGTTCTTGTTGAGGTTGAAAATTTAAAAAACAAAAGAAATAAAGAATCAGCTGAGATTGCAAAATTAAAAAGAGCTGGACAAAATACTGATGAATTAATGGCAGATATGAAAAAG
The DNA here is from genome assembly GCA_021781655.1 of Bacillota bacterium. Classification (GTDB taxonomy): domain Bacteria; phylum Bacillota; class Clostridia; order Clostridiales; family Clostridiaceae; genus JAJXWJ01. The sequence goes on along the minus strand of JAJXWJ010000079.1, from coordinate 7,297 downwards.
CTATCTGATGATGTAAAAGTATTAGATGTTGAAGTATCAAAAATAGATGAAGAGTTAGAATATATTCTTTTAAGAATACCCAATATTCCAAATCCGAAGGTTCCAGAAGGCAGCACTGATGAAGATAATGTAGAAATAAGAAAATGGGGAGAGCCTAGAAAATTTGATTTTGAATTAAAGGCTCATTGGGATATTGGTACTGGTCTTGAAATTTTAGATTTTGAAAGAGCTGGAAAGGTTACTGGCTCAAGATTTACATTTTATAAAGGACTTGGCGCTAGACTAGAAAGAGCAGTAATAAATTATTTCTTAGATTTGCATGTAGATAAACATGGATATACAGAAATACTTCCTCCATACATGGCAAATAGAACTAGTATGACAGGTACAGGACAATTACCTAAATTTGAAGAAGATGCTTTTAAAGTTGATAATGGTTTCTTTTTAATACCTACAGCAGAGGTTCCTGTGACAAATTTATATAGAGATGAAATATTAAAGGGTGAAAGTTTGCCTATTAAACATGTAGCATATAGTGCTTGCTTTAGGTCTGAAGCAGGTTCTGCAGGTAGAGATACAAGGGGACTTGTTAGACAGCATCAATTTAATAAGGTGGAGCTCGTTAAATTTGCAAAGCCGGATGAGTCTTATGAAGAATTAGAAAAATTAACTAAGGATGCAGAAGAAGTTCTTCAAATTTTAGGATTACCATATAGGGTAATAAGAATATGTAAAGGTGATTTAGGCTTTACTGCTGCATTAAAATATGATATTGAGGTTTGGATGCCTAGCTACAATAAATATGTGGAAATTTCAAGCTGCAGTAACTTTGAAGACTTCCAAGCTAGACGTGCAAATATTAAATATAAAGATGATCCAAAAGCAAAACCACAATTTGTACACACATTAAATGGCTCTGGTGTTGCAGTTGGAAGAACTGTAGCTGCAATTCTTGAAAATTATCAAAATGAAGATGGAACAGTTACAATTCCTGAAGCATTAAAACCATACATGGGCGGAAAAGATATAATCAAATAACAGAAAAAGGTTTGAGACATCAGCTCAAACCTTTTTCCAATTTTAACAACTTATTATACAAGGTTAAAGTTTTGTTTTTATCCTTATAATTATAAATAATGTAACCATCTTTTAACTTTATGTATATATATGGCGGACAATTATTAAATACATAAAGCTTACCTTGACCATATTTATCAAGGTCAAAATTTCCTCTAGAATATTCATCTGTACCTATTCCATTAGTGTGAATTCCATCAGGAATATTATTAATTAAAGATATAGAAACAACATCTTTTCCACTAAAGCTTGTAGAATACATAGAAGTGTTAATAGTTATATCCTTTGGATTAGAAATATTTATTACAGGGTCAGAGGAATTAAGAGCTAATGGTAAAAATAATGCTCCGATTATAATAACTAAAGTAAATATTAAAGTTCCACACATAAAGGCTTTACCACCAGTTGATGCAAAATTAACTGTAACTTTCGAGCCTCCTCTAGACACGAAAGAAGATTTATCATTAGGATTGCAGTAAAACATGCCCCAATACCAATATTCATCATCATCCACTAAAATAGCTTTATCATCATTAACAGTTAATTCCTTTTCTGTATTTTTAAATTTACTAAAGGTGTATGAAGCAAATATTATAATTATTGTGACTGTTAAACAATAAATAATTACAGAAAGAATTATATTATTTAGCTTAAAAATTGCGAAATAAGAACATAAAAAGGTTAAGCTGTCTACATATGCAAATACAATCCAAAATAGTGACCATATTCTTTGTCTCTCCCAATTTAAAGTTACATTTATATCACTATTTTCGCTATAAGTTTTTGTTTTTAATTTTTTTGTTATATTATAAAAGAATAAGGAAAAAGCTTTTTCTATTAAAGAAATTACAGTTAAAAAAAAGAGTAAGTTTAAAGTTAAGCTATGTTTAAATATAACCTCTATTGTTATAGGAAATAAAGCTATTAAAACAGCACCTATAAGCCAATAAGGAGAAACATTTTTTTTGTTTTTAAATTTGGAAGCAACAGTGTCGATAGTAATAACTTTAGCGGTTGTCAAAAACCAGCCTTTTTCTTTTTTTAAAGAATAAAGTTGTCTATTAATCAATATATATGGAAACAATAATAAAAAGGTATAAATTATAATCCACACAAAGAGGTATATTAAAAAAAATGTACTATAAAAGTTTGAAAAAACAAACGGAATACAGGAAAAAATAGTAATAAAAAAGCATACATAGCAAAGGTTTTTGTACTTAATTCTAAATAAATCTATATCTCTGCTTTTTAGTATATCTGTTGGTAAGGTTACTCCAAATATAATATTGTCATATTCTTTTCCAGAATAATACCATATAAAGATTTCTGTAAGCACTAAAATAAGCCCAACAAATGATAATATAATCAACTCAACAATCATAATAAAAATCTCCTCTATTCACTTAAAATAACTTTATTTAAACCGTTTAATTCATTAAATAATTTATCGCATATATTAAAAAAATCATTTTTTGTAATACCTTTAAGTCCTGCTTCAGAAATAACTAATGCTAATTCTTCTTCAAGTTTTTCACATATTTCATTTTTATCAGGAATTTTAATATTTACAGTAGCGCCATGTCTTCTATCAATAGATATGAAACCTTCGTTTTTTAAAATAGTGTAAGATTTATTAACAGTCATAGCATTTATACCAATATCTTCTGCCATTTGCCTAACTGTAGGTAGGCTTTCTCCAGGTTGAAGTTGGCCAAGCCCAATACCCATAACGATTTGATTTCGTAATTGAACATAAATAGGAATATCACTTTCAAAATTTAATTTTAAAAGCATAATTTTCACCACCTTTGTATTACTTATATTAATACAAACAATATATTGTTGTCAATAAGTTAAAAAGAATGAAAAAATCATAAAAAAATGTTGACACCATATAGGCAGGCTGATATAATAGTTATTGTCGTGATACGGCAAGTGGAAAGATGGTCGAGTTGGTTTAAGGCACCGGTCTTGAAAACCGGCGTGCGTGAAAGCGCACCTAGGGTTCGAATCCCTATCTTTCCGCCATTTTATTTTATAAATAAATATAATTTGTAGGGCATGGAGAAATACTCAAGTGGCTGAAGAGGCGCCCCTGCTAAGGGCGTAGGTCGGGAAACCGTCGCGAGGGTTCAAATCCCTCTTTCTCCGCCAAAAACATCTAACAATTGTTAGATGTTTTTTTTTATTAAAATTTTATTATTTGGAATAATAAAATTTTAAGAAGGTGAAAAAAATGAAATTAAAAAATGTATATGAAATCTTTTCATTAAAAGAACCAGAAAAGTTTGATGCAAATATTTTGGGTGACAATACAAAAAATAAAGAAGAAGCTAAAGAAGATGGAAAAAGTGTAGCAATTTTTTTGGAAGAAAATGAGAAATATATAAAAAGTATATTATCAAATTGCAGTGATTTGATAATAAGACCAATATCATTATTTGGTAATAAGGAATATAAAGCTATTATAATATATTTAAGTGAATTTAATAGCACTAATGTAATAGAGAGCATAGTAATTAAAAAGCTTTTAGATAAGAATAAACTTACTATAAAAGAAATTGAAGAACATATTAAATACACCTTTGGCTTAAATGATAACGAAGTTGTTTTAAAAATAAATTCATGTATCAAAGAAGTGCTAAACGGAAAAATTGTAATATTTATTGAAATGATAGATAAAGCATTTATTTTAGATTTAAAGCAGTCTTTAGATATTCCAATTTTAGAGCCAAATACAGAAACAGCTTTAAGAGGACCTAGGGAAAGCTTTACTGAAACCTTAAATACAAATATTAATCTCATAAGGCGAATAATTAAAAATCCTAAGTTTAAAATTGAGAAAGAAACAGTAAAAGGAGATACAAATACTGAATTAGCAATGTGTTATTTAGTTGGAGCTGTAGATGAAAAAGTACTACTAGAAGTTAAATCAAGGATAAACAGGATTAACATAAACCAAATAATCAGCTCAAATACTGTTTTAGAAGCAATTGAAGACGATACTGTAACAATTTTTCCAACCATTTTTAGAACAGAAAGACCAGATGTTGCTGCATCAAAAATAATGGAAGGTAAAGTAGTTATAATAGTTGATGGATCACCTATTATTTTGTCTATACCAGCCTTGTTTGTTGAATTTATGCAGTCAGCAGATGATTATTATATTGAATATATTCCTGCAACCTTTAATAGATGGTTAAGATATATAGGAATAAGCATATCATTAATCTTCCCTAGTTTATATATAGCACTAATGTCCTTTCAACAAGAATTGATACCAACACCTCTTGCTATTAGCATAATTAGATCCCGTTCAGGAGTTCCTTTTCCATCAGTTTGGGAATGCTTTTTTATGCTATTTACGTATGATATAATACGTGAAGCAAGTTTAAGAATTCCAAAGGCACTAGGAAATACAGTTAGCATTGTTGGTGCATTAATTTTAGGAGAAGCTGCTGTAAAGGCTGGAATAGTTGGAGCACCTATAATAATAATTGTAGCATTTTCAGGAATATCCCTTTTTTCAATACCTTCTCTAGAATTAAATACAGCAATTGTAGTTATAAAATATATAATGTTAATATTAGCAGCAATTTTTGGTGTTATTGGAATTGTAAATGGAATGTTATTTTTAGCTGTTTATATGGTTTCAAGACGATCTTTTGGAGTTCCATATATGTATCCAATAGCCCCTTTTAATCTAAAAAGAAATGAAGATACTATTATTAGAACTCCGATTTGGAAATTAGATAAGAATTTTAAATTATTTAAAAACAAAAGGTGATAGAATTATGAAAAAAAGATGGACCAAAATAATTTGTTTATTTATAATATGTTCTTTTAGTAGTGTATTTTTTACTGGTTGCACAAATGCAGTGGAATTAGAAAATTTAGGAATCATACTAGCTTTAGGATTTGAAGCGGGAGAAAATACAAATTTTAAAATCAGTGTTCAGTTATTAGACATAGATAGTAAAATAAATGATAATAAAATAGGTTCACAAGTATACGAGGAAGAAGGAGAAACTATAATCGATGCTATAGAAAAAATAAATAAAAAGGTCGGAAGAAAATTTAATTTTTCCCATGCACAATATGTCGTTATAGAAGATAGTTTAGCTAGAAAAGGAATAGGTGAGATAGTAGACTTTTTACTAAGATTTAATCAGATAAGGCCAGACCTTCCGATATTAATAACTGAAAGCAAAGTTGAAGATATTTTAATGGCAAAGGTATCGACAAATAAAATTTCAGCATTTTCTGTAAACGATTTAAATGATGTTCAAAGAAAAAGGGGTTATAGTGTAAAAACTACAATTCAAAGATACATTAGCAATATAAATGCAGGGCCTAAATGTGATATATTCGGGGTTATAAGAACAAATAAAAATCAAAATGAAAATTATATAATTTCAGGTTTAGCTGTATTTAAAGAAGGTAAGTTAATTGGATATTTTTCTCAAGAAGAAGCTAGAGGTGTGAATTTCATCAAAGGGAAAATAAGTAAAGGAATTGTTTCCATTTTATTTGATAATAATAATAATATTGGTTTGGAAATATATGATTCATCTTCAAAAATAGAAACAAAAATAGTTAAAGGGAAATTACAGGTAAAGGTCAAAATAAGTGTTAAGTCGAATATTTATGAAGTATCTAAACAGCTCGATTTTGTTAAAAATCCTCAGTTATTATCTGAAATATCAAAAAAGGAAGATGAGGTAATATATGCTGAAGTAAAAATGGCAATTTACAAAGCTCAAAAAAAATTAGGTATTGATGCACTTCAATTTGGAGAAAATCTATATAGGAAAAAATATAGTCAGTGGAAATCTGTTACAAATCAATGGGATAAAATATTTAAGGAAGCTAATATTCAAGTAGAGGTTGTTTCAAAAATTAATCAAACAGGCGGAACAAATAAATTAAAGCAATAGATACATGAGGTATAAACTAGAGGTGAAAATATCTATGAGAGAAAAAATAACAGCTTATCAGTTATTAGTTATTATGATTTTGACACCGTATCCAACAGCAGCTTTATTTTATTTAGCACCAGAAACAAAACGAGATATATGGATTGCATTAATTTTTTATGCAGGTGTATCAATTATAATACAATCAATTTATATAAGTATGTTTAAAAAATATCCGAATGATACTATTGTTACATACTTACCTAAGGTATATGGAAAATTTTTAGGCTATTTTCTTTCAGCTTTGTATATAATATATTTTATATATCTAGCTTCAAGAAATCTTAGAGATTTTACAGAGCTAATTCTAGTATTTTCGTTGCAAAATTTCCCAATGATTTTTGTAGCTGGATTTTTAATGATAACTATAACCTATAGTGTATATAAAGGTATAGAAAATTTATCAAGCTTAGCACAAGCAATTATAATAATATTATTAATAGGTAAGATATTAGCTATATTTTTGTTAAAAATGACCGATGGGGTATTTCAAGTAAATAGATTTTTACCAATATTGATGGATGGATTTAAACCTATATTAACAAAAGGCTGGAGTCTTATTTTTTTTCCATATGGAGAATTTATAGTATCAACAATGTTTTATACTTTTGTAATAGAGAGGACGAGAGTAAGAAAAACTGTCTATTTTGCAGTGCTTTTTGAGGCTGTATTATTAATAATAAATAACTTGATATTTTTATGTGCATTAGGATACCATTTTGCAAGTTCCGTTAATTATCCACTTTTAGAAACCTATAGATTAATACATATTGGCGAATTTTTAAGTCGTTTAGAAATACTTCTTCTTATATTAATGATATTTGATGGGTTTGTAAAATTGTGTATATTTATGTATGCAGGTGTACTTGGAATTTATCAGCTTAATAAAAACAAACATTGGGGATTAAATTGTTTAATAGTAGGTATAATAATTACGATTAGTTCTATTTTGATAGCTCAAAATTATCCGGAGCATGTTAAGATAGGACTGGATTATACAATAAAATATATACACATACCGATGCAGGTAGGAATTCCGTTGCTAACTTTAATAGTATTTTACATTAAAAAGTATGTGAAGTAAAAGATTTCATCATTAATATAATGCAAAAAAGTTTGCATATATATAGATATTATGATAAAATGCTTATGTTACTTAATTTGCACTTATAGCTCAGTTGGATAGAGCACTCGGCTACGAACCGGGGTTTTGCGGGGGTTCGAGTCCCTCTAGGTGCACCAAA
>JAJXWJ010000166.1 GCA_021781655.1 Bacillota bacterium | reverse complement strand
TTGCAAAGCAACTAAAAGGGCGTTTTTTAAAAAACTGGAATATTGTTATTGTTAGAATATTCAAAATTTTAATTTCTGTGATTTCAGTTTCTAATATATATTTTTAATTTTAATCTTTAAAGCTGAAAGCGAAAATAATTATTTTGTAACAATCTAAATTATATAGTATAATAGCTATAAGGTGCACTGATTAAGATTTATGCAGTATCTTCCAGCTAACCTTTTTTATTTTCTAAAATAAATCGTACTGATTCATACGGGTTCATCCCTAGTGAGAAGGCGAGGAAATAGTTATTTTTTTAGCTTTTTTGTGATGCTATAAATTAAAAAAACTATTAATCTTGTACCTTCTTTGGTAACAAGATTTTTTTATTTGAAAGGAGATTTAAAATTGGAAATGCGAATTGCTCAAATCGGAATTATTGTTGAAAACAGAAATTCTGCAGAAAAAATTAATTCTATACTTCATGAGTATGGGGAATATATTATAGGAAGAATGGGTATCCCTTATGCCAAACGAAAAATCTCTGTAATCAGTGTAATTGTTGATGCACCTTCTGACGTAATTAGTTCCTTGTCTGGAAAATTAGGAATGCTACCTGATGTAAGCATTAAAACAGTTTATTCAAAAATGCCAGTAACTACCGAATAAATAATAAAGAAAGAAGGATAAAATTAAATGTATAATCCAAAATCAAAAATTGCAACCGAGTTTATAGATAATGATGAGATCCTATCTACAATTGAATATGCAGAAGAAAACAAAAATAATCGTGAGTTAATTAGCAGTATAATCGAGCGTGCTAGCGACTTAAAAGGACTTAGCCATAGGGAGGCTGCTTTATTATTAGAATGCGATTTAGAAGATGAAAATGAAAAAATATTTAAACTTGCAAAAGAAATCAAGCAAAAACTTTATGGAAACAGAATCGTTATGTTTGCACCTTTATATCTTTCAAATTATTGTATAAACGGATGCGTGTACTGCCCATATCACTATAAAAACAAGCATATAAGCCGTAAAAAACTAACTCAGGAAGAAATCAAACGTGAAGTAATCGCACTTCAGGATATGGGGCATAAGCGTTTAGCACTTGAAACCGGTGAAGATCCTATTAACAATCCATTAGAATATGTTCTTGAAAGTATTAAGACTATATACAGCATTCATCATAAAAACGGAGCAATAAGACGTGTTAATGTTAATATAGCTGCTACTACTGTAGAAAATTATAAAAAACTTAAGGATGCAGGAATAGGCACTTATATACTATTCCAAGAAACTTATAATAAAGAAAATTATGAACAGCTTCATCCAACAGGTCCTAAGCACGATTATGCATACCATACAGAAGCTATGGATAGAGCAATGGAAGCAGGTATCGATGATGTAGGTATTGGTGTACTTTACGGCCTTAATATGTATCGTTATGATTTTATCGGACTATTAATGCATGCAGAACACCTCGAAGCTTCTATGGGTGTTGGTCCTCATACTATAAGTGTACCTAGAATAAGACCTGCTGATGATATAGATCCAAATACATTTTCAAATGCTATTTCAGATGATACCTTTGCAAAAATAATTGCTGTTTTAAGGGTAGCTGTTCCATATACAGGTATGATAGTTTCCACTAGAGAATCTAAAGCTATGAGAGAAAGAGCTCTAGAGCTAGGTATTTCTCAAATAAGTGGTGCTTCTTCAACAAGTGTAGGTGGCTATCACGAAAAAGAAGCAGAAGATGACAACTCTGCACAATTTGAAGTTAATGATAATAGAACTTTGGATGAAGTAGTAAATTGGCTTATTGAGTTAGGTTTTATACCAAGCTTTTGTACTGCCTGCTATCGTGAAGGCCGTACCGGCGATCGTTTCATGACTTTAGTAAAGGCTGGACAAATCGCAAATTGTTGTCAACCTAATGCCTTAATGACTTTAAAAGAGTACTTAGAAGATTATGCCTCCGAAGATACTAAGCAAAAAGGAGAAATATTAATTTCTAAAGAACTTAATAATATTCCAAGTGAAAAGGTACGGGAAATCGCAGAAAATTATTTAAAAGAATTAAAAGACGGTAAACGTGATTTTAGATTTTAATTAATTTAAGAGCAAGGAATTACTCTTTAGATGTAATCCCTTGCTCTTTTTTATTTTAATTCTGTCATCATTTGATTTGCTTCATTTTTTAGTTGCTGAACTTCATTAGTTGGAGCATCTTTTGTCTGATACCAGCCTTTTTGTTTCATCGTATCGAACACTTTATATTGTATTTCCTGAGTACTTTTTAAGTTGTTTATTAAAGTATTTCTTAAGTTTTGGCATGAACTTTCTGTTATTCCTGAGCTATAAGTAGATATTAAATGCTTTTCTGAACCCAATACGTCTTGCATAAAGTCCTTATCACTTAAACTTTCAGTATGAGACATAATTTAACCCTCCGTTCAAATTTTATTGATGTGAATCTAAGTATGATTTTAAGTTGTTAAAATTTTGTTTGTGAACTGCACATGCTTCGTTGCATATATTTTTTACCTCTGGTTCAGTAGCACATTGTGCAAATTGATGGAATTTTTTGTTCATCAAAGATTCGTAAATAATTTGATCCTTAATTACTTTTAAATTGTTACTTTCAAGCTGTTTTGAAGCTGTTGCCATAGGACTCATAAATCTTCATCTCCTTATTATTTATTACTGTAATATTTTTGCCCCATTTAAGTCAAAATATAATGGAAATGATTTCATGTAACAATTAATTAACTTGGTGATTTTTTTACGATATGATATAATTATGTTACTTATTTTATTTTAAAAAGGAAGTGAAAACTTTGAACCCTATCGCATTTAACATATTTGGTCTTGCTGTCCGTTGGTATGGCATACTAATTGCAACTGGAATGCTTATTGGAATTTTAATCGCAAAATACTCTTCAAAGTTAAGAAATATTGACTATGAGGAAGTGCTTAATACCGTTCTAATCTCTTTGCCAATAGCTGTAATTGGTGCAAGACTTTATTATGTAATTTTTGAACTTGGCTATTATTCTGCACATCCAGCTCAGATTATAGATATAAGACAAGGTGGTCTTGCAATTCATGGAGGACTAATTGCTGGACTTACAACTGCATTTATTTATACTCGTAGAAAAAATCTTAATTTTTTTAGATTTGCAGATGCAGCTGTTCCATCTATAATTTTAGGTCAAGCGCTTGGACGTTGGGGAAACTTTTTTAACGGCGAAGCTCATGGAGGTCCTGTA
>JAJXWJ010000078.1 GCA_021781655.1 Bacillota bacterium | reverse complement strand
ATTCAATTTGAAGATGTTATCGTTGATGCTATGAGTATGAAGCTTGTACAAACTCCTGAAAAATATGATGTACTTGTTATGCCAAATCTTTACGGTGACATATTATCAGATATGGGAGCAGGTTTAGTTGGAGGTTTAGGTGTAGTACCTGGAGCTAATATAGGTGAAAATATAGCAGTATTTGAGTCGGTGCACGGATCAGCACCAGATATTGCAGGTAAAGGTCTTGCGAATCCGCTTGCAACAATATTATCTGCAGTTATGATGCTTAAGCATATTGGCGAACTTGAAGCAGCAGCCAAGATTGATGCTGCAGTTGCTAAAGTTTTAAAAGAAGGTAAAAAGCTAACTGTAGATTTAGGTGGAAATGCTAGTACTATGGAATTTGCACAGGAAATAATAAGTAATCTTTAATTGTTAACTATAGGAGTAAGGTATTTCTAAAATATATTTAGTTATAGCTTACTCCTTTATTTTTGCCTATTTATATATTGTATATCTATAAAAAAATATTGCATAAATATTATAAAGGTACTATAATATATTCAAGACATTTTTGAAATCTATGGATAATTCAAAGAAATAATGAATAAGTTTGTATAAATATAAATGGAAGGGGTTTTATTTGTGAAAGAAAAAGTTGTATTGGCATATTCAGGGGGTTTAGATACATCTATAATAATTCCATGGCTTAAGGAAAATTACGATTTAGATGTAATTGCAGTATGTGTAAATGTAGGTCAAGATGATGATATGAGTGCTGTTGAAGGTAAAGCAATAAAGTCAGGAGCTTCAAAAGCATATGTTGAAGATGTTACAGAAGAGTTTGTAAAAGAATATTTATTCAAAGCTATAAAATCTGGTGCAGTTTACGAAGGAAAATATCTTTTAGGTACGTCTTTTGCTAGACCTTTAATTGCAAAAAAACTTGTTGAAATAGCAAATCTTGAAGGAGCAAAATACATTTGTCATGGTTGTACTGGAAAGGGAAATGATCAGGTAAGATTTGAGACTAGTATAGCAGCTTTAGATCCTTCAATAAAAATAATTGCACCATGGAGAATATGGGATATTTCTTCTCGTGAAGAAGCTATTGATTATGCAAATAAGATGGGAGTTGAAGTCCCTGTATCAAAAGAAAAAATATATTCAAGAGATAGTAACATATGGCACATAAGTCATGAGGGCGGAGATCTTGAAGATCCAAGAAATGAACATAAATCTGAAATGTATATGAAAACTGTTCCACCAGAAGAAGCACCAGATAAACCTACTTATGTAAGTATATATTTTGAAGGTGGAATACCAAAAAAAATAGATGGAGTAGAAATGGCTCCTGTAGAATTGTTAAAGTACTTAAATAAAATTGGTGGAGAAAATGGTATTGGTGTTATAGATATAATTGAAAACAGATTAGTCGGAATGAAATCAAGAGGTGTATATGAAACACCAGGTGGTACAATATTATATTCAGCACACAATGAATTAGAGTATTTAACTATGGAAAAAAATACTTATCATTACAAGCAACTTATTGCAAATAAATATGCAGAACTTGTTTATGATGGTTTATGGTTTACAGGACTTAAAGAAGCTTTAGACGCATTTATAGATAAAACTCAAGAAACTGTAACAGGAACAGTAAAACTAAAGTTATATAAAGGAAACATAAAGGTTGCAGGAACAGATTCAGAATATGCTCTTTATGATGAGGGCATTTCATCCTTTGGTGCAAGTGATTTATATAGTCATAAAGATGCAGAAGGTTTTATAAACTTATTTAGCTTACCATATAAAATAAAGGCAATGAAAACTCCAAAGGAAGGTAAATAATATGAAGCTTTGGGGCGGAAGGTTTAAAGATAGCGAAAGTAAACTTATGGAAGATTTTAATAGCTCCTTAAGATTTGATAAAACATTATATTTTGAAGATATAACTGGTAGTATTGCTCACGTGAAAATGCTAGTTAAATGTAAAATAGTAACAAAAGCAGAAGGAGATGAAATCATTTCTGGTTTAAAAGCATTGCTTCTTGAAGTGGAAAGTGGTAAACTATTAATTGAAGGTGATTTTGAAGATATTCACAGCTTTGTAGAATCAAACCTCATTAGTAAAATAGGAGAAACAGGTAAGAAGCTTCATACAGCTAGAAGTAGAAATGACCAAGTAGCTTTAGATATGAGATTGTATTCAAAAAAGAAAGCTAACGAGGTAGTAACTAATTTAGAAGAGCTTCTAATGGCTTTAAAAACTGTAGGTGAAGAAAATAACTATATTATGCCTGGTTACACACATCTTCAAAGGGCACAAGTAGTAACCTTTAAACATCATATGTTAGCATATCATAGTATGTTTACTAGGGATAAAGCTAGAATTATAAATGCTATAGATATAATGGATGAAAGTCCTCTTGGCTGCTGTGCACTAGCAGGTACAACATATGATACCGATAGAGATTTTACTGCTAAGGAATTAGGTTTTAAAAAGCCTGTTGATAATTTCCTTGATGGAGTGAGCGACAGAGATTATTTAATAGAATTAAGCTCCGACTTTTCAATAATAATGATGCATTTAAGCAGATTAAGCGAAGAAATAATCTTATGGAGCTCAAAGGAATTTGATTTTATTAGATTAAGTGATGAATTTTCTACAGGAAGTAGTATAATGCCTCAAAAGAAAAATCCTGATGCTGCTGAACTAATTAGAGGAAAGACAGGAAGGGTTTACGGAGATTTAATGGCAATTTTAACAACAATGAAAGGCATTCCTCTTGCTTATAATAAGGATATGCAGGAAGATAAGGAAGGTTTCTTTGATTCCATTGAGACTACCCTTAGCTCTATAAAAGTAATGTCTGGAATGTTAAAGACAATGAAGGTTAATAAAGAATCAATGTTTAATTCAGTAAAGAAAGGCTTCTTGAATGCTACAGAAGCAGCAGACTATTTAGTAAATAAAGGTATGGCCTTTAGAAATGCACATAGAGTAATAGGAGAGATAGTAATATATTGTGAAGATAATAATATTGCTATTGAGGAACTTTCTTTAGAAAAATTAAAAATGTTTAGTGATTTATTTGATGACGACATTTATGAATTCATTGATTATGAAAATACTTTAAATAAAGGCATCAAAAATAACATGAAATAAATTACGCAACTTGAGAGGTCAACTCACATGACTTTTCGAGTTGCTTGCTTTTTAAGGGGGGGAATAAAATGCATTATGAATTTTCATTAAATAGCCACAAAGCGATGATAAATTTTACAGCAAGATATTGCGAAACCCATGAACAACTTTTAGAAAGTAAAGGCTTTAAAAGAGTGTTACTAGCATATATAAAGTCTTTAAAAAAAAGAAGCTCAAATGTCTATATTAATGTTAAAGACGGCATTGGTGAAATAGATGACGATAAATTATCAGATTATGTTATTTATATTGTAAAGCTTTTACTCATAATGGATAGAAAGGCTATTTTGAAATTTAATGATGATTACAGCTTTATATTAAATAATGATAATTTATTGGTTCATTTTATCGATGGCTTATATAGCTTCTGGAGACGTCTTGAAAGGTATACTATTGTATATAACAATTCTACAAATCAAGGTCTTGAAAATATGAGTTTTATTGATGCAAATACTAAATTTTCAAAGCTCATAAAAGATACATACAGAAAAATAAAAGAAAATATTGAAGGACAAAAGCCTAAGGTATATAGACAGCTTCCTGCAGGAGGAAATGTGGGATTGATATTAAACAATTATTCTTGGAATATACCAGAAGAATATGAATGTTTAGCAGCTATTCCTTTTATAGATACCGTTTCTATAGAAACACCATTTATAATTTATCCTAAGAGAAATACAAGAGATGGAATATTTTCAGAAACCTTTCAAAATCCATTATCAAATTGTGAAATAAATAATGAAAACTGGTTTTGCTTTCCTGCAAAGGTAGGAAAACTTTTAGCTTTTATTTATTTTCATAAAGATTTTATAAGTCATGGAATATCTCTTTGTAACTTATTTGAACTTGCAAGAAAAGAAGAGTATATAAATAAAACACCGGATATTGTGTATGTATTTGGAGTAAAAGAAGATAACAATAGTTTACGTACCATTTTCTATGATGATATTAAAAATGGAATAATGGTAGGATATATAAATTACAGTGAAGAAATAGATTATTTTGGATATATGAAAAAAATGACCTTAACACTTCATAACCTTATTGTAATAAAGCACGGTTGTATACCTATTCACGGTGCAATGGTAAATATTTTAACTAAAGATAATAAAAGTGCAAACATAATTATTATGGGTGATAGTGGTGCAGGTAAATCTGAAAGTCTGGAAGCCTTTAGGGAGCTTGGTGAAGATTATATAAGCGATATGACAATAATATTTGATGACATGGGTTTTGTTAAGCTTAATGGAGAAAATATGCCACTAGGATACGGTACAGAGATAGGAGCTTTTGTAAGACTAGATGATTTAGAGCCTGGGTACGCATTTAAAGAAATTGATAGAAGCATATTTATGAACCCAGATAAGATAAATGCAAGGCTTGTAATGCCTGTAACTAGCTATAATGACGTTATAAAAGGTTATCCTATAGACATTTTTGTGTATGCAAATAACTATGAAGATGGAAATAAGTTAGAGTTTTTTAAAAGTGCTGAAGAAGCTCTTCCTACATTTAGAAGTGGTTCAAGATTTGCAAAAGGAACTACTACAGAAGAAGGATTAGTAACATCCTATTTTGCGAATCCATTTGGACCTGTTCAAAGAAAAGTTGAAACGGACAAGCTTTTAGTCAAATATATGGATGAATTTTTTAAATTAGGGGTTAAGGTTGGGCAAATAAGAACTTGTCTTGGGATACCTGGAAAAGAAAAAAGTGGACCCAAGGAAGCAGCAAAAGAGCTTTTGGAAATAGTAAAGCATTTGTAAAATAAAAAAGATAAAGCAATGAAGCTATGCTTTATCTTTTTTATTTTATTTTTCAACCTTATGATCTACCTCTCTGTCTCTTGCTAAAAATGAAATGGAATATAAGCCGGCAATACCAACAAGAGCGTATATTATTCTTGTAAAAGTTGATAAACTACCAAACATAGCAGCTATTAAATCAAAACGGAAAAAACCTATTAAACCCCAATTAAGTGCACCGATTATTACCAATACAAGAGAGATAATATCTAATGTTTTCATAATAAAGTACATCTCCTTTACTAAAGATTTACGACTTTATTATGTGTAGAATTATTGATAATATACGCTATTTAAAAATTAAAGCTGAATATTTCTATCAATTGGCTGAGACAACGATATAAAAGTACTTGTTCTCTGAACTCCAGATATAATCTGAATTTTGCTCATTAATAGATCTTGAAGATCTCTAATGCTTTTGCAAACAACTTTAGCAAAAATCGAATATTCGCCTGTAGTATAATGTAGTTCAACGATTTCTTTTATTAAATGAAGTTCTTCAAGTGCAGCAGGATAAGAAGATGCTTTATCAAGATAAATACCTACAAAGCAACATACATCATATCCAAGTTTAGAACTATCTATTATTAACTTTGTTCCTTTAATTATTTTCATATCTTCCATTTTTTTCATTCTGACATGTATCGTACCACCGCTTACATGACATTGCCTTGCAATTTCAAGATATGGTGTTCTAGAATCTTTTACTAAAATATCTAATATTTGAATATCTAATTCATCTAAACCACTTATGTTCACATCCATGAATATCAACTCCTATTTCTAACAATCATTATAAATATTATACAAATTTATTGAAAATTTATCAAAAAAAATTTTATGTATTACTACAAATTATTATAACTTAAAAATAAATTAAAATAAACAAAAAAATTGAGAATAAAAAATTAAGAAAGGAAAATGTTAAAATATAATATTTCTGTCGTTTGTTATAGTTTCATTTAAAAAAAATTTGTTGTATAATATTTGTACATGCTTTTATAAATAGTTTGGAGGATAATAATGTTTATAGTTGATAATTATTGTGAGTTAAATATCAACGAAAATATTTTTGACAAATATGAAATGGAGTCAAATGCATATTTTGATATTGAAACTACTGGATTTGATAGAGACAAAGATATAATTATGCTAATTTCTTTAGGATGGTTTACCGATAAAAATACCTTTTATATAAAACAATATTATGCGGATAATATTTGTGATGAAATAGATATTTTAAAAGCCTTCAAAGAAGACATAATAAAATTTGACAGATGGTGTTCTTATAATGGAAAAGCTTTCGATGAGCCTTTTATAGCAGAGAAAATGAAAAGACATTGTATAGATTTCACAGCACCAAAAACACATATTGATTTGTATAGATTAATAAGGCCATATTATAAGCAAATAGGGCTTCAAAGATGCAACTTAAAATCTGTAGAAAAATATGTTGGAATCGAAAGAGAAGATAAAATAGATGGCGGAATAAGTGTTGAGCTTTATAACAAATATTTAGAAAATAAAGATGAAGGCATTAGAAAAATTATAATGCTACACAATTACGAAGATGTATTTAACTTGCCACAAATTTTTAAAGTTCTTTACGAAATCGATAATTCTGACAACTTTACAAGAGAAGATGTGGTTACAGAAAAACAGCTTAAATATTTAAAATTTTTGTTAAGTAAAAACAAAATTGATGTAAGTGTAAATTTTGAGAAGCTATCTAAAAAGGCTGCTTCAAAGATTATTGATTATATTTTAAAAGGAAATAAAGATACGGATAATATATATAATATAATTAAGAATAGTTAGAAGAAGATTCAATGCTAGTGTAAGCAAAAATAAAATGTAGGCAAGTTAATAATAAAATTCTTGCCTACATTTTATTTTTATTTCAAGTTGTTTTTTTTGTAATTGATGCAGTGATTTGAACAGCTGCCACAATCACAGGTGCCTTTAGTTTTTTTTGACAAGCTTCTATATATTAAATAGCCAGCAGATAAAAAGATTAGTGCAGTTATAATAATTTCAAATATGTTATTAAAATATTAAAAAGACGTTTTTTCATATATAAAATTTACAATTTATGTTACAATGGCAATAATAGAATAAAACTACTAGGTAAATCAGAAAGGAAAATTATATGCTTTTAAAATTAAAAAGGTTTGAAAAATTAGCGCTGTTTTTACTTTTGTTAATTTGTGCTGCAGGTGCCTTTTATTATGGTGTTACGTTTCAAAATGTTAACGATGGATTTTGGCACATAAAGGTTGGAGAATATATAATTAAACATAAGGTTATACCATATAAAGATATTTTTTCTTGGTACGGTATAAGAAACAATCTTAGTTGGACTAGTCAAGAATGGCTTTTTGGAATAATTGCATATTTAGTTTATTCTATAAACGGTTTTTTCGGAGTTTCTATATTTGTTGGAATAGTTAATTTGATAACTGTGTTGCTAGTCTTTTTCTATTCCTATGTAAGATGCAAAAACAAATGGATTTCTCTAATGATTAGTTTTTTTTACTGCATAAATTCCAGTATAATTGTTACATATAGACCTATATTGATTTCTATACCGTTGTTGCTAATCATATGCATACTTCTTGAAAAGGAGCAATATGTAGTTGCTCTAATAATTATGATTGTTGGAATCAATATTCACGGTGGTATATATCCAATCTATATATTTATTTTTGGATATTATACTATTTTAAAAAAGAATCAATTTTTTATACTTAGCTTGCTGGCGGTACTGATTAACCCCTATACAATTGGAATTTATGAATATACGTATAAGCTAATGTTTAACAATGGGAATGCGAATAATTATATTAATGAATGGCATACCACAGCAATTTATGACTATAAATATTGCTTAATGATTGCTATATTTTGTGTATTTATATATATGTGTGCTAAAGTAAAGAGAAGGGATCTCATTTTTTCAGGAGCACTTATATTTTTGTCGTTAACAGCTGTAAGACAAATCGTATTTTTATATACCTTTGTGCTTCCTATATTATCACCATATATATTAAAAGCGGCAAATAACTTTTCTGCAACATATTTAAGTGATATAAAAATATACAGGCTGATATGTAAAAAAATTAAATTTAAAAGTAATATATTGTTTAATACCATTTTATCCTTGTTTATAATAGTGTTTAGTATAACAGTAATTAGCTCTGATGCAAGTGGTTTTTATAAAAACGGTGGCACTTTATTTGAGGTGACTAATAGTGGTTATCCTGTTGAAGCAGTAAACTATATTTTAAAGCATCCTGGAATTAAAAACAGTAACCTATTAAGTGATTATAATGATAGTCCATATCTTATATTTAGAGGGGTACCTACCTTCGTGGATAGCAGGCAAGATCTTTTTACAAGAAATTTCAACAAAACCAATGCTTATTTTGACTATATGTCGGTGTTTGTAGATTTACAACCTGCAACGACCTTATTAAAGGAATACAGAGTAGACTATATACTATTAAATGAAAATTCTGCTATATATAAGGTTTTACGAAATGACCCTATATTGTCAGTAACATACCAAGATGCCGATTATTGCATTATGAAGGTCAATAAAAATATGCTAGATAATTAGGTGGGTAAAAGATGTGTAAATTTGTTAAAAATAGTTACGAATAATCTTTGACCAAACCATAAAATTATGTTATATTTAAGTTAAAATAAAGTAATGGAAGTTATGAAGCATGCTTTGTATTTGGGCACTTGAAGCATGTGGAGCAAGTAGTGCAACCGACCAATGTTAAATTTGGTCGGCTTTTTTTATGTTGTATTGAATTTGGGGGGATTTTTAAATATAATAAGGGTGGAAATTGAAAGTCTAAAAAAAACAACAATTGGAGAGAACTTATGGGGAGAGTTGTAAAAAGGTTAGGTGATTTGCTTGTCGAATCTGGGAAGATTACAGAAAAAGATTTAGCAGATGCTTTGAAAAAACAAAAAAACACTGGGAAACGTCTAGGAGAACTGTTAATTGAAGAGCAAATAATAACAGAAGAAGATATAATAGATGTTTTGGAAATTCAACTTGGAATACAAAGAGTGTATTTAGATTTTATTAATATAGATGCTAAAGTTGTAAAGTATGTTCCTGAAAATCTTGCAAGGAAGTATTTGCTAGTACCTATTGAAATAAAAGGTTCACAAATAG
Source organism: Bacillota bacterium (assembly GCA_021781655.1). Taxonomy (GTDB): domain Bacteria; phylum Bacillota; class Clostridia; order Clostridiales; family Clostridiaceae; genus JAJXWJ01. The sequence continues at coordinate 6,177 of JAJXWJ010000078.1, read as the reverse complement.
ATGTGGCCATGTCTGATCCTTTAAATATGTTTGCACTGGATGATGTAAGGGTAGCCTCCGGGTATGAGGTTAATCCACTTATTGCTTCAGTAGCAGAAATTGAAAAAACAATGGATAAACTATATTCAGGACAAAAGGTTGAAAAGGCAGCACAGGAATTTGCAAGAGAACACAATATAAGCCTTGAAAAGGAAGATGAAACCTTAGAAGAAATTTCAGATATAAACAAGGCACCAATAATTAAATTAGTTGATTTGATTTTTAATGATGCTGTAAAGTTAAGCAGCAGTGATATCCATATAGAGCCCTTCGAAAACTACATTAAGGTTCGTTACAGAATAGATGGACAGTTAGTAGAAAAGAAGAGGCTTCCAATAGAGTTTTTAAGTGCATTAACTACAAGAATTAAAATACTTTCAAACTTAAATATAGCAGAAAAAAGACTTCCCCAAGACGGAAGAATGAAGCTAAAAGTAGATAAAGAAAATATTGATCTTAGAATATCTACGTTGCCAACAATTCATGGGGAAAAAATTGTTATTAGAATACTTAGAAACAATTCGTTAATAATTAGCAAAAAATCATTAGGTATGAATAAGGAAGACATTGAAAAGCTTGAACGAATAATAAAGTCGCCCTTTGGAATAATATTAGTTACTGGTCCAACAGGTAGTGGAAAATCCACGACATTATACACTATTTTAAATGAAATTAATTCGGATAATACCAACATAGTTACAGTGGAAGATCCGGTAGAATATTTGCTTGAAGGAATAAATCAAGTAAATGTAAATGTTAAGGCAGGATTAACCTTTGCAAAAGGTTTGAGGTCAATTTTAAGGCAAGATCCAGATATAGTTATGATTGGCGAAATGAGAGATGTAGAGACAGCAGAAATATCTGTAAGAGCAGCAATTACTGGACACTTAGTTTTAAGCACTATTCATACAAATGATGCTGCATCAACTATAGTCAGATTAGAAGAAATGGGATTAGAGCCTTATTTGGTTGCAAGTTCTTTAACAGGAATAATAGCACAAAGGTTAGTAAGAAAAATTTGTACAAATTGCAAAGAAGAATATGAAGCCTCTTCCTATGAAAAGGAAATTTTAGGGGATTCTAATAATAATGTAAGCTTGTGGAGAGGTAAAGGATGTCCAGCATGTAACAATAGTGGATATTTAGGCAGAATCGGTGTATATGAAATTATGGAGATAACTAAGGAGCATAGAGAACTTATAATTAAAAATGCGACTACAAGAGAAATTAAAGATTACAGTATTAAAAGTGGAATGAAAACTATAAAACAAAACTGTAAAGAGTTAGTCTTAAATGGACAAACAACAATTGATGAATTAGCTAAAATTACATTTCTTAAGGAATAATAAATATAAACTTTAAGGAGGGGGAAAAATGCCGGTTTATAGCTATGAAGCTAAGACTAAGCAAGGGGCTATTAGAAAGGGTAAGATGGATGCAGTTGATGAAGAAGCTGTAACATCCGCATTAAGAGAAATCGATGTATATCCTATAAGCATTAAGCAATTTAAGGAAACATCTTTTAATATAGATTTAGCTGAACTAAGAAAAGTAACTTTGAAGGATATTTACATTTTCTGCAGGGAATTTTCTTATATTGTTTCCTCTGGTATGGGTATTTTAAGAGCTTTAGAAATTTTAAGAGAACAAACAGAAAACCCAAGGTTAAAAAAAGTAATTATAAATGTATCAGATAGTGTGCAAAAGGGAGAATCTTTATCGAGTTCAATGATGAAATACAAGGAGTTTCCAGACATGCTTGTAAATATGATTGCCGTTGGTGAAGCTAGTGGTACCTTGGATGAAGTAATGCTTAGAATGGCAAACTTTTATAATAATGAATATAAGCAGCAGCAAAAAGTTAAACAAGCATTAACTTATCCAATGATGATTTCAATTTTTTCCATAGTAGTTGTTAATGTATTGGTTATAAAGGTTCTACCTACCTTTACCAATATGTCAGAGCAAAATGGAATATCGGCAAGTCAATTGCCACTTCCAACTAAAATTGTTACAGCATTTAGTAATTTTATGATTAATTATTGGTATGTAATTTTAATAGCAATAATAGCTGTGGTAATTTTGATGAAAAGATTTATTAATGGAACTAGAAGTATTGCCTTTGATAAATATAAATTAACTATTCCACTGTTTGGACCATTAAATAAGAAGGTTGTAACTGCAAGGTTTGCCAGAACCTTTGGAATGCTTATTGGAACTGGAATCTCGGTTGTTAAAAGCATAGAAATATCCGCTGAAATTGTTGGAAATAACTATGTTAAAGATATTTTATTAAAAACTAAAGGTGAAATAGAAAGAGGTGCAGGCATTGGTGAAACACTTCAATCAAGAGAAATATTTCCGCTGATGCTAGTACAAATGATAAAGATAGGAGAAGAATCTGGAACTATAGATTCGGTTTTAACTAAAACAGCAGAATTTTATGATGGTGAGGTCGAAGTAGCTACAGCACAGTTAACAACTATGATTGAACCAATAATAATTGCAGTTTTAGGTTTTGTGGTAGGGTTTATAGTCATATCTATAATACTTCCAATGTTCCAAATGTATAGTTCATTTTCAAAATAATATTGTTATAAAATATCACCAATGGTGATTTTTAAATATAATTCACATAAAACTAGGAGGAGAAAAAAATGTTTAAAGACAAAATGAAAAAGGGGAAAAAGAAAGGTTTTACACTAATTGAATTAATAATTGTTATTGTCATTTTAGGGATATTGGCAGCAATATTAGTTCCACAAGTAACAAAATACTCAACAGATGCTAAAGTTTCAAAAGCGGAAACAGATGCAGCAACTATTGTAAATGCTGTAGAAGCATATAATGCAAATCCAACTGACACAAATGGTGCAATAAATGCTGGAGATACCATATTTACGTCACCATCAACCATAGATCCAAGAATATCTTCTGCAATTACATCATGGCCTTCAGAACTTAATGATGTCACTACATTAGCAAAGTTAGAAGAAGTGGAAAATAGTGGGAACTATACAGACCCAAGTACTCTTAATGGTTCTGCACCAGCTACTGGTAAATGGACAGTTAATACTTCTTCTGGTTTAGTTACAGCAAATTAATATTTGATAATTTTACTATCTGTTTTTCTTATTTTTAGGATGCAGATAGTAAATTATAATCAAACCTTCATAAAAAATCGTAGTCACCAAAAAAAGGAGAGGATAAATTTGGCAAGGCACAATGTCATGGTTTTAGATATAAATGATATTTATATTAGAATTATTGTAGGCAATGACAAAAAAATAACCGCTATAGATGAACTTAAAACGCCAGAAGGGGCAGTTAGAAATAGAAATATCGAAAACCTTGATGCTGTTGCAGAGGTTATTAAAAAGTTTCAAGCTAAAAATTCAATTAATACAAGAGATGTAATATTTGTTGTCAAAGGACAAGATACTATCATTAGGCATTCTGAAGTGCCAATAATGGATAAAGATAAAATTCTATCTTCAGCAAAATGGGAGATAACTCAATACATTCCTGAGCAAGGAGAAGAGCATTATATAAATTTTCAAATACTAGACAAGATAGTAAATAACGAAAGTAAAATATACAAACTTTTAGTAGTAGCAGCGTCAAAAGAAAAAATAGACAGCTATAAAAAAATTGCAGACAAGCTAAAATTAAGATTACTAGCAGTAGATTTAGCAGCTAACTGCGTTGCAAGAGTTTTTGCAAATAAATATGAAAAAAATAAAGAAGAAGAAAATATAGGTATAATAGAAATAGGTCAAAAGGAAAGTAGCATAGCAATTTTATCAAAAGGAAAATTATTCATTGAAAGAGAACTTCATTTTGGGGTTAGCAATATTAAAAATCAATTAAGCACCAAAAATGGACTAAATGATAAAGAAATGGATAATTATCTTTTAAATAAAATTAGCTTGATGAATATAGATGAAGAAGATGAAGCAGAGTCAAGGATAAAGAGGCAATTTGACAATATATTATCATCTTTTGAAAAAGTAATTCAGTTTTTTAATACAGGGAGAGGTAAAAATAAATTAGATAAAATATATTTAACAGGTGATGGCAGTAAAATAAAAGATTTTGAATCATATATACAAAGCTTTTTGGATACTGAGGTTACTACTGTAAGTGATACAAATAAATTACCTGTTATGTTTGGACAAGATGTTGATTTATCAAGTTTCGTACCTTTAGCAGGGGCAGTACTTAGAAAAAATAATGGCTCAGAATTAAATTTAATATCAAATGACATTGATAAGAGTAAAGATATCTTAAATAAATTCAAGGTTCAAATAACAGCGGCAGCAATAGCATTATTAGTTATGATATTATCTTTTGGAGCAATAAAGCTGTACACAATGAAATTGACTTCAGATAACTCTAAGCTTTTAAGTATAATTGCATCTGACTATAATATTGTTAAAGAAAATTCAACTCTTACATTAGAAGTAGGAAAATATAACAACCATATAGATACTTCAAATGCTATGAATAAAAATAGAACTAATATTTCAACTTGGCTGGGAGATATTAATTCCTATGCACCAAATGGATTTAATATAGCTTCAATAGTTTTAGAAAGCAATAACATTATTAGTATTTCTGCAGAAACAAATAGTGCAGACTTAATCGAAGCATTTACAAGTAAATTATATAGTGACACAAGATTTACAGAGGTTAAAATATTAAGTGTCAATAGTAGTGGAAATAATAATGATTATACAGTTACAATTACTATGAGGAGGGTAGCAAAATGACTGAATTATCAAAAAGAGACAAAATACTTTTAGGTATTTTAATTGTTTTAGCTATCGGCTTCTTATATTATAAATTTTTATTAACGCCTAGTTTAAACGAACTTTCAATAGCACAGACACAGTTAAGCGGTAATCAAAGTAGAGTGAATTTGATTCAAAGTAAGGAAGTAATGAATGTTGGTTTAAAAAAGCAATTAGAAAGTTTATCTAATAAAAATGCTGAAGCTACAAAAGAAATAACAGTAAATATGAAAGATGCAGACATCGTTACAAATTTAAGTAATCTTTGTGTGAAGGATAGTTTGAAATTGTCATCGGTAACCTTTGGACAAGGAACAAAGTATTCGAATAATGCAACTACAAATAGTGTCCAAGCTTCAAATAATAGCAATATAAAGGATGATACTTTAATGACCTTAAATGCTAACATTGAAGTTGAAGGTGATAAAAATAATATAATAGCCTTTATAAAGGATTTAGAGCAGGGAAAAAGAATAGCAAAAATTAAAAATATATCTATTAATAGCAGTAACAATGCATTTATTGCTACAATAAATACGGATTTTTACTATTTTTATGTTAATGAAACTACATCGATAAGCAATTAATTTATGTGAGGTAAAGTAGTATGAAAAAGAAAAAAAAAGGATTTACTATAATTGAAGTTATAATAGCAATGCTTATTTTTTCTATTGCTGCAACTTCTATATCTTTTGTTATAACTACTTCTTCTACTATCTTTAAACAAGATAATGAAAAGTATGAAACTATATCGGCAGCAAATTGTATTTTAGAACAATTACAGGCAAAGGGCATTCAAAATACAAATACAGCGGTTACTTCAGACCAGTTTAATTCAATAGAGGGTGGATTTTTTAATCAATCTACTGCTACCGATGCATACGAATATATATTTTTTAATTACAATGATTTAACTTCAGCACCAGAAGATATAAATAATTATATAAGTGTAGATTCGTCCTATAATAATTTTACAAGCTGCAAACAGTATAATTATGTTAATAAATTAAATAAAACCTTTGGGGCATTTATTCATATTAATAGATCTGACGGTGTTCAAATAAATTCAAACGGAAATTATGATTACACTTGGTATTATAATAATTACAATATTACAGTGGAAGTATGGAAACTAGATTCTTCATTTTCAGATGGTTCTGTGTCAGTAACCAGTACTAATATTAGTAGGTGATTTGTTTGAAACATAAAGGCTTTACTCTTATTGAATTGATTGTAGCAATTGCAGTATTCTCCATTTTTGGTTTGGCAGTTTTTAATTTTTCACAAACACAATTTAATATTTACAAAAATGAAAAGGTTCAAAATGATTTACAAAGTGATGCTA
>JAJXWJ010000011.1 GCA_021781655.1 Bacillota bacterium | reverse complement strand
TCCAATGGTTATGTAGATGTAAGTTCAGTGACACATCCAGTGTATGCAGTACAAAAATAGGGGGAAGAAATTGTATGAAAAAATTGATAGGTCAAATACCATTAGTATTAGTTTGTGCGATACTTGGTTTTATGATTGCATACCAATTTAGAATGATAAGCTTACAAGAAGGTAATTTAAATATGCAGGGTGACAGTTCACAAATAACTGATGAGATAAATGAACTAAAAACTGAAAAAGATGGGCTTACAAAAAAAATTAATGGACTCCAAAATCAAATTAAAACTTTTCAAGATTCGGTTGCAAATAAAAGTTCAGCTGATAAACAAATGGTAGATGAATTAAATCAGTTAAATATTTTGACAGGAAGCGTTGATGTAAAAGGACCAGGAATTATATTAACAATAACACCTAAAAATAATGTGTTTACAGCAGACATTACAACGCAAAAATATGTTTTGACAGACGATGCACTAGAAAATATAGTAAATGACCTCAATTTTGCAGGTGCAGAAGCGATATCTATTAATGATATTAGAATTACAGCACAAACATCCATAAAAACTACAGATGGAAACTCTATGATCTTAATTGGTAATACAGAAAAAATATCTCCATATGATAAGGTTACGATTAAGGCAATTGGAAACAAGGATGATCTTTATTCGGAACTTGTTTTTCCAGGGGAGCTTAGTAGTCTTATATCTATGGAAGATTATGATGTACAAGCTCCAGTAAAAAGTGATAATATGACAATATTAAAGTCTAATAAGGTTACATCCTTTGAATATGCAAAGCCTATAAATTAGAATAAAATAAGGAGGAATATATGTACGCATTTTTAGGATTATTAATCGGTATTATAATTGGTATATTTTGGAACGTTCCTATTCCGGATTCATTTTCTCCGTATATATCTGTTGCAATATTTGCATGTTTAGATTCAGTTTTTGGTGCAATGAGAGCCTCGCTCAATAAACAATTTAGAACAGATATATTTATTTCTGGATTTTTTGGAAATGCTCTGCTTTCAGTTGCTCTTGTTTATTTAGGTGATAAACTAGGTATTCCAATTTATTTAGCTGCAGTTATTGTTTTTGGAAGTAGAATATTTAATAACTTTGCTACCATAAGAAGATTACTTATAGAGAAAGCAAGACCGCACTAATGAGGTGGTTAAATGAAAAATAATGAAGCAACTGTATTTATTTTTATTGCCTCCATAATAATTGGAATATTGATAACTGTAAATTTTAATTTTAATAGAAGTTCTCTTACAATGTTTTTAAGTGCTAAACAATATCAAGATGATTATAACTACAGAAATATACTAGTAAGTGAAGTGGGTGCATTAAGAAATAAATATTTAGATTTGTTAAACCAAACGGCTCAATTTGAGAAAAGTTCAAAAAGTGATTCGGATATAGAAGCGGAAATTAACAAGGAATTATATAATGCAAGGATAGTAGCAGGTGTTACTGATGTAGAAGGACCAGGAATTATAATTAATCTTGATGATGGTACTAACGTACTGGGCAAAACACAAGTTAATACAAATAATGATATTTCAAAATTAATTCATTATTCGGATGTACTTCAAGTAGTAGATGACTTAAGATATGCAGGTGCAGAGGCAATTTCTATAAATGGTGAGAGGGTAGTTAATACGACGGAAATTTACTGTTCAAGTGCATTTTTGCAGATTAATGGGACAGAAGTACCTTCCCCGTATACAATACTTGCCATTGGGAATAAAGACAAATTAAAAGAATATGAAAGCAGCAATCATAATATTTTATTTACCTTATCTAAAATCAGAGGAATAAGTGTAAAAATAAGTACAAGAAATGATATTGTTATAAAAAAGTTATCTAAAACAATTAATGAAAATTATATAAATCAAAAATGATAAAAAATAGAGGATTTTTTGCATGAATGTAGAATATATAAAATGTTTATTATGTTAAAGGGGACGATGATTTTGACTATTGCAAAAAATATACAAGATTTTACAGAGTCTATACCTGAAGGTGTTAAGCTTCTTGCAGTTTCCAAAACAAGAAGCATAGATGAAATCAAAGAAGCCTTTGAAGCAGGACAAAGAGATTTTGGAGAAAATAAGGTTCAAGAGCTAGTGGATAAATTTGAAAGCTTTGACACAACTATAAGATGGCATCTTATTGGACATTTGCAAACAAATAAGGTAAAATATATAGTAGGAAAGGTTTTCTTAATTCATTCTTTAGATAGCATCAAGTTGCTTGAGGAAATTGAAAAAAGATACAAAGATGCTAATTTAATAGCAAACGTTCTTATTCAAATCAACATTGGAAGAGAACAATCAAAAACAGGAATTTTTAAAGAAAATTTAGAAGAACTGTTGTCTAGGATTGAAAAATGTAGTAATGTAAAGGTAAAAGGCTTAATGGCAGTTATTCCTAAAGGCTCAGATATGGAAAATAAATTTTATTTCAAAGAGATGAAAAAAATTTGGGATTCATTACGAGAAAGACAGTTTGAAAATATTACAATGGAGTATTTATCTATGGGAATGACTAATGACTACAAATTAGCTATTTTAGAGGGTTCGAATTTAATTAGAATCGGTGAAGGTATTTTTGGAAAAAGGAATTATAATATTTAGGGGGTTAAAACAATGGCAAACGTGTTAAACAAAGTGATGGGAATTTTAGGACTAGATGACAGTGATTTTGAGGATGACATCGAATTAGAAGAAGAAGTTGAAAACGAAGAGGAAGAAGAAGTACTTTTATCAAACAAAAAGAATAGTAAAGTAGTTAATATCCACACTAATAATGCTGTAAAGGTTGTTATTATTAAACCTAGAGATTTTGATGAAGTAACAGTAATTTGCGACAATTTAAGGAATAGAAAAATTGTACTTGTAAATGTTACAGAATTAGATCAAAAGGTGGCACAAAGGCTATTAGATTTTATGGGTGGTGCTAGCTACGTGTTAAACGGTCAGCTTCAGGAAATAGAAAAGCACGTTTATTTACTATCTCCTTCTAATGTTGATGTTTCTAGTGATTTAAAAAGTGAATTGACTGGAAGAGGACTTTTTTGGGCAAAATAGTTTTATAGGATGAATTAAAATTGGAAAAAAATAATTTTATTAATGCATTTGACTTAGAAGAAAAAATAGCAGCTTCAAATATCTTTGATAAAATAAGGTTAACTTATAATACAGGAAGAGTAATGTTTAGTGACGAATTTTACACTCCAAATATTTGGAGTAAGGTAATAAAAATGGCAGATAGCTTTGGAATCAATATAGAAGCTTATGGCGTTTTTGAACAATGTGAGAGACGAATGCTTGGTTTTTCTTGTTATGATACTTTGAATTTTCCTGTTAAACTTTTGAAGATTAAAGCAAATACAAAGTATAATTCTGTTAGCCATAGAGATTTCTTAGGTGCTGTTTCGTCTATTGGGTTAGATAGAAGTAAATTTGGAGACTTAGTTACAAAGGGTGATACTGCTTTTTTAGCGGTTTGCAATGATGTCGCAGACTATATTTTGCAAAATGTTTTTGAAATTGGAAGATGTCCATGTAAAATTACTGAAGAAGATTTAGGTGAAGCTATCCCTAAAATAGATTTTGAAGATATAAATCTAATTGCAACATCTTTAAGATTGGATTGCATAGTTAGTGCAATTTGTAAGATTTCAAGAAATAATGCATTGGAACTCATTAATGCTTCTAAAGTATATGTGGATTATAATGTAAAAAATGACAAGTCATTTAACCTTTATTTTGGAAATACGATTTCTATTAGAGGCTATGGTAAGTATAAATTAATTAAAAGTTTAGGAAATACTAATAAGGATAGAGTAAAATTATTAGTGAAAAAATTTGTTTAACTGGGGTGGTAATTGAATGAGATTAACTTCGATGGATATAAATAATAAAGAATTTAGAAAAGTACTTAGAGGTTATGACCAAGATGAAGTAGATGAATTTTTAGATGGTATCTCTGAAAACTATGAGGAGATTTACAAGGAAAATTCTACTTTAAAAGAAAAGATTAGTGTATTGAATGAAAGAATAGACCACTATTCAAAAATCGAGGAAACTATACAAAACACTTTAGTACTTGCTCAAAATGCAGCCGAGCAAGCTAAAAATTCAGCACAAAAAGAAGCAGAATTACTAATAAAAAATGCAAATGAAACTGCACAAAAAATTATTGACAAGGCAAATAATGATGTAATGAAAATTAATGAAGACTATAATTCCCTTAGGCAGGAATTTTCAAAATTTAGAGCTAAATATAGAAACTTCATGAATACTCAGTTGGACATGTTCAATGATTTAGAAAATGACTTTGAAAAAAATTACAATATTTCAAGATCAGAGAGTCTAAAAGAAAAAAATATTGAAGAAAAAGAAAAGGATTTATTGCCAGATTTAGAAGTTGAAGAAGAAAGCTTCAATAATGATTTGGATGAAATAAAAAGTTTCTTTGTTAAAGAATAGGATGGAATTTCTCACTCATGTAGTGAGATTTTTTATGTAAAAGAGGAGTGATATAATGATTATTGGCATAATTGGTGCAATGGATGAAGAAGTAGAACTAATATTAAAAAAAGTAGATGTTCAAATGACAGTAGATAAAGCAAAAATGAAATTTGTTTTTGGTGAATTTTTAAATAAAAAAGTTGTTATAGTAAGATCCGGAATAGGTAAAGTTAATGCAGCTATATGCACACAAATTTTAATTGATGATTTTCATGTAGACTGTGTTATTAACGTAGGAACTGCAGGCGGAATAGGAATAGAAATATATCCAGGTGATGTAGTGATTGCAGATAATCTAGTAGAGCATGATATGGATACTTCAGCTTTTGGTGATAAGGTTGGACAAATTCCAAGAATGGATACATTTGATTTTAAATGTTCAGAACAACTTGTAACAATTGCAAAGAAGGCAGCAGAGAAATTAACTGACCATAATTGCTTTACGGGACGTATAGTAACAGGAGATCAGTTTATAAATAGTGTAGAAAAGATAAAGTGGCTTTACGATGAGTTTGGTGCCATAGCCTGTGAAATGGAAGGTGCTAGCATTGCTCATGTTTGTTACTTAAGTAACATTCCTTTTGTTGTAATAAGATCAATATCTGACAATGCTAATAATGGCTCTCATATTGATTTCCAAAAGTATGTTCCAATAGCAGTTAACAACTCAACTGTAATATTAGAGAATATGATAAATCTAATGTAAAGTGACTTTCTTTTGTAATAAATTACTCCTATTTAGATAAAATAACTATATAGAACTTATTGCAATAGGAGTGATTACTATGGAAGATGGAAAACTTTTACATTATAAAAGAAAGCTAATAGATGAAAAGAAAAAGATAGTGAACTTAATGAATTTAATGATTAAAAATGAAACAATTGATTCTAAGAGCGAAATGGCAAGTGAACTATCATTTTATGATAATCATCCGGCAGATTTAGCTACAGAAATATCGGATATAGAAAGAGGTATGGCATTAAGAAATAATGAATTATCCATTATAAGTAAAATAGATAATGCATTAGAAGCTATTGAAAAAGGAAGCTATGGTATTTGTAAATGTTGTGGTAAAGTGATAAATGAAAATAGGCTTGAATTTATTCCTTATGCTGAGTGTTGCACTAAATGTCAAAATGAAAAAAATCAAATTAGGCCTAGAGAAAAGCACGACAGACCATCAGAAGAGGATGTTATTACAAATATATATAACAAAAATGAGCATAATTATAAAGGTAGCGTACAATTTGATGGAGAGGATAGCTATCAAAGAGTGGAGATGTTTAATGAACGTCCCAATATTGAAGAATTTTATGAAGATGAGAGAGATAACGATTATGTAGATCCAATTGAAAGAATAAGCAATGAGCAATATAAAAATCAGCTTCCAGATTAATATTGACTTATTTGTTTTTTTCATTTACCTTATATTTATAAAGTGAATTGGATTAGGTGGAGGAAGTTAATTAATGGAATTAGTATTTATATTATTAGTAATTGCCCTAGATAGATTTACAAAAATTTGGGCATTTAATCATTTGTATATGAATAACAATATAGTAATAATTAAAGGTTTTTTTGAGTTATCATATCTTGAAAACAGAGGTGCTGCTTGGGGAATATTACAAAATCAAACTATATTTTTAGTAGTAATTAGTTTAATAATTATATTGGGAATAGTAGGATTTTATATAAAATATAGACCTAAAAGCCTAATGTTAAGATTGAGTTTAAGTTTAATTATAGGTGGAGCGCTTGGAAACATGTATGATAGAGTCTTTAATAAATTTGTTATAGATTTTATTTATTTTCACTACAACAATGTTTACAGCTTTCCTACCTTTAATGTTGCAGATATGAGTGTAGTTGTTGGAACCTTTCTACTTGCTATATATATTTTAAGGAATGAAAAAGATGGAAAAAATTCAATATGAGATCGATAAAGAAGATGAAAATGTTAGACTAGATGTATACCTTGCAAAGATGTTGGAAGGAAAATCAAGAAGTCATATCCAAGAAATTATACAAAACGGTAATGCTTTTGTAAATGGAAAAGTTAAGAAGAGTAATTATAAGTTAAAATATAAAGATAATTTACTCTTACAAGTTCCACAAAATGTTGAGCTAGATTTAAAACCAGAAGATATAAAGCTAGATATACTTTACGAAGATAAAGATATTATAGTAATAAATAAACCTCAGGGAATGGTGGTGCATCCTGCTCCTGGCAATTATACAGGGACTCTTGTGAATGCACTTCTTTTTCATTGTAAAGATTTATCGGGAATAAATGGTGTAAATAGACCAGGAATTGTTCATAGGATAGATAAAGACACAGCAGGTGTATTGGTAGTAGCAAAAAATGATTTTGCTCATAACGCTCTTGCAGAGCAGCTTAAAAATCATTCTATGACAAGAGTATATAATGCTATAGTGGAGGGAGTCTTAAAAAAAGAGGAAGATACTTTAGATTTTCCTTTAGGAAGACACCCAGTAGATAGAATAAAAATTTCAGTTTTAAAAACTGGGAGAAATGCAGTGACTCATTATAAAGTTTTAGAAAGATTTAAGGCAAACACTTTTATTGAGTGCAGACTGGAAACAGGGAGGACACACCAAATTAGAGTGCACATGGCTCATATTGGACATCCACTTGTAGGAGACCCTGTTTATGGATATAAAAAACAGCGATTTAATTTATCTGGTCAGCTTCTTCATGCAAAGAAACTTGGTTTTATTCACCCTACTAAAGGTGAATATATGGAATTTGAAAGTGATATGCCAGATTATTTTAAAAAGATTTACTTTTTATTAAAAAATGAGGGGTGTAGTAATGGAATTAAAGGCCATATTGTTAGATGAAAAAGCGCTTCAAAGAACCTTAAAAAGAATTACTCATGAAATAATTGAAAGAAATAAAGGAACAGAAGATATAGTAATGGTGGGAATTAAAAGAAGAGGGGTTCCTCTTGCTAAAAGAATAGCTAAACAAATAGAAAGCATTGAAGGCGTTCAAGTTACAGTTGGAAGCGTAGATATAGCTCCATATAGAGATGATATAGTTATGTCTAATAAAGAAATGCCAAAGGCTGAAATGGTACTAGATATAGACATTAGCGATAAAAAAGTAATACTAGTAGATGATGTTTTATATACAGGTAGAACTGTAAGAGCAGCAATAGATGCTCTAATAGATTTTGGAAGACCTAAGATGATTCAACTTGCAGTAATAGTAGATAGAGGTCATAGAGAAATACCAATACGTGCAGATTTCGTAGGGAAGAATGTACCAACCTCAAAAGAGGAACTTATTTTGGTAAAGGTTTCTGAAATAGATGAAAATGATTCAGTAAGCATATATGAGCTGTAAAAAATTGCATAGCAATTTTTTTACAGCTTTTTTGGTATAATATTAATGGTTTTATTAGTATAATAAATGACCATTCCTGGTTTGCCTCCAGAAGGCTTCTTAATATTTTTGACTTCCGTATAGTCTACAGGAACATTGATAGAATGTTTTGCCTTGCTGTAATAGGCGGCAAGTCCAGCAGCTTCTTCTAAAGTTTTATCTGGTATATTTCCATTGTTTTTTATAATAACATGAGAACCAGGTATATTTTTTGTATGCATCCAAATATCCCTTTTATCTGCAAATTTTAAAGTTAAATAGTCATTTTGAAAGTTGTTTTTTCCTACATAAATATCAATACCATCGCTAGAAATAAAGTGGTGTGGTTTTGAAACCTTTGCTTTCTTATCTTTATTTTTTTTATTAAATTTAATGTAGCCTGTCTCAATAAGTTCCTTCTTTATTTCTTCTATTTCTTCATAAGTTTCACAATTAATTATATTTGTGAGTACAGATTGTAGATAGTTTATTTCTTCATTGTTGCTTTCTAGCTGTAAAAGGGACATTTCTTCTGTCTTTTTTAGTTTTACGTATTTTTTGTAGTAACTTTGAGCATTTAATGAAGCACTTTTATTAGGATTAAGCTTTATAGAAACCATATCTAAATTTTCGCTATAATAATTTTGAAGCTCGATTTTATCAAGTCCTTTTGTAACTGCAAAAATATTAGCGGTAATAAGCTCTCCAAATAATTTATATTGTTCTTTATCTTCACATGCTTTAAGATTATTATTTAATATTTCTTCTTTCTTGTTACATCTATCTATATTTGTATGAACTATCCTTTGAAGGTCAACACTATGATTGTTTAATCTATCGTTTTTATCTTTTTCAAAATAAAAGTATTCTATTAGACTAGAAGCATTTTTAAACGTCTTTTCTGAATAATTTTCAAGATGCTTAAGATTTACACAATAAAATTCTTTAGCATCACCTTCCAAATAGTAAGCTGCAAAATTAAAATGAGCATTTAAGATTTTATCAAAAAAGTTTTTAGTAAAGGCATATAAATCTTTATCATTTTCAATGCTATATCTAAAATAGATTTCTTTAGATAACGGTTTACTTACGCCTGTAAAAAGTTTGAAAAACATTTTATCGTCAACAGATACAAGGTCTGTTTCAATTTTATTGTTAAATTCTAGTTTGCTAAATTCAAAAGGGCTTAATTTTTCACTTTTAGGTGGAAATATATAAGGTATACCTGGGTATATAGATCTATATCTGTTTACCTCAGGAGTAATATGTTTTATTGAATCCATTATAAGGTTGTCTCTTTGTCTAACTAAAGTTATGTTGCTGTGCCTGCCCATAACTTCTACAATTAACGAATAAACGCTGTTAAAGCCCATTTCATCAGAACTTTGCACATCGATAATTATTATTCTATCTGTAGAAACTTGTTTGATATCGATTATTCTGGAGTTTTGCAAGTATTTTCTCAAAATCATACAAAACATTGGCGCTTTTAGAGGGTTAACTTTATTATTTTCAGTTAAATGAATTTTTGGATAACTGGAACTAGCACTTATTAATAACTTGTAGTTTATATTGTCTTTACTTCGTATAGTAAGAGAAATCTCATCCTTTTCAGGTTGATTTATTTTACTAATTTTTCCACCATTGATTTTTTCTTTTAATTCACATACGATGCTGTACATATAAATTCCGTCTAAAGCCAAATCTATCATTCCCTTCGAAGTTTATGCTAAATTTTAATTGAACTTTTTGTAAAAATAGTATACATTAACGTTTATTTTTATTATGATATTGTTATAGAAACAAAATGATTATAACATGTTTATAATTTAAAATAAAGTTTAGGCGTAAATACAAATCAAATGGAAAGAGTGATAAAATGAAATTTGTTAAAATGCAAGGTACAGGAAATGACTTTGTTGTTATAGATGATAGAAATAACTTATTTTTAGGTAAGGAAGAGGGTTTAGCTAAAAAAATTTGTGATAGACGTTTTTCTGTAGGTGGCGATGGTATTTTATTAGTTAGAAATAGTAATAAAGCGGATATCGAAATGGTAATATTTAATGCAGACGGTTCATACGCTGAAATGTGCGGCAATGGAATAAGATGTTTTGCCAAATATATTTATGATGAAAAAATAGTACATAAGTTAAAAATAAGCATTCAAACTGGTGATGGAATAAAGATAGCTGAAATAACCGAAAATAATGGGAAAGCACAAAATATAAAAATTAATATGGGTATGCCAAGCTTTGAAACTAGCAAAATTCCTGCTTTAATTGATGAAGAAATAATAGATTACGATTTAAAAGTTGAAGATAGGAATTATAAAATTACTTCAATGCTTATGGGAGTGCCTCATACAGTTGTAATTGGAAAGTTAGATGAATTTGCCATTGAAGAAGGCAGAGCGATAGAAAAAAGTAAAGAGATTTTTCCAAGGGGTACAAATGTAAATTTTTGTGAAGTGGTTAATGGTAGTTACATTAAGGTTAAAACTTGGGAAAGAGGAGCTGGTGCTACCCTTGCTTGCGGAACCGGATGTTGTGCTGCAGCAGTGGCCTGCAATAAATTAGGATTAACCTCAGCCAACGTGGATGTAGAGGTTCCTGGTGGATCTTTGCATATAGATATAACTGAAACTTTTGTATATATGACAGGAGAGGCTAAGACTACTTTCAGTGGAGATGCAGATGTATAATGAAAAAAGAAAAAATGACAACATGCGTATCGTTACTAATTATAATTTTGTTTTCAATGTCTGCTTGTAGCAATTTGAATACAAATGTGAAAACAAAAGACAAAAGTCAAATAAATAAATTTTACGATATTATGACATTATCGTCCGAAGGGGATGGAGAAAAGCTATATGAGGTTGGAAATTCACTTTCAAATAAAATCAATGTTTCAAAAATAATAAATGTTGACTATAACCTTAATAATAATACATCTGTTATAAGAAATTTTGTTTCAAATGGAAGCAATTTAACTAAAACTAATTTGCAGATTTATAATGGAAACAAAGAAATTACACTTAACAAGTCCTTTTCATATTCAGATGTGATTTTATCGCCAAAAGGAACTAAAATTGCATTTAGAAGCTTTTCATCGGATAATTTGTCTTCAGCTGAAGGAGTAAGCATATATAGCACAGTAAATGACAGTAAGTTAAAATTTGATAGTGATGTGCTTATTTCAGGAAATCTATATACATTTTTAGATGACGACAATATTTTATATTATGGAGTTACTAATGGTGAAAATGATTATGGAAAAATATTTGATTATAACTTTAAAACTAATAAGAAAACAGTAATATATGATAAATTTAATGGTTACTGCACATTTTTTTCAGCACTTGAAAACGGTAATCTAATATTTATTGAACAAAATGACTCAGGAGAAGTTTTAAATTATTACAACAAAAGTAATAATAGTGTTAGTCAAATATCATCAAATTTATCTGATATATATAGTTACGTTGTAGATGAAAAAAATAACATTATGTATTTATTAGGCGATGATAGCAGCACTGGTAGCGTTCAGCTTTACAGTATTAATTTGACTACCTTAAAGCTTGGTAGATTAACATATGATTTTCCTGTTACTGCAGATAAAAATGGAGGGATGGCTATTAATTCCTTAGGACAAGTATATTTTTGTGGTTTTATGGATAACTCCGGGAATAACTCAATATTTATGTATGATCATAGCACTAATTCAACAAATTTAATAACAACTACACCAGGTCAGTATCATATTTTGACAAATTGGCAATTTAGGTCTGGAACATAAAAAATTATTGAGCATAACTTGTAATTTCAAATATACACCTTAAAAAATATTTAAATATTTTTTAAGGTGTATATTTATTTTTCTTATGGTAAATAATACAAATAAGTGATAATATTGGAGGTGAATTATTAAAAATGCTCATAGATTTAGATAATTATAAAATATCTAATTCAACTATTAAAAAAATAAATAAGGAAATGGCATACAAGCATTGTGTATTTCCCTTTGAAGAAGATGAAAACAAAATAAAAGTCGTAATGGAAAATACAGAAAACTTTGATGTTATCAACGATTTGAGCTTTGTTTCAAAAAAAGAAATCGAGCCTTTTAAAGGAAATAAAATGCAAATACTCGAATACATTAAACTTTACTATGAAATAAGTGATGGAAATAATGCTGTTGAAGACATGAAAAAGGAATTAGTAGCGGTTAAAGAAGATATTAGCCTTAATGAGTCAAAACAATTAAGTAATGCACCTTCTGTGAGGCTTGTAGATTCTATTTTACTTCAAGCCTTAAATCAAAAAGCTAGTGATATACATATAGAGCCCTTTAAAAGCTTCATTAAAATAAGAATAAGAAAAGATGGGTTATTAAAGGAACTAATGAAATTACCTATAAATGCATATAACACCATTGTAATCAGGATTAAAATTATGGCTAAAATGAACATTATAATAAAAAAGCTTCCACAAGACGGTAAAATTAGTTACGAAAAGGATGGTGAAAACTATGATTTTAGAGTTTCTTCTATACCAACTATATATGGAGAAAAAATCGTAATAAGAATTCTTTATAAGTCCCTTAGCAATATATCTATAGATAAGTTAGGTGGAAAAGAGGCTGAAATTTTTAGAGAAATATTAAAATATCCGTATGGAATAATTCTTGTAACAGGACCTACTGGAAGCGGAAAATCAACTACAATGTATTCTATGCTTAATGAACTTAACAATAAAGAAAAAAACATTTTTACTATCGAAGATCCAGTAGAATTTACTATTGGAAATGTAAATCAAATAAATGTTAACAATAAGGTTGGATTAACTTTTGCTTCGGGACTTAGAAGTCTTTTGCGGCAAGATCCAGACATTATTTTTGTTGGAGAGATTAGGGATGAAGAAACAGCAAAAGTTGCAATAAGAGCTGCTATAACTGGACATTTAGTGATTTCAACACTGCATACAAATGATGCTGTAAGCTCCATATTAAGACTAGTTGACATGGGAGTTAAACCGTACTTAGTATCTCAGGCACTGGTAGCCGCTATAGCACAAAGGCTTGTAAGAGTAATTTGTCCATATTGTAAAGTAAGCTATAAACCTTCGGAAATTGAGAGGAAAATATTAAATATAGATAGTGAGTACTATATTTATAAAGGAATGAGTTGTCCTAAGTGTAATGGAACTGGTTATTTAGGTAGAACGGCAGTATTTGAAATAATGAAGGTTGATGAAATTGTTAAGAAGTTTATCTATGAAGGAAAAGGGTTAGAGGAAATTAGAAAACATGCAGCGGTTAAAAATATGAAAACTTTAAAAATGAGCACGTTAGATTTAGTTAAAAAAGGAATAACAACTTTTGATGAGTATGTCAAAACAGTGTATTCTAGTGAAGAAGTATGTGATGAGTTATTATAGTTATAAAACTGTAGATAAACGAGGTAAAGAAACTAAAGGTAAAGCGTATTTTGAAAATGAAGATCAGCTTGTAAGATTTTTTAGAAAAAAAGATTGCTTTGTAATTTATAGAAAAAAAATAAAAGCTATAAATCTTGAAAAACTTTTGCCTATTGCAAATGATAAAGATATTTCTATATTTTCAAAACAATTGGCTTCTCTAATTTTAGCAGGATTTAATATTTCTGAAGCATTAAAAATAGTTTACGAGCAAACTTATAAAAAAAACTTCAAGTCAGCTATCAAAGAAATCCAAGAAGAGGTAGAGAAGGGTAATAGTTTATATAAAAGCATTTGTTTGTATGAAGGTACTTTTCCTAAGTTTTATGCTGAAATGATAAATATTGCAGAGGAAACAGGAAATTTAGATAATGTTTTGGAAAGCCTTTCAACTTATTTTATAAAGGAATATAAAGCAAAAAGAAAAATAATATGTGCCATGATTTATCCGGCTCTTATTTTAATAACTACAATATCTGTTTTGTTTTATATTGAGCTTAATATAGTACCCTCTTTTAGCGATACTTTTAATAGTTTAGGAACATCGATGCCGGCTTACTCTAAACTTATGATAAATTTTAGTAGTTGTTTAAAAAACAATTTTTCTATTTTTATTTCTTTTATTATGATTGTGCCTTTAATAATTATATTTTTTATTAAAAGCGGTATTATAAAAGAAAAATTTGATAAAAAAATATTAAAGCTTCCTGTTATAGGAAAGTTTAAAATAAAAATGTTAGGTGCTAGGTTTGCAAGATGTTTAAGTATATCTCAAAGAAGTGGAATGGATTTGGTACGCTCTTTAGAACTATGTAGCAAGGTTACTAATAATTCATATTTTGAAAAGGAAATATTAAGTGTATTAAATTATATAAATAAAGGCAATAGTGTTGCAGTAACCTTAAATAAATTGAATATATTCCCTAGTTTTATAATATCAATGATTTCACTTGGAGAAAATGGCGGAAACTTGGATGAAATGTTAATTATGGCGGCTGATTTATATGATGATGAGATAGATGATAGTATAAATAGAGCTATAAGTTTTATTGAACCAGTAATGATAATGGTTTTATCTCTGTTAGTAGGTGGGATTATTATTTCAATATTAATTCCTATGCTCAAAATGATGGAGGCTATATAAGTGACAATAAAAAAGGAAGGTTTTACTTTGATAGAATTGATTGTAGTATTTGCAATTATAACTATTTTGGGCTCTATGTTGCTTCCCAATTACTTGAGTTATATTACTAGAGCAAATAGTGCAAAAAAAGAGCAAATTGAAAGAATGGTTTTTACAGCTTCAATGAGATCATATTTTGAAGATAACGGCTTTGTTAAGAGTGATGTACAAAAAGCTATTGAAGAAGACATAAGTATGAATAAAATTAGTATAAATGCAAATTCACCTTCTTTAGATGGGAAAAACATAGTTATAAATATTAGCGATAATAGTAATAATTATGCTATAAGCATAAATGGTGTCGCCAGTTGTTATTCGGAAATTGGTATTTAGCTTGAGAGGTTTAATAATTAATAAAAAAGGCTTTACAATTATTGAGTTATTAGTTGTACTTACTATTATAATTACAGTTTCTTCAATAGCATTATATGAAATAAAAAATTATAATAACTTTTTAAATGAAATAGATGTTAATAATTTTAATGATGAATTTTTAAGTTTTACAAATTTCGCTAGACTTGAAAGTAAGAGCAATGAAAGTTCAAGTCAAATTTTATTTTCGGTATCAGATAATGAAATCGGATTGTATGAAAAAGGTCAATTAATAAGCAAATTAACATTACCTTATGGGTTTAAGGCGAGTAAAAATACAGTAAATACAACTGATGGACTTATATATATTGACGAAGCTGGAGCAATTACAACATCTTGTAGCTTACAATATATAGATAGAGAAGGTAAGCCTCAAACAATAACAATTGGAGTTGGAACAAACTATGTTAATATTAAATAAAAAATCAGGCTTTACATTAGTTGAAGTAATGTGTAGCATAGCAGTTTTTTCTATAATTTTTATTTCGGCATTTACAATAAAATTATGTACAAAAAAGGTTGAAAATTATAACAACATTTTAACGAAATATACTTATTATTGCACGGAAATAAAAAATGATTTATTAGTTAATGCATCCCGTGAAGATATAGTAAAGCTTATTAAATCAAATAAGAAATATATAAATCTTAGTACAATCAATGAAAATGATTTTAAAAATGAAAATGTTATCAACTTATTTACTGATTTTGTAAATCAAGAGGATGCATATGCTGAAATAAATGCTATAGATGACGTATTGCAACATATTTTTGTTAAAGTAAGTTTCAGCTTTTTGGACAAAAAAATAATATATAATTTTGATTTTTATAAAGGATAGCTATGAAAAAAGGTTTTACATTAATCGAATGTATTGTTGCAATGGCTATAGCTGCTTCCATTCTTTCGTTCCAGTGCATAGTTTTAATAAAGTATTGTAATATGAATGTAATAAACAATGTAAAAAGTAGAGAAGAAGGTTATTTAACAGAAGGAGCAATTATAATTGAAAAGCTAATATTAAATGACTTTAAGGAAGTAGAAATAAAAGATAATTTTATTTTTTTGACTTGTAAAGATAACAGTAAAAAGACAATACGGTTCAATAGTAATAGTAAAAAGATTTTAGTAGATTATTATGATTGTGGTAGCAATTTTAGCAAAGATACAAATATAGTTTGCTCTAATATATCGGATATGACTGTAGTAAAGAAAAATTATGTTTTATATATTTCCATAACTTCTATAGGAGGTCAAAAAATAGACAGATGTATTGCAGTAAAAAATTTTTATTGAAAAAAGGATATGTATTAATATATACCTTAATACTTGGTTTGATAATATTATCGATAGCTTGTAATGGATTTATATTGGAAGAAAAGAGAAGGATAAACATATTAAAATATAAAGAAAGTGAATTGAATTGTAGTTATAACTCAGAAACAACCCAATTTTTATTTAGTGAGATGAATGCATTCGTTAATAAAAATTTAACTAGCTTTGATAAATTAGAAGTTCAAAGATTATTTTCTCATAATTTGGATGGTAATAAAATAGGTGTTTCTGACTATTGTATTTTTTATTGCAACTCAGTAGATAAGTTTATTGTGAAAGAAAGATGTTCAGATAAAATTATTAAAAGTGAATATTATGATTACAATTTTACAGGCAAGAAGTTAAATTATATATTTCTATATTCATATTATAGCAAAGGTGATTAGTTATGCTTTTTTCTAATAGGATTATTGAATTTTGCAGCAAAGATAAGCTAAAGGTATTTGAAATCAATAATAATAGTGTGACTGAAAAAAAATTAGATCTTCTAAGTAAACAAAAATTAAATAGATTAAAACATATTAAAATATTAATATGTGGAGAACAAATATATATAAAAATTTTTATTTTTCCTAAGATTAAAATTGATAAACTTGATGTAATTATAAGAGATGAACTTAAAAATTATTTTAGCATTAAGAAAGATATAATCTTTTCTTTTGAAGTTTTAGAAAAGGATGAGGAAAAGATAAAAGTTAAAGTGTATTTTATAAAAGAGGAAATTTTTCAAAGAAGTATTTTAAATAATAATGAATTTGTGGAAGCTATATATTTAGTCCAATTTATTTTTAACGATATAGTAAGACAAATTACATTGGAAAATGTAGTTATATGTGCTAAATATAATGAAAATTTTTATTTTATTTATAGCGAAAAGGGAAGTATTTCAAAAAATAGTGTTACCACAAAAAATATTTCTATAGATAAAGAAATTAATAAGTTTATTAATATGAATAGAATTGAAAATTTAAATAAAGTATTTTTTATGGGCTTACAAAAGGAGCAAATCGATAGCATCAATTTACAATGTGATTTGCAAATAATTGAAGATGTAGCTGAAAGTAAGATTATAAATTGGTTAAAATAAAGAATTGATAAGAAGAGGAGAATTTATGCAGTTTAATTTTTTACCGCTATGGTATAAGGAAAAGAAAAGTAAGAAAAAAATAAAGAAGATAATAATATTAATAGTAATATCAATTTTTATTGGAAGTTATAATTTGCTTAATTTAATTTCTGGGTTAAATACCTTAAGTAAGGGGAAAACCTTAAATACTAGTATTAGCAGTTTTAATGATAATAATAAGAAAAGTACAGAAAAGAAAGATTTATCTTCTTTAGATTGCTTAGATAAATTTAAAAATATATTTAGTAATAGCGATGATTGGAATAGTGTAAAAATACAGGATAACTTAGTTGAAGCAACGATTTCTGTAAATAATATTGAAAATTTTAATGATGATGTAAAGGAAATTGAGAAAAATGATAATATAAAGATTCAAAAATTATCATCTCCAATAAATACTGGAGAAGGAAAGTTAAAGTTTCAAATAATAATGGGAGTGAAAAATTAATGAGATTAAAAGTATATATTATTATTGCGGTTGCAACTTTAATATTTAATCTTGCAATTATTGTATTGGAATATAATGCAAATAAAGAAGTTAACTCAATAGGCAATAATAATAAAGTTAAAAATATTAACAGCAGAAAAGCAAAAAAAATTGAAAAAAAAAACGCCAATAAGTGAACTTATTCAATTTGTAAGCAATTATAATGGAGAAATAAAGGAAATAAATATTGCCGATAAAAATAGCAGTAAAATAGATGCTAATATTACGATAAAATCAAATTACGATAATATTAAAAAATTTTTTGATAATACTAAAAATGAAGAGGGTATATATAAAATAACTAGAATCGACATTGAAAATGAGCAAAAAGATGATATGTATTCATTAGACATAGATATACAATTTGAAATTTAATATTCATCACAAAAAATATGTTTGCAAATAATGAGCTCATTTGATAAAATATTGATATGTTATGCTTTTTTTTTCATCAAAATGAGTTTTATTAATATAAAGGATGATGATTATGTATAAAAATAGAATTGAGAAATTAAGAGAACAAATGAAAGATAAAAATCTAGATGGAGCATTAATTATAGGAAATCCAAATAGAAATTATTTAAGCGGATTTAAAAATGATGAAAGTTTTTCGTTAATAACTTTAAAAGAAGCTTTTTTTATAACTGATTCAAGATATACGGAACAGGCAAAAAAAGAAGTTGAAGATTATGAAATAGTAGAATATAAAGGTAAATTTCCTGATTTTTTAGCTGATTTTTTAAAAGGAAAAAGTATAGGTAGCCTTGGTTTTGAAGAGGATGTCGTTACGGTTTCTCTTTATAATGAATTAAGTAATAAGTTAAATATAGAGCTTGTACCACTTAAAGGAATGGTTGAAAATTTAAGAATAATTAAAGATACAGCTGAAATTGAATCGATAAGAAAAGCGGCTGCTATTGCAGATAATGCATTTCTTCATATGCTGAAGTTTATTAAAGAAGGTATGACAGAAAGAGAAATAGGTCTTGAATTAGAATATACTATGAAAAAACTTGGAGCAAAGGATGTATCTTTTACAACTATTGTTGCAAGTGGGAAAAGATCATCTCTTCCTCATGGTGCAGCTACCGATAAGAAGTTGGAAAAAGGTGATTTTTTAACTCTTGATTTTGGGTGTATATACGAGGATTACTGCTCAGATATGACAAGAACCGTCGTAATTGGAGAAGCAAACGAAAAAATGACAGAGGTTTATGAAACTGTATTGACAGCTCAAGAAATGGCATTAAAGGAAATAAAGGCTGGTGTTTTGGCTAGAGATATTGACAAGATTGCTAGAGATTTTATTGAATCCAAAGGTTATGGTAAATATTTTGGTCATGGTTTAGGTCATGGTGTTGGAAGAGAAATACATGAGGCTCCTAGACTTAATCCAACTACAAGTGCTGTTTTGCAAGAAGGCATGATTGTAACTGATGAGCCAGGTATCTATATTGAAGATTTTGGTGGAGTTAGAATTGAAGATTTAATTTTAGTTACAAAGGATGGCAGAGAGGTGCTTTCAAAATCACCAAAGAACCTAATTTGCATAAATTAATTTTGGTATTAATTTTAATATAAATAATATATAATTTTTTAATATTTTGGAGGGATAACCATATGATTTCAGCAGGAGAAATAAGAAAAGGTACTACCTTTGAACTTGATGGACAAGTTTTTACAGTAATTGAATTTTTACATGTAAAGCCAGGTAAAGGAGCAGCCTTTGTTAGAACAAAATTAAGGAATGTAATTTCTGGAGGTGTTACAGAAACAACTTTCAACCCTACAGCTAAATTACAAGATGTTACAATAGAAAGAAAAGAGATGCAATACTTATATTCTGATGGAACATTTTATTACTTTATGGATCAGGAAACTTACGAACAAATTCCTCTTTCATTAGATAAGGTAGAAGAAGCAATTAAATATTTAAAGGAAAATATGTTTGCAGTTATTAAGTTTTACAAGGGAGAAGCGTTCTCTGTTGAACCTCCAAACTTTGTTGAACTTCAAATTACTACAACAGATCCAGGTTTTAAGGGTAATACAGCTACAAATACATTAAAGCCTGCAACAGTAGAAACTGGAGCAGTAATTCAAGTACCTCTATTCGTTAATGAAGGTGAAGTAATAAGAATTGATACTAGAAATGGCGAATACATGGAAAGAGTTAAATAGTTATAAAAAAACTACTAAATTTAATTATTTAGTAGTTTTTTTATTTTTTGTAATAATCTACTCTCTAAATAAATATGAATGAATTAAGAGAGGAGGATAAACATGGTAAACAATAAAGAAGTTTTAGATTTACTACCTTTGGAAATAAAAGATATTGTAGGCAAAGTTAATAATATTCAATTGTTGCAGGAAATTAGAATCAAAATAAATAAGCCACTTATACTTTTTGTTGGAGAAAAAGAAATAGTTAATAGCTATTTAGTTTCAAGGGAAGATATGTCTATCATAATGAAAAGAATAAGTAATTATTCAATTTATTCAATAGAAGATGAAATAAAACAGGGATATGTAACTTTAAAAGGTGGACATAGGGTTGGAATTTGTGGGAATTGCGTTTTAGAAGGAAATAAAATTAGAACCATAAAAAATGTTTCTTCAATAAATATAAGGATATGTAGAGAAGTTATTGGCTGTTCTTCAAAAGTAATTCCTTATATAATTTCTAAGGGACAGATACTTAATACAATAATTATTTCTCCCCCAAAATGCGGCAAGACCACTTTGGTAAGAGATATAGTTAGAACTATTTCTGATGGCCTTGATGGAACGAAAAGTAGCGGTAAAAAAGTATGTGTAATAGATGAAAGAAGCGAAATTTGTTCCTCATATGAAGGTATCCCACAACTAAATGTAGGTATAAGAACTGATGTAATGGATGCTTGCCCTAAAAGTGAAGGCATTATGATGGCTATTAGAAGCATGGCTCCAGATGTTATTGCTTGTGATGAGATAGGAAGCATAGAAGATATTAAAAGCATCATGATTGCTTTAAGTTGTGGAATAAACATGATTACAACTATTCATGGCTTCGGCATTGAAGATATATATAACAGAAAGCTTTATGAAAATATAGTTATAAATAATGTTTTCCAAAGAGCTGTAGTTTTAAGTGTAAAAAGAGGTGTAGGAACAGTAGAGTATATATATGACTTTATTTCAAAGGAAAAAATGAGAGGTATAAAATGATAAAAATTATTGGCTCTTTATTGATTATAAGTGGCACTACTATATTAGGTTTTATTCTTTCGGAAAACTTAAAAAAAAGAGTAAAGGAGCTCAGGGAATTAGAAAGAACCATATACCAGCTTCAAAATGAAATATTATATACCCACACACCAATCCCTGAAGCTTTAAAAATAATATCTAAAAAAGGAATTAAGCCTATCAGTGAAATTCTATTAAAGGTATCAGAAGAACTTATGAGCAACAATTATGATAGTATTTATGATGCTTTTTTTTATGTATTCAAACATATGAAAGACAAAATTAACTTGAAAGATGAAGATATAACAGAAGTTTTAGATTTTACAAGATCTTTAGGAGAATCAGATATAAATGGACAAGTTAAAATGTTCTCTTTAACCTTAATTAATTTAAAAAAGAGAATAGATGAAGCGGAAGTAGCAATGAAAAAAAATGTAAAAATGTATAGATACCTTGGTTTTTCTTTTGGAGCAATGATAGTTATTTTACTGATTTAGGAGGTGTTTTTTTGCTGGATGTAAGTTTGATATTCAAAATAGCAGCAATTGGAATACTAATAATAATAATAGATAAAATACTAAAGTCGAGTGGTAAGGATGATTTTGCTGTCATGGTAAATTTAGCTGGAATCGTAATTGTTTTAATGATGGTGATTACCCTTATTAGTAAGCTCTTTGATTCGGTAAGAACTATGTTTCAATTGTAGGTGAGAATATGGATATAGTTAAAATCGTTTCTTTTGCTTTTATAACTCTATTTATACTGTTAATTCTTAGGGGAAAAAAAGAGGAGTTGGCTGTACAAGTTTCTATAATTGCTGGAATTTTAATTTTTTTATTTATGATAAGTAAGATAACGGTAGTAATTGAACTTTTACAGCAGCTTGCATTAAAAGCAAATATTGATTTCATATATTTAAGCACTGTGCTAAAAATTTTAGGTATTGCATATTTGGCATCCTTTTGTAGCGAAGTATGCATAGATGCTGGTGAGAGCAATTTGGCATCAAAGGTTGAATTTGCAGGAAAAATATTAATTTTAGTGTTGGCTATTCCAATACTTTTAGGGGTACTGGATTCTATTCTTAAAATAGTTCAGGGGTAAATATGAAAAAATTAATATTGATTATGGTTATGGTATTTGTGGTTTTTAGTCCGGAATTAGTTATGGCTGATTCTGGCAGCAATAATGTCAATTATACAGAAGCAGAAAGCTTATATGATTATATGACAACCATTAAGGACAAATATGAAATAACAAAAGACATTGATATAAAAGATTATATAAAAGAATGTATCAAAACTGGCGGTGGCAACATATCGTTTTCCACTATATCCAAAGCTATCGTAAGTTACGCTTTTTCAGAAGTGCAAGCATGTATTAAAATTTTAGTTTCAATAATTATAATAAGTGTAATTTGTGCACTTTTAACAAACTTACAGAGGGCCTTTAGTAAAGATAATTTATCTAATATAGCATATTTTGCCTGCTATGCAGTAATAATAATATTAGTTAGCAAAAGTTTTTATATAGGTGTAAGTGAAGTGAAAAATACCATTCAAGGTACAATAAATTTTATGGGTGCTCTTATGCCTGTTTTATTAATTCTTATGGCAAGTGGAGGAAGGTTAATTGAATCTGCCGCTTTAGACCCTATAATAATTTCTGCAATAAATATAGCTGCAGTGTTATATATTAATGTAATAATACCTCTTATTTTAGTGAATTTTATTTTGCAGCTAGTCAATAATATTTCGGAGGAATATAAGATAGACAAGCTTGCTAAACTAATATTCCAACTTGTAATGTGGATTCAAGGAATTACTATGACTGTATTTATTGCTATTGTTACTATAAGAGGTGTAAGCACTAAGGCATTAGACGAAGTTACTGCAAAAACTGCAAAGTTTGCTGTGGATTCCTTTATTCCCATTGTAGGTAAAAGTCTTTCTGATGCAATTTCAACAGTGGTAGGCTATTCGGTTTTGTTAAAAAATGCTGTAAGCACTCTCGGCTTAATATTTTTAATTGCTATAGTAATTTTTCCGATAATCAAAGTTATGCTCTTAGGCTTTATGCATAAAATTACAGCAGCCTTGGTACAACCAATAAGTGATAAAAGAATAGTTAATTGTGTTACTGCAGCAGGAGATACTTTGATTATTTTAGGCTCTTGTTTGATTTCCTTGTCAGTAATGTTTTTTATAATAATATCTATTATTGCGTCTACTACTGCTGTTAATTAATTTTCGTTGAAAGGAAGATAATATGGTTGAATGGATAAAAAGCTGGGCAATTACAATTTGTGCTGCTGTGATTTTTATTACAGCAGTGGAGCTAATTATACCTTCCTATAAATATAAAAAATATGTTCAGTTTGTGTTAGGTCTTATATTAATTTCTGTTATTTTGAATCCAATAATTAAAATAATAAATTCAAATAAAGATATTACAAGTTATATTGATAATGCAACTAAATATATTAATAATAACGATTTTAATAAAGACCTTGAAAAGTATAAGCAATCGGATAAAGAAAACACGATAATTAATTTTAAATCCAATATGGAAAATTCCTGCAATGATATTCTTAAAAAGCAGTTTAAAGGAAATGACTTCAAAGTTACTGCTTCAATTAATTATGATGACAACACTAAAGCTTTAACGGTTTCAAAATTAGAGGTAGGCATTCAAAACTATACTAAAATTGAAAAGGTACAAATTAATAGTAGTTCAAAGGAAAATAGCAATAATGATTTAAATGATGCCTTAAGTATTCAAATTAAAAATTATTTAAATAATGAACTTAAAATTTCAAAGGAAAATATAAGGGTTTACAAACTAAATTAGAGGTGTTATATATGTTTGATTTAAAAAAGCTTTTAGAACAGCTAAAAAATGATGAAAAAAATAATAAAGTAACTAATATTATCGTGGTTTGTCTAATTGGAGTTATGCTCTTAATAGCTACAAGCTTCTTTAAAGGAACAAATGATATTATTCCTACAATAGGAAACAACACAAACAATCCAGTTTCGAATAAAACAGAAAATAACAGCACAAATACGAAAGATAGCAATGAATTAAAATATGAAAGCGATCAGGAAGATAAATTGACTTCACTGCTTGAAAATATGGATGGGGTAGGAAAGGTTAAAGTAATGATAAGCTATGATAATAGTGTAGAAGAGGTACCAGCTTATAATGAAACTTCTACCACCTCTATTACAAATGAGGTGGACAATTCTGGTGGAAAAAGGACAACAGTTCAAAATAGCTCTGGAAATACTGTAGTTGTAACTAACGATAATGGTACTACAAAACCGTATATCGTGAAAAAATATAATCCTAAAATTACTGGCGTTGTTATTATGGCACAAGGAGCAGAGGATTCAAACTTAAAACTTAATATTACAATTGCTGTTTCGGAGCTTTTCGATATATCAGTAGATAAAGTCAATGTTTTACCTATGAAAGATAGCAACATAAAATAAGTTATCAAAGCATATAAATTTGTTATAAAGGAATATGGAGGTAATAAAATGAATAAAAATCAGGCAGTAATAATTGTAACGCTGCTCGTACTTATTGTTTGTGCAGGTGTATTGGCTGCAAAAGTTAATAGTCCTCTTTATGTTAATGACAGTAATTTCAATACTAACGATACTTCCGGATTAGATAGTGGAAATAGTACAGTAAATAATACAGCTAGTAATAAAACTTCTAACTCCACTGATACAATTTCTAAGTCAAACTATTTTGCAGATTCTAGATTAAGCAGAATTCAAACGGATCAAAAAACCTTACAAGAATTAAAAAGTATTATTGATGACAAAAATACAACGGCTCAAGATAGGACCACGGCTACACAGGAATCAATTGCTATAACAACTGATAGTACCAATGATACAAAGGTAGAAAACTTGTTAAAGGGTAAAGGGTATAAGGATGCTTTGTGTACAATCGAAAATGATAAAGTTACTGTAGTAGTAAAATGTAATACGGATAAATTAACAGACAAGCAACTTAGAGAAATTAAAGATGTAGTTATAAGTGTAACTAAATTAAGAAATATTGAAATTGGTCCGCCAGTTAATGATTAATATTTGTAAAATCAGTTTTGATTTGTTATAATGTACATATGATTAAATTGCTATTAAAGCTAAGGGTGCAAGGAGGTCTATAAAATGGATGAACAAATCAAAGAAGAAATGGATAGAGGTATTGTTAAAATTTCTGACGAGGTAGTAGAGGTGATTGCAGGTATTGCTGCATCGGAAATTAAGGGCGTAGTTGGCATGAGTGCTGGAATTGTTAATGGAATTTCTCAAATACTAAGTGGAAAGAAAAATCTATCTAAAGGCGTAAAGGTTAATGTAGGCGAAGATAATGCATCAATAGATTTGTTTATTGTTGTTGAGTATGGTGTAAAAATACCGGAACTTTCTTTACTTATTCAGGAAAATGTAATAAAAGCAGTAGAGTCTATGACAGGTCTTAAGGTTTCTGCTGTAAATATCTATGTACAAAATATTTCATTAGTTAAAGAAGATACAATTTCAGAAGAAGAATAAAAATAAACACCCTCTTTGTGTGGGGGTGTTTATTTTTTTTCAAAAGCTATAGAAGTTTATACGATTTTATAGTAATATTATTCAGTACATATCGATATTTTTTGGAGGTAATAAAGTGAATAGAAGAAAAAGTAGAGAACTTGCTATGAAGCTGCTATTTGAAATGTCAGTTAACAGCAAATCTATAGAAGAAGCGATAGAAGATTATAAAGAAAATAACGTGGTTGAAGATGATCTTGATTTTGATTATATAAAAAGAACTGTAGAAGGAACTTTTTTAAAGGAGGAATTCTTGAAGGAAACTATTGAGAAAAATTTAACAAACTGGAAATATAACAGAATTTCAAAGATAAATATTGCTATTATAAAAATAGCAATATATGAAATGTACTTTGACGAAGATATTCCAGATAAAGTTTCCATAAACGAAGCTATAGAATTATCTAAAAAATATTCAGATGAAAAAGCACCTTCATTTATAAATGGTGTATTAGGAAATATAATTCGAAAAAAAGAACAAAGTCAGTAAATAAAAGGGGTCTTTAAATGGGTACTAAAATAGATGGTAAATTAATAGCGGAGAAATTTAGAGAAGAAATAAAAGCTTTTGTTTTGGCTCAAAAAGAAGAAGGAAAAAGTAGTCCTAAGCTTTCTGTAATTTTCATTGGAAATGATGGTGGTTCTTTATATTATGTAAAAAACACCCAAAAACTAGCTAATAGTCTAGGTGTTGAATGTGATGTGCATATTATTAAGGAAGATGCTTCTGAAGATAGTGTAATTGATTTGATTGAAAAATTAAATTTAGATAAAGAAGTTAATGGAATAATGCTTCAAATACCATTGCCCCAAAAGTTCAATGAAGGAAAAATCATTTCAAAAATTGATTATAAAAAAGATGTCGATGGCTTGACACATACTAATATTGGACGTTTTTTTAGTGGTGAAAAGTCATATGTTCCTTGTACACCAAAAGGAATAATTGAACTTATAAAAAGCACGGGGTTAGATATTGCTGGCAAAAGGGCAGTTGTTATAGGTAGAAGCAATATAGTTGGGAAACCAGTAGCCCAGCTTTTGTTAAATGAAAATGCTACGGTCACAATTTGTCATTCAAAAACTAAAGATTTAAAAAAAGTTTGCTCAGAAGCAGATATTTTAATTTCAGCTATTGGAAGACCAAATTTTGTAAATAAAGAGTTTGTTAAAGAAGGTGCAATAGTTATAGATGTTGGAACTACAATGGTAGAGGGAAAGCTTAAAGGTGATGTAATCTTTGAGGAGGTTATTGAAAAAGCTTCTTTTGTAACTCCAGTACCAGGAGGAGTTGGGGCAATGACAACAACTATGCTGTTAAAAAATACTTGTGAGGCGTTAAAAGGAAATGTATATTAAAATAATAACAGTTTCTGAACTTAATAATTATATAAAAAAAGTAATGGATAGCGATTTTATTTTAAGTAATGCAAATATAAAAGGTGAAATATCAAATTTCAAAGCACACAGCAGTGGACATTTGTATTTTTCTTTAAAGGATGACTTTGGAAAAATAAATTGTATCATGTTTAAAATGAAAGCAGAAGCACTTAGCTTTAAACCGGAAAATGGAATGGAAGTAGTAATTAAAGGTAAGGTTTCGGTTTACCCAAAGGATGGTGCGTACCAGCTTTATTGCGAAGAAATGAAATTAGAAGGAATTGGAACCTTAAGTGCTGCATTTGAAAAAATGAAAGCTAAGCTTAACAAGGAAGGGCTTTTTGATGTAAAGCATAAAAAACAAATTCCGGAGTATCCCAATAACATAGGTGTTATTACGTCTCCTACAGGAGCTGCAATAAAGGATATTATAAATGTAACGAGAAGAAGAAACAATGGAATAAATATTGTTATTTATCCAGCACTTGTACAAGGGATTAACTCTGCAAGTAGCGTTATTGAAGGAATAAATTATTTTAATAAAGCTAAGAATGTGGATGTTATCTTAATAGCTAGAGGCGGAGGCTCAATTGAGGAACTATGGAGCTTTAATGATGAAGCTTTAGCTTATGCTATTTTTAATAGTAAAATACCTACAGTAAGCGCAGTTGGTCATGAAACAGATTTTACTATATCAGATTTTGTAAGCGACCTTAGAGCACCTACTCCTTCAGCAGGTGCAGAGCTTCTGTCCTTTTCTACCGTAATGGAAAAGGATAAATTGAAGAATATAAATAAGCAATTAAATAGAGGTCTTTTTAACTACATAAAAGGTGAAAAAGACAATTTAATGCACTTGAAAAAAATCGTTTTACTCAATAGTCCAATGGCATATATAGCAAATGCTTATTCCGAATTGGACGGATTAAAAAAAGAACTAAAGGGTTATACTTTGAGAAAGATACAAATGGAAAAGGAAACTTTAGTTAGATTAAGTTCACTTTTAAATGCTCATAATCCGCTTAATGTTTTAAATAAAGGCTATTCAATAATTGAAGGTGATGAAGGGGTTATTTATAAGCTTGAGAAGCTTAAGGCTAAAGAGGAAGTAAAAATAACTTTAAAGGATGGCAGTGGAAGGTTTAAAATAAAATATGAAAAGTAGGAAAAAAAATGGCTGCTAAAAAAGAAAATTATGAAACTATGCTTAAAGCTCTAAACAGTATAGTTTCAGATATGGAAAACAAAGAACTTACGCTTGATGAAACTATGAAAAATTATGAAGACGGTGTTTCTTTATGCAATAAACTTTATAAGTATCTTAATGAAGCAGAAGGTAAAATTAAGATTTTAGAAGAAGGAACCCTAAAAGATTTTTTAGAAGATGAGGAAAAGTAATGGATATAAAATTACAAATCGAACAAAAACTAAAGAAATACTTTCAAGGAAAAGGAACCGTTAATAAAGAAATTTATAAGGCAATGAATTATAGCTTGGAGATAGGTGGAAAAAGAGTAAGACCAATGCTTTTAATTATGACCTATAACCTTTATAAAAATAATATAGAAGAAGTTTTTCCAATTGCAATGGCTATTGAGATGATACATACGTATTCATTAATCCATGATGACCTCCCATGTATGGACGATGATGACTTAAGAAGAGGTTATCCTACTAATCATAAGGTGTTTGGAGAAGCAATAGCTGTACTTGCTGGTGATGGACTTTTAAATGAAGCTATGAATATTATGTTTGAGTTTTGTGTAGGTAAGGGTGAGAAGGAATTGGCGGCTTGCCAAATTATATCTAACAGTGCTGGTGCAGATGGTATGATAGGTGGTCAGGTAGTTGATATTTTAAGCGAAGGAAAGGCAATAGATTTTGAAACGCTTAGCTATATGCATAAAATGAAAACTGGAGCTTTAATTAAAGCATCTATTATATCAGGAGCTATTTTGGCAGGAGCACAAGATGAAGATATTTATATATTAGAAGAGTTTGGAGAAAAACTTGGCCTTGCTTTTCAAATAAAAGATGATATTTTAGATGTTACAGGAATAGAAGAGCAAATGGGAAAAGCAGCAAATAGTGATGCAAATAAAAATAAAACTAATTTTATAACAACCTTTGGACTTTTAGAATGTGAAAAGAAATGCAAGAAATTGACTGAAGATTGCCTAGAACTTTTGAAATCCTTAAATAAAAGAACAGAACAGTTAGAAAATCTTACAACTAGCCTTTTAGTTAGAAAAAGTTAAACTGAATTTGAAATTAATATTGCAAACA
The DNA here is from genome assembly GCA_021781655.1 of Bacillota bacterium. Classification (GTDB taxonomy): domain Bacteria; phylum Bacillota; class Clostridia; order Clostridiales; family Clostridiaceae; genus JAJXWJ01. Next base: position 35,729 of record JAJXWJ010000011.1, on the reverse strand, counting down.
ATTTTGTGTTTTTATTTATGTTGTGATATAATTTCTCTTGTTATAATAGCAAAAAGTGGTGCAGTATTTCTAGTCAGAGCAGCTTTTTTTGAGGGCGGGGCTAAAAATCCGTTAAAGGGCATATCGATGAAGTTCCTTGTGCTTGCCTATAACGCCCAGTTTTGGGTTTGTGCTGGGAGTAAGGGGGATGGGGCAGCCGCAATGGCATGCGCAACTGACCCTACCCTCGTGGAGACCATTGTGCGTGATTAAGATTAGATACCTTTTTTACGGCAATGGATTAAACCTGTATTGTGGTACAAAAGCTATGTGCAGTGTAGCCTGCCTTGAGTGGGATAGGGAGAGGTAAGAAAAGTAAAAGTTAATAGGCCAAAATACTTTTACCAAAAGTCTTCTGAAACCTATGCTGCAAAAGAGGCTAAAGAAAAGCTTAACTGTTGAGGAAAACTCCTAGACTGTTCAAAATGAAATACATTAGGGATTGCAGTGCGGACTTAGTGGTAGTCTAGTCCTAATTTTGGTAACAAATTAGATAAAACATTAAAGGGAAACTGCCAAAATGGTGACACTTTGGTTGTTTTATGGGAAACCCTACTGGACCTATGCCGCAAGATTTACTTGGTGTATTGCCACTTTTGCTAATTTTGGAGGATGAAGTTTTGGCTAAAAAGAGTTCTAAAAGGATCCAATCAAATGGTAGGAAAAAGTGGATTTTTACTATCCTATTTTGGTCCATAGTTATAAGTAGCAGTATTTCCTTAATATCTAATGTGGTATTAAAAGGAGTAAATATTATAATAGCATGTATTGTCTTAGCTCTAATTATAATAATTGGGGTGATTTTTGATATAATTGGCATTGCATTTACAGCAGCTGATGAAACACCTTTTCATGCTATGGCATCGAAAAAAATTAAAGGAGCAAAAACAGCTATAAAGCTTATTAGAAATGCTGATAAGGTTTCAAGCTTTTGCAATGATGTTATAGGTGATGTTTGCGGAATTGTAAGTGGATCTGCAGGAGCAATTATAGTAGTAAAATTACTTGATCGATTTCAAAGCTTAAATTCTGCTGTAATGGGAGTCGTTGTGGGAACTTTAATAGCATCAGCTACAATTTCCTTTAAATCAACAGGTAAAAGTTATGCAATTAAGAACAGTTATAATATAGTAAGAAGAGTATCGAGAATTTTGTATGTAATAGTAAAGGATAGATGAGTATGACTGAAATACTTGATAATTTAAAAAGCATTGATGAACTAAAGGAAATGGATAAAAATCAATTAAATAAATTAGCAAAAGAAATAAGGGAATTTTTAATTTATTCAGTTTCTAAAACAGGTGGGCATTTAGCATCTAATTTAGGAGTAGTAGAATTAACTTTAAGTTTATATAAAGTTTTTGATATGAAAGAAGACAAACTTATTTGGGATGTAGGGCATCAGGCTTATATACATAAAATATTAACTGGAAGAAAAAATAAATTTGATACTCTTAGAAAATATAATGGTTTAAGTGGTTTTCCTAAAAGGGAAGAAAGTGAATATGATATTTTTAATACAGGACATAGCAGTACTTCTATTTCAGCAGCGCTTGGTATAGCTAGAGCCAGAGATTTAGGTGGTAAAAAGTTTAATGTTATATCAATAATTGGAGATGGAGCTTGTACTGGAGGTATGGCCTTTGAGGCGTTAAATGATATTGGATACAATAAGACAAAGGTTATTATAATTTTAAATGACAATCAAATGTCCATCTCTAAAAATGTTGGAGGAATGTCAAAATACTTAAATAAAATACGAATTGATCCTACCTACAATAAATTTAAAGAAGAAGTTAAAAATAATCTAAGAAGAACAAATGTAGGAGCAGGAGTTGCAAATTCTTTACAAAAAATTAAGGATGGAGTAAAACAAATATTTATACCAGGAAAGTTTTTTGAGGATATGGGACTTAAATATCTTGGACCAATTGATGGCCATGATATAGAAGAGGTTACGGAGACACTTAAGATGGCTAAAAATTTGACAGGACCAGTTCTAATTCATGTTTTGACTACAAAGGGAAAAGGCTATAATTTTGCCGAAAAAAATCCAAATAAGTTTCACGGTATCGGACCCTTTAATCATAGTGATGGTATGATTAAAGTAGACTGCGATAAAACATATTCAAAGGTTTTTGCAAAACAAATGATAAAATTAGCAAAGGAAAATGATAAAATTGTCGGTATAACAGCTGCAATGCCCGACGGTACAGGACTTATAGATTTTTCAAAACAGTTTCCTAATAGGTTTTTTGATGTTGGAATTGCAGAACAGCATGCTGTTACTATGGCAGCTGGGTTTGCTGTAGAAGGGTATAGACCGGTTTTTGCTGTATATTCAACCTTTCTTCAAAGAGCGTACGATCAGATTTTGCATGATGTTTGCCTGCAAAATTTGCCAGTTGTTTTTGCAATTGATAGAGCTGGAATTGTTGGAGAAGATGGTGAAACTCATCAAGGTGTGTTTGATTTATCTTATTTAACCCATATCCCAAACATGACAATTATGAGTCCAAAATGTACTGACGAATTAAAATATATGTTAGATTGGGCACTTAAGCAAAATTATCCGATAGCAATAAGATATCCAAAAGGAAAAGACAGTAATAATGTTATTTTAAGCGGAAAGAAAAATTTTCAAAAAGGTAAATGGGAAATTTTAATGGAAGGTGGAAAACTAGCAATAATTGCTGTTGGAAAAATGGTTCAAAATGCAGTTTTAGTTAGAGAAAAATTTCTAAATGTAGGGATTGATATAACTGTAATAAATGCAAATTTTATAAAACCTATAGATACAGAGCTTCTTAAAAAGTTAGTAAAAGATAAATGTAAAATAGTAACCTTAGAAGACAACGTAATTACCGGGGGATTTGGTGCAGAGGTTTTACAATTTGTAAATTCTATAGATAATAACGTAAGTGTTCTTAACTTAGGTTTTAAAGATGAATTTATAACTCATGGTAGCGTAGATATTTTATATAAAAAATATGGCCTTGATGTGGAAGGTATATTTGCAAGTATTGTTAGTTTTATGTAAATATAAATAGAGGAGTATATTATGGCAGAGTCAAAAGAGCGATTAGATTTATTGCTTGTGAAAAAAGGTTATTTTGAAACTAGAGAGAAAGCTAAAGCAAGTATTATGGCAGGTAAGGTGTTTATTGATAATATTAGATTTGATAAGTGTGGTGAAAAGGTAAAAGAAACCGCAAATATTGAAATTAAAGGTGAGCCTATGCCATATGTAAGCAGAGGTGGCTTTAAGCTAGAAAAAGCAATAAAGAAGTTTTCTATTGCTTTAGATGGAAAGACATGCATGGATATTGGAGCGTCTACTGGTGGCTTTACAGATTGTATGTTACAAAATGGGGCTTCTAAAGTGTTTGCAATAGATGTGGGTTATGGTCAATTTGCTTGGAAATTGAGAACCGATGAAAGAGTAGTTTGCATGGAAAGAACAAATATTAGATATGTAAAGAATGAAGATATAGGTGAGGTAGCAGATTTTGCAAGCATAGACGTATCCTTTATTTCTTTAAAAAAGGTTATTCCAGCTGTGCTTCCTCTTTTATCATCCTGTGGAGAGGTAGTTGCATTAATAAAGCCACAATTTGAGGCCGGTCGAGAAAAGGTTGGTAAAAAAGGTGTGGTAAGAGACCCTGCTGTTCATCAGGAGGTTATTGAAGGCATTGTTCAGTTTTTATTAAAAGAAGGCCAAAACATAATTGGAATAGATTATTCTCCAATTAAAGGACCGGAAGGCAATATAGAATACTTAGTTTATTTCAATAAAGAAAAGTGTAGTGACACGTTTGATTTAAACATTATTAAAAATCTTGTAAATAATGCACATAGTGAATTATAATAGGAGCGGTCGTATGAGAAAGGTAGGAATTGTAATTAATAGTACTAAAGATACGGATGGAAAGGCTGAGCAATTTATTATTAGCTTATTAAAGGAATTAGTTAAAGATATACAGTTAGTAATAGTAAAAACTCCAAAAACCTTTAATGAAGCAGAAATTGAAAATTTAGAATTCGTTATTTCTTTTGGTGGAGATGGCACAATTTTAAATACAGCCAGAGAAGTTTCTAAGTATAATATACCTATACTTGGAATGAATCTTGGTAACTTAGGCTTTTTATCTAGTGGAGAGTATCATGAATTAAAAAAATGTGTTATAAATGTATTAAATGGTGAATATGAAATTGAAGATAGGCTAATGCTTGAATGCACAGCAAACATAAATAATATTTCAAAAAAGTATTATACTTTAAATGATGTTGTAATTTCTAAAGGAACATTGTCTCGTGTTCTGGAATACAGTATTAAAATCGATGAAAAATTTTATACAAACTTTATTGCGGATGGTATAATTATTTCCACTCCTACCGGTTCCACAGCGTATTCTTTATCAGCAGGAGGTCCGATTATGTATCCAACATTAGACACGGTTTCTATTACTCCCATATGCCCACTTTCCTTAGGAATTCGAACTATGGTGTTAAAGAGCAGCAGCAAAATACATATAGATATAAAGAAAAAGCAACAACCTGCATACTTGTCCTTAGATGGTCAAATTGCATTGGAACTTAAAAATGATGATAATATTAGTGTGACAAAAGCTGACATGACATGTAAGCTAATTAGAATAAAAGGATATGACTATTTTGAAGTATTAAGAAAAAAAATAATATTAAGAACAAAAGAGTGTAAAGGGTGATGCAAATGAAGATAGCAAGACATGCCAAAATACTGGAAATTATTAATTCTATGGAAATTGAGACTCAAGAGGAATTAGCAGATGAGCTTAGAAAGCAGCAAATTGAAGTAACACAGGCAACAGTTTCTAGAGATATAAAAGAACTTAAACTAATAAAAGTTTTATCCATTGGTGGTAAATATAAATATGCTTCAATCTCGCCAACAGAAAATTTTTTATCTAATAAACTGGTAGCTGTTTTTACTCAAACCGTTCTAAATACAGAACAGGTTGGAAATTTTGTTGTAATAAAAACAATATCAGGTTCAGCTCCAGGTGCAGCAGAAGCAGTAGATTTATTGAATTTTGACGGAATTGCTGGTACAATAGCAGGTGATAATACTATTTTTATATTATGTAGAAGTGAAGAAAAGGCTTTCGAAATAGTTCAAAAGATTAAAAAAATGCTTAATGAATAGGTGGGGTATTAATGCTTCTTCAATTAAACATCAATAATTTTGCTTTAATTGAATCTTTAAGTATTTCTTTTGAAAGTGGTTTAAACATACTTTCAGGAGAAACAGGTGCAGGAAAATCTATACTAATCGATGCTATAAATTACGTGCTTGGTGTAAAGTTTAGCAAAAATTTTATTCGAACTGGTGAAAATAAGACGAATGTTGAAGCAGTTTTTTCTATTGAAAATGATGCAACGAAAGAAATTTTAAAAAGTTTAGAAATCGAATTTGATGATATAATAATAATAAATAGAGAAGCCTTTTTATCGGGTAAAAGCATTGCGAAAATTAACGGAAAGACAGTGCTTTTGACTCATTTAAAGGAACTTAGCTCAGCATTAATCGATATTCATGGTCAACATGAAAATCAAAGCTTAATGAATTGGGAAAATCATAGAAGTGTTCTGGATAATTATGGAGAACATAAATTAAGAAATTTAAAAAATCAGTATTTAGATGAATACTTAAAATTGAAAAATCTTACAGAAAAGATAGATGAATTAATTAAAAAAAGTAAAGATAGAGAAAGAAATATTGACTTTTTAAAGTATCAAATTGATGAAATTGATAAAGCAAAGCTTTCAAAGGGTGAAGATACGGAACTTGAAGAAAAGTATATTTTAGTTTCTAACAGCGAAACTATAAAAAAGATATTAAGTGAAAGTTATGAAAAGCTTTATAATGGTAATGAAGGAGTAACTTCTATTTTTGATAGTTTTAGTATAATAATAAAGGAAATGAGAACTATCGAAAAGCACTCTGAAAAAATTAAAAATATATGCGATTCTTTAGAAGAAATATATTATAATTTAGAACAAAATATTTATTCTATAAGAGACATGAAGGACAGTATCGATTTTGACGAAAGAGAACTTGAACAAATAAACGAAAGAATTTACTTGATAAATTCCTTAAAGAAAAAATATGGCAAAGAGATTGAGCAAATTTTACAATATAGAGATAAAAGCTTAAAGGAATATAACGAACTTGTAGAATATACTGACACCTTGAATAGCTTGCAAGAACAAAAAGAAAAATTACATATAAAAGTAATTGAGTTATCTCAAAAATTATATAACATTAGAAAAGAAATAGCAAAGGTTTTGGAAAAGGAAATTAACGAAGAATTAAAATATATTGGACTAGAGAAAAGTTTATTTAAAATTGATGTTCAATATGATGAAGATAAAATAAATGAAAATGGTGCAGATATTATTCAATTTCTTATATCAACAAATCCAGGTGAACCTATTAAACCTCTAATAAAGATAGTATCTGGAGGAGAATTATCTAGAATAATGCTTGCTATCAAAACAGTTTTTGTACATAAAGATAATATACCTTCCGTTATTTTTGATGAAATTGATACAGGAATTAGTGGAAGGATTGCTCAAGCAGTAGCAGAAAAAATGTATGTAATATCCAAAAAACATCAAGTTTTTTGCGTGACACATTTGCCTCAAATTGCAAGTATGTCAGATGTGCATTATTTAGTTTCCAAGCAGTCAGCTGACGATAAAACATGTACAACGGTAGCTAGATTATCAAATTTGGAAAAAGAGAAGGCAATTGCAATTATGCTGGGAGGAAGTGAAGTTACAAAACTCACTTACGAGCATGCTAGGGAAATGATAGATATAGCAAATGAAAAAAAGAAAGTTTTGCAAAAAAATCCATAATTTTATTATGGATTTTTTTGTTATTATTAAGGTTTTAATTAACTTATAAAACAAAATTAAAATAGAATAAATAGCATTAAATCAGGAGAAATTATAGTTATAAGATATAAATAAAAATGGGAGGTAAAAAAATGAAGAATAAAAATAAAATAATTGTTTTATCGGTTTTAGCTCCTATATTATTTTTTACATCTTATATTTATAGTTTTAATTACAATAAAATATTTAATTCACAAGAATTAAAAGCAGTGAAAATAATGAGTTACAGTAATCCACACAGAATATATGTTAATGTGGGTGGAGAGCCAATTGGTATCAAGTTAAATACAGATGGAGTATTAGTTGTTGGATTATCAGATATAATTACAAATGTAGGTAAGGAGAATAGTCCAGCGGCGCTTTCTGGTGTACAAATTGGAGATATAATTACTAAAATTAATGATGAAAAAATCTCTAGTTCTAAAGATATGTCTGTATTAATTAACAAGCACAATGCTGAAAAAATTAAAGTTACCATCAATAGAAATGGTGAAGAAGTGATAAAGGATGTATTACCTGTAAAATCAGCTGACGATGAAAACTATAAGCTTGGGATTTGGATTAGAGATAGAGCCGCTGGAGTTGGAACCTTAACTTATTATGATAATAAAACTGGTAAGTTTGCAGCTCTTGGTCATCCGATAACGGATGTTGATACAGGTACGTTGTTAAAGGTTAAAAAAGGAAATATAGTTGACTCTACGATAATATCAATAAAAAAAGGTTTGGCAGGATATCCGGGTGAAGTTAGAGGAATATTTGTTGATGAAGATACCTCAATTGGAAGTATTGAAAAAAATACTATTTGCGGAATATATGGCAGTAATTTTTCTGGAAAGAAAAATTTATTAAAAAAAGAGTTGCCAGTTGCTTTTAGGCATGAAATAAAACTTGGTAAAGCTCAAATATTAACTACAATTAATGGTGAAAAACCACAGCTTTACGATATAAATATCGAAAAACTTTTAGAGCAAAATAGTCCTGGGCCTAAAAGCATGATAATAAAGGTTACTGATCCTGTGCTTCTTCAGAAAACTGGTGGTATTGTACAGGGTATGAGTGGAAGTCCAATTATACAAAACAATAAAATTGTTGGAGCAGTTACCCATGTTCTAATCAATAGACCAGATGTTGGATATGGAATTTATATTGAATGGATGCTAAAAGATTCAGGATTGATGTAAGAATGATATGAGGCTGACGCACATGAAAGAAAGTGCGTCAGCCTTCTTATTAGTGACAGACCTATACTTTAAATACATCCGTAGATTTGTATAAATACCAATAATTAAATATACTTGTAAAACATAGAGAAAATATTCACATTTCCTTGCTTTTTAATTAAATAAGTTATAAAATATATATGTATAAATAATGGTAATTAAAAGCAAATGTAAAAATAATAAAATAAATCATTGCTAAAAAAAGGATTTTTAGAAACAATGTCGAATACAATAAAGGGAAAATATGTAAAATATATAAAAATATTAAAGGAGAGTTAAAGGATGGATGGTACAAAAATTAATGTGTTAATTGCTGATGATAATAAGGAATTTTGCAATATCTTAAACGATTATTTATTAAATCAAAGCGATATTGATGTAGTTGGTATAGCAAAGGATGGTCTTGAAGCTTTAAAGTTTATTCAAGAAAAAACCCCAGATTTGGTTGTTTTAGACATCATAATGCCTCATCTCGATGGACTTGGTGTTTTAGAAAGATTAAATGGGATGAATTTGATAAATCCACCAAGGATTATAGTTTTATCAGCTGTTGGACAGGACAAAATAACTCAAAGAGCGATTTCTTTAGGTGCAGATTATTATGTTGTAAAACCTTTTGATATGGATGTTTTTACAAAAAGAATTAGAGAAATGTTTAATAGTACGATTTCAAGTGATGAAAAACCAGCTCATCAAACAGAAGAAAAAGAAGCGTCAACGCAAAAATCTTCTCAAAAACCTTTAGACTTAGAAGCAGAAATTACACATATTATTCATGAAATCGGAGTTCCAGCACATATTAAAGGTTATATGTACTTAAGAGAAGCAATTGGTATGGTTGTAGAAAATATGGAGCTTTTATCAGCTGTTACAAAAGAACTATATCCTTCAATTGCAAAAAAATACAACACTACAGCTAGCAGAGTAGAAAGAGCAATTAGACATGCAATAGAAGTTGCATGGGCTAGAGGACAAGTTGATGCGATAAACAAATTATTTGGATATACAATACATAACACAAAGGGAAAACCAACGAATTCCGAATTTATTGCTATGATTGCTGATAAGTTAAGACTTAAAAATAAGGTATCTTAATGGGCTTAATGTAGTTATTTGTAGTTAGATTTGATATTACTATAAATAATAAATTTGTTGATATGATTACCAATAAATATTTTGAGACATGAAAAAGTAAACACGTTCTATTTTCTTAATTATTTATTAAAGAAAATAGAACGTGTTTTTTTGTTGTCAAAAATTACTGATTTGAGTTACACAATCGAAGAATAATGAGCATTTTAGTAACAAAAAAATTATTTAAATAAAAAAATTATATAATTTATTATTTTATTATGATAATATAGATTTGTATTAGTTGGTAAAAAATATAATATATGTAGGTGGATAATGAGTATGAATATTAAAAGCAGAGTACATATTATTAGTAAAATTATTTTATTATTAATATTTCTTCAATTGTTATTATTAAGCATGACACACTGTATTTTTCTGTTTATAAAAAGAACAAATTTTGTAGATAGCATGGCAACCATGTTTGCAATGATAATAATAACAGTTTTTCTTATAATTTTTATGAGGAAAAAGAAAATTTCACTTTCAATATTTCCTAAAAAATTGAGTGCTGTTTATATAATTGCAACAATTGTAGCGATATTGCTTTTCACAGCAACACCGTCAAATTTTACTGGAGGTTTTCAAGCAATAATCCTTCTTTTTTTCAGCAGTATGGTAACACCAATTTTTGAAGAAATAATATTTAGAAGTTATGTTTGGAACAAGCTTAATAATATATTTTCAAGAGAATGGGAGACATATATTGTTACTACGGCACTATTTGCATTTTGGCATATAGGATACATTAGTTCTATTGCTTTTAGGGTGCAAAATGGACTTGCTATGGTTATGGTATGGAAAGTAATAACAGGATTATGCTTTGGAATTATTTTAGGTGCCGTTAGACTTAAAACGAAAAATAGTTATTCAACAATATTGTTACATGGAGTATTAAATATATTTGGTAGATAAATTACAGTGAAATTTAGATAATTTGATTTGTGAAGTTGACGGCATGATAAGGAAAATAGTAAATACTGATGTGCATGCGTCACTATATATTTATATAATTAGAGTACTAAATTAAAAACTAACTTTTAAATTCACATACAGTATATTTTATTAAATATAATCATAAATATTTATATATGTGATTATATAGGGGGAGCATTATGAATGTGATTTTAAAAGAAAATTTAGTATACAAGCATTTTCAAGTTAATGTTTGGCTATATATATTTAGCTCAATTTGCCTTTGTACAGGAATTGTTTTTGGTGTATATGCTGTCAAATATATGGATTCTGGACAAAAAAGCATTTTACTCTCCTATGTTTCTAATATTACAAGAGCAAGCTCACAAGATAATATTCAAATTTTATTTCAAGCCATTAAAAATAATGTGTTAACTATAATAATAGTTTGGGTATTAGGTTTAACTATGATTGGACTACCTATAATATTGCTAATGGATTTAGTTAAAGGATTTTCCCTTGGGTTTACTATTGCATTTTTTATAAATGGAATGGGAGTCAAAGGTATATGGCTATCCTTATTATCGTTATTGCCTCAAAATATAATTTATATACCTTGTATAATTGTAGCTTCTGTAATTTCAATGAAGTTTTCCATTATGCTTATGCATAACTATGGCAAAAACCAATGGACAACTAGTCTTTTAAAAAATTTATTAGTATACTCTTGTACATTTATACTTATTTTTTTTATAATGTTTATAGGCTTCTCCTTTGAAGCATTTCTTTCACCAAAAGCAGTAAAGCTATTTTCTTATATTTTAGGAAGTGGTATTATTGAAATATAATTTCATTGGAATTATTACATTTCTAAAATGCTTTATTGTGCTTTTGATTTTTGGAGCACTTTTACCGAGAACTATAGATTTCATTTTATATTTTTTTATTTGCAAGGAAAAAATTTATTCAAATAGCATTTTGGTATATAATGTTTTAAGTGCAGATGAAAAAATCATAAATAATTTTCTTTATTTAATGAAGCTATTGATGAGTTGATATTTTATATAACATATTATAAAACAGGAGAATATTATGGATGAATTTGTTTTAAGTTACATACAAGTTTTAAAAACTAAAGCTGCTTCTAACACAGTGGAAGCTTATTTAAGAGATTTGACTAGATTTGTTGATTTTTTGAGTGAAAAAAATGAAAATATATTAACAATAGAGCCCATAACCATATTAGAATATGTTCATTTTTTAAAAGAAGAGAAAAAAGCAGTATCATCGATAACTAGAAATATTGTTGTGCTTAGAAACTTTTATAAATATCTTTATAATAAAGAAATTATAAAAAAAAATCCGGTTTCTCAATATGAAGCACCTAAAATCAAACGTTTTTTACCTGAAATATTGACGGTTGAAGAGGTAGATATACTTTTAGAAGCACCAGATATAGGGGGAAATAAAGGAATTCGGGATAAGGCAATGTTAGAATTAATGTATGCTGCAGGAATAAAAGTATCTGAACTTTTAAATCTAAAAGTGGATGATATTAATTTAAAGCTCAATTATATAAAATGTCTTGATGCAAAGGCTTCTGAAAGAATAATTCCAATTGGTTCTATTTCAGTAAAATGTCTAGAGAAATACATAAAAATTAGAAACGAATATAATGTACAAGGTTTAGACTATTTGTTTTTTAATTTACAAGGCTACAAAATGACTAGACAAGGTTTTTGGAAAATAGTCAAACATTATGCAAAGGAAGCAAATATAAAGAAAAAGATAAATTGTTACACATTAAGACATTCTTTTGCAGTTCATTTGTTACAAAATGGAGCGGATATTAAAACTATTCAAGAACTTTTAGGACACGGAGCATTAGCTACCACGCAAATTTATGCAAGTATTTCAAAAAAAAGCAAGATAGCAGAAATATATAGAAGTACTCATCCAAGAGCGTAAAATTTTAAAATTTATAAACAGCACCATTTTTCTTTTTTTGATAAATTGCGATATTTTTTTGATAAATGGGGAAAATAATTTCATAATACATTTTATGAAAGGGTGAAATAAAAATGAAAAAATGGAACAAGTTACTTGTTAGCTTGTCTTGTGCTGTTATATTAATAAATCTTAATTTTGCAAATGTTGCCTATGCCGTGGAGGAAGAAAAAAATGATTCTAATAGTAGTGCAATGAATGTGGATGCAAGGTCTGCAATTTTAGTAGAGCCCACTACAGGAAAAGTAATATTCGAAAAAAATAGTCACGAAAAATTTGCCCCTGCATCTGTTACAAAAATAATGACTATGCTATTAATTATGGAAAAAATAGATAGTGGTAAGATGAATTATGGAGATAAGGTTACAGTAAGTGAAAATGCAAAAAAAATGGGTGGAAGTTCCATGATATTAGACAATGGAGAGGTTAGAACTGTAGAAGAACTTTTAAAGGGAATAGCCATTGCATCAGGAAATGATGCAGCAGTGGCAATGGCAGAGTATGTTGCTGGCAGTGAGGAAGCTTTTGTTAAAATGATGAATGAAAAAGCAGTAGCACTAAACATGAAAGATACAGCTTTTAAAAATTGTACTGGACTTAGTGCAGAAGGTCATTTTAGCAGTGCCTATGATATTGCTTTAATGTCTCAGGAACTATTAAAGCATAAAGATATTTTAAAATATTCAGGTACTTATATGGAAACAATCACAGAAGGAAGAAAAACTCCTATTGGCCTTGTTAATCATAATAAATTAGTTAGATTTTATAAAGGCTGTGATGGACTAAAAACTGGTTTTACTGATGAGGCTAAATACTGCATATCTGCTACGGCAGTTAAAGATGGAGTTAGAGTTTTAGCAGTAATTATGGGTGCACCAACTTATAAGGTAAGGAATAGAGATGCAGCAATGCTTATGACTTATGGATTTTCAAAATTTGAAGCAAAAAAGATAGCAACTAAAGATGGAGTTATTGAAAAGGTTAATTTAAATAAAAAAGGTGATAAATTTTTCTTAGCAAAGGCTAGTGAAGATTTAAGTTTAGTTGTAGAAAAAGGAACAGATAAGAAAATAGATTTTAAATGTTTTTATAATAAAAGTGATAAAGGGTATAAAAAGAATAGTATAATTGGTTATTGTGAATATTACCAAGATGGAAAGCCATTTGCAAAGGTAAATATATATTGCGATAGAGATGTAAAAAAAGGTGGAATATTTGATAATTTTAAATTCAATTTGAGCAGAGTCTTTGACAATGCTATATAGATAAAATTATATATAAAAATAGCCTAAAGATATGTTAAAATATACTTAGGCTATTTGTATTAAAAAAGGAGATATTATGGCACTTACGATTAAGATTGAAAACTTTGAAGGTCCCTTTGATTTGCTATTGCATTTAATTAAAAAAAATGAAATGGATATATATAATGTTAGGTTGCATGAAATAACTACTCAATATTTAGATTATCTTAAGGTTATGAAAGAAATGGATTTGGAAATCGCATCAGAATTCATAGTAATAGCAGCTAGTCTTTTAGAAATGAAATCTAAACTATTGCTTCCCAAGACTAACGAAGATGAGGAGGACTCAAAAGAGGAAGATCCCGCAAAGGCACTCATATTTAAACTTGTTGAATATAAAAAATATAAAATGATAGCAGATTATTTAAAGGTTCGGGAAGAAAAAACTGGAGTTATATATACTAAAAAACCGGAAATAATAAACGATATTCAGGAAAAAGACGAGCTTTGTGAAGATTTATTCAAAAATATTACTATGCTTGATTTATATAAGTTATTTGATAAATTAATGAGTACATACTTGAGTAAAATCAACACGGAAAATAGAATTAGCAGCGAAATACCAGTTGATAAATATAGAATTGAAGATAAAATGGAAAGCTTGTTACATAAATTTGATTTGGAGGATAGAATTTTATTTTCAAATATTAAAAGTGAATGTAGCAGTAAAATAGAAGTTGTAGTAACCTTTTTAGCGCTACTAGAACTAATAAAACTTAGAGATATCAAAATAATTCAAGAATCAAGCTTTAGAGAAATATTTATTGAAAGGATACATGAACATGAAGAAGTATAAGTTAGAACAGCTTGAAATAAAGGAAGTTTCAAAAAAAAACTTGCTTTATTCCATAATAGAGTCACTTTTATTTGTGAGCGGAGAACCACTTAAGTTAAAAGAAATTTCTTCAATAATAGAATGTGATATTAATGAAACAAAACAAATATTAGAGGAAATGATTTCCTATTTTAATAGTTCGGAAAGAGGGATTAAAATCATTTGTATAAATGAAGAATACCAATTTGCAACTAAATCAGAAAACAATGATTACATACAAAAGCTTTTAAAAACAAATTCAAGACAGGCATTGTCACAAGCGGCACTAGAGACTTTGTCCATAATAGCTTATAAACAACCAGTAACAAGAATCGACATAGATGAGATAAGAGGAGTTAAATCGGATAGAGCAATAAGTACACTTCTAGAAAAAAAATTAATATCCGAATGTGGAAGGTTAGAAGCTCCAGGAAGGCCGATTTTATATAAGACAACAGACGAGTTTATAAGATATTTTGACATAACAAACCTAGATTCACTTCCTCCGTTGGAAAACTTTGAAGAGCAAATACAACAAGAGATTTTAGATGAAGCTTCACTTGATTAGAGCGCACTTATGTACGCTCTTCTTTCTTTTCTTCTTCTTTATTTTCAACATGTTTGCCAAGACCATCTTTAAATAGCTCCATTATTTGAGGAATAGAATCTATCATCTTGTCATAAGAGTTTTGGTAATCTATAGGTAAAAGTCTAACGTTATTTTGTTTTAACACTAAAAATGCAGCTGGTTTTAGTGACACGCCGGCACCTGTTCCGCCTCCAAAAGGGAATTTTTTGTTTTGGTTTTCCTTTTCGCTGCTTCCATCAAATTCACTTCCACCGGAAGCAAAACCTAAAGATACTTTAGATATAGGAATGATAATGGTTCCATCATCAGTTCGAATTGTAGTACCCACAATAGTGTTTACATCTATCATATTTCTTAAATTTTCCATGGTTTGCTTCATTAAATTTTCAATTGGATGTGTTTCCATAATAGTCATCTCCTAAATGTTTTAATCTTTGCAATTGAATTAAATATTCATAAAAAATCACTACTGCAATGAAAATAGTGTTTGCTAAACTTATCCATAATATGCATTTTGAATTAAAATCAAATTTTTTATTTTCAAAGTCTGGAATTATATTAAATTGAAATTTAAATAATTTAATATAACTGTCTATATTTTCTTTAATTAATGTAGGTATAAGGTTAAAGGTTCCGTAATGGATTCCAGTTTGAAAAGCATCCTCAAAACCATAATTTATATTAAAAGTAAAAAAAGCAATAGGTTTTAGTATACAATTTTTTAAATGTCGTCGGATTTTTTTTGCTAAATTAATATAGCGCTTTAATTTTGTGATGACATCTTCACTTTTAATTTTATGCTTTGCTTTTTTAGAAACTCGCCTAGTATAATCTATTTTTTTATTGTAAATATAAAAACTAAAGGCATTGTTATTAAAGATGAATTTTATAGATATTGGAAGTGGAATAAATAAAATAATAAAAATTAAAATTAAAGAAAACACAAAATTACCTCCCCAATAAGTATATTTACATTATTGACAATTTTATTATAAATAATCAATCGGAATAAATAATTTTGATATACAAATAATAAAGTTATAAGAAATGAGAAGGGTGATACCATGAAGAGAACACTATTATTAATAATTACAATGATTATTATTTTTGATATGCTTTCTACCATTTGTTACGCACAAGAAGTTAAAGTTAATGCTAGAGCAGCAATCGTTATGGACTCAAAATCAAAAAAAGTATTATATGAAAAAAATGCAGAAGAATTAATTCCTATTGCTAGTACAACTAAAATTATGACTGCCTTAGTGGCCATAAAGTATGGTGATTTAGACAAAAAAGTTACTATTTCAAAAAAAGCAACAAGTATTAGAGGCTCAACAGTAGGTTATAGAGCTGGAGAAAATATAACCATTAGAGAACTATTATATGGTCTTATGCTTAGGTCTGGCAATGATGCTGCTATTGCATTAGCTGAAGGGATTAGTGGAGATATTCCTAGTTTTTTAAAGCTTATGAATGAATATGCCCTTGTAATAGGAGCTTTTAATACACATTTTGAGTCACCCCATGGATTAGATAGTCAAAATCATTACTGCACAGCATACGATTTAGCAATTATTACAGCTAAAGCTAAAGAAAATGCTATTTTCAACAAAATAGTTGCAAGCAAGGTTGTTGATGGCAGAGCTGAAGGCTTTACTAGAAGTTATAATAATATAAATAAAATATTGTATCTTATTCCAGAAGCTAATGGAGTTAAAACTGGCTTTACAGGTGGTGCTGGAAAGTGCCTTGTCAGTTCAATTAATATTAAAGGTCATGATGTTATTTTTGTAGTACTAAATTGCACAGGAAGGTGGGAGGAAACAAAGAAGCTATATAAAAGCGTAACGGAATACTATTAAAATAAACTTATAATCAATTGAAACAACATATATATAATGCTATTATAGTAATATAAATTTAAAAAACAAATAAAAAACGACAATTTCTACCAGTACAGTTTTAATTATGAGGTGCAGAATTATGACATACGATAATAAAAAGCCTAGTCTTAAGAAACGAATGAACCATCTTACTATGAAAATCAATTCATATAGTCTTCTCATAGTTATGAGTGCTATTATAATTATACTTGGAATATTACTAAGAAGTTTCGGTGATATGATTTCCTATAATGCTGGAGATGGAATGAGCCATCAATTTGAAGACCAATATAATAGAGTGGCAGCAGGTAATAAAAGTTTAGGGACATATAGTGAAAATGTGTCAAAATATAATGAAATTTTTAAAAACTTAGGTTTTCCATATGTTTTTTTACCAACAGAAATTCAAAAAAAAGATATAAATAAAGGAATTCCCATAAAAGGTTCCAGTCCAATAAATGATCAGATGCTTACAATTGAATATACTATTGAGGAAAATGGGAAGGTTGTTTACGATTCGGAAAACATACCTATTTTAAAAAATATATATATTTCAAAAATAATTAATGCATTAGAAGTTACTAACTCTACTAATCTTATAGATAATTCTGGAAACATTCATTTTAAGATGTTTGTTAAATTAAATCCGTTAATAATAATATATGGATATTTAGGTTTGATTACAACCTTCTTGCTTTTATTTATAATAACAATGCTTATTTCTAGGCTTATTGCAAGGGTACTAATTAATGTATTAACTTGGCCCCTTATCGATTTAGATAAAAGGATGAATGAGTTAGCAAACGGAAATATAGAAGCAGCAATGAAAAGCGAGATTAAATTTAGAAAACCGATTTTAGAAGTGGAGAGGTTAGCTAATCATACAAATGTTATTATTTCTAAAATGCATGATTATATAAGTGCAATGGCAAATCAAAATAGTGAATTAGAAGCACAAAATGAAACTTTAATCGAAGCAAGTAAAAAACTAGAAAGCATAAATAATAAATTAGATAATAAAAATTTAAAGCTAAAAAACCTTTTTGACAATGTAGAACAAGGTATTTTAACCTTTAATAAAAATTTATTAATTCATGATGAATACAGTTTAGAATGCGAAAGATTTTTTGGAAAAAATATAAGTGGACAAAAACTATCAAATTTAATTTTTAGCCAAAATGAAAATTCAAGAAAATTTATGGACGAGTTGTTTGAAAAAATATTTGATGAAGAAGTATACAAAAGAAATATATTTTTCACGCTGCTACCAGAAGAACTTGGAATTAATAATTTTATAGTTACCTTATCATATAAAATTGTTAAAAACGAAAAAAATATAGATACAATTATGGTTAAAATAACTGATATTACTGAAAAGAGATCTCTAGAAAAACAAAGAGAAGAAGAAAGTAATATACTTAAAATGGTAGTTAAAGTAATAATAAATATCGATGATTTTAGGCAGCTAGTTACAGATTACGAAAAGTTTTTTGTGGATATAAATAAAAAAATTGTAGAAATGAAGTATGATGAAGTTTTAAGACAGCTCCATACCTTTAAGGGAAATTTCAGTCAATATGAATTAATAAATGTAGTTAAACATTTAGATGAACTTGAAAATAAAATATATGAAAATAATGAAGAAAAATGTATTTCAAGTTTTGATTTTTCAAAATTAACAGCTTGGCTTCAAGAGGATATAGAAATAATTGAGAAATATGCCGGTAAAGATTTTACAAAGCAAAATGATTTTTGTTACATTAACAAAGACAAATTAATAGAAATAGAAAAAATAATTCAGAAAACATTACCTGCAAATGAATGCAAAGCTATATTGCCTATGATACAAAGGTTAAGGTATAAGTCGATTAAAGATGCTTTGAAAATATATACTGATTATGTGGAAAAGCTTGCTGAAAGGTTAGAGAAAAATATTAATACCTTTGAAATAGTAGGTGATGATATAATGTTAGATACGGTTTTATATAATGATGTCATTAAATCTATAGTTCATATATTTAGAAATGCTGCAGACCATGGAATAGAAACTGAGGATGAAAGAATCGAGAAGAATAAGTCATCTTTTGGAACGATTTCTTGTGAAATTAAAGATAATAATGATAAATTTAAAATTATTATTTCTGATGATGGAAGAGGAATAGATTTAGATAGAATAAAGGAAAAGGTATTGAAAGATGGTTTATATACTGCAGAGGAACTAAACAAAATGTCGGAAAACGAAATAATGAGTTTTATTTTTGAACATGGCATAACTACAAAAGAAAGTGCAAATTTTATTTCTGGTAGAGGAGTAGGTATGTCTGTTGTTAAAGAAAAGGTAAATGAACTTAGTGGAACAATAGAAATAAGCAGTAAAAAAGATTTTGGAACAAGATTTGAGATTACTTTGCCAAAGCTTGATGCAGATGAAAATTACGCATTGCTACCTGAAAAATTTTGTAAGGATGTAGCATTAACGGCTAAAGAAATACTTAAAAATCAAATTGGAATAGATATGATCGATAGCAAAATAAGTGCAGGAAATAGTATAACTTTAAACAAAATAACAGCATTGTTAACTTTAAAAGGCAGTCTAAATGCAATTGTAATGATTAGCATAAATGAAGCTATGGGTAGAAGACTTGTTGAAGGATTTATGCTTCAAAAAGTTAAGGAAGATGATATAATAAATTATATAGAAGGGGTTTTAGGAGAAATCTCAAACACAATACTTGGTTATAGCTTTGGTAAGTATGAAAATACCAGTTATTTTTTTCATATAAGTATACCTGCGGTGCTTTCTAATAGCGATGCTTATGTGAAATACATGCAATCAGAAATTTTAAGTTGCAAATTAACTAATAACGAATGTGAATTTGATATAAGTTTGCTTCTTTTGGATGATAAGACTTTTATAGATTTTTCGGAGGTGAAAGAATAAATGGCAAACATTTTAGTAGTAGATGATTCAAGCGTAATGAGAAAAAACCTTTGTATGATATTTGAAGAAAATGGCCACAAAGTAATTGGGGAAGCAGCAGATGGAAGACAGGCTATAATTTTATATTCTGAATTAAAACCAGATTTGGTTACAATGGATATTACAATGCCAAATATGAATGGTGTTGATGCTGTAGAAGCCATAATAAAAAAACATAAAGATGCTAAAATTATTATGGTTAGTGCCTTAAATCAAAAACAAATGGTGTTCGAAGCAATAAAAAATGGTGCAAAAAATTATGTAATAAAACCTATCGATTCAAAAAAATTTACAGCTATAATAAATGAAGTTTTAAATGCTAATGATGAAGAAAAAGCTTCAACGGTTAAAGAAAAGGAACAAAACATTTCTGGGTTTAATATTGAAAATGCAAATGGAAGTTTTATTATTGCATTTAATGAACATTTTGGTTTAAAGGATCAAAATGGATTAGATACAGCAGTTAAAGGAATGCTATTTATTAAACCGCTTAAAATAGTATTTGATTTTGGAACTTTACAAAAGCTTTCAGAACTATCAACACAAATACTATTAAATAATGGAAAGCTAATTATAAATTCTGGAGGAGAGTTAAAACTAAAAGCAAATAGTGGTGAAATCATTAACGCCCTTGAAGAAATAAGGGGGTGAAAATATGGTGTCTAAAGTATTTCTTTTAACTACAAGCTCAGAAAATGAAAATGAAATTAGGAAAATTATGCAAGGAAGTTATGAAATATATTGTATAAACAAAAGTGATTTAATGGTTGAGTTATATGAAAAAGAACCGATAATGCTAATTGTTGATTTGGACAGTTTTGAAGAAAATGCTATTCAAACTATTCAATATATTTCATCTATAGAAAATTTATCAGTAATTTATTTTTATAAAAATTTTGAAAATATCATTGAAGCTGTAAAAAACTGCATAGTTTTAAAATTTACTGATTTGCCACTCATGTTAGTGCCTATGCTTAAACAAGCTTCTATATTCAATGAGAGATATAGAGGTATTTCAGAAAGTTATGAGGCTATTAATTTATTAAATAGTGAGGTTAAAATGTCGTTAAATAAATATTTAAATTCAAAGACGATTACTCATGAATTAATAGATTTGTTATATGCAAAGAATTTATTTTTAAAAAATATTCCTCAAATCGTATGTATAATTATACCTTCAAAGGAAGAATACAAAGCAAAGGTGCTTCAACTTGAACAAAATAACAGTTATAAAGAAAAATATGATTTAAATATAGGTAAGGATGATTTTTTTAAATTTGATGTTTATGGAGAAAATGGGTTTAGTAAAAATTATGATATATCCGAACTTTCGGACATTAATTTTAAGAAAAATCAACTTCCTTCTAAATTAAGACAAGTGATTACACCTATTAATAATTTTGCAGGGTTTTCTATAGATGAAATGACACTTATTGCATTTAATTATCAAAGTTATGTTAATAATTATGATGTGGACATAATTAGAGCACTTACCATTAATGTTGATTTGATAAATAAAATAAAATATAAAATGAATGAACTAGAAGAAGCTTTTGATTATACTACCAATGCCCTAGCAAGGGCAGCTGAAGCCAGTGATGATGTTACGGGAAAGCATGTAAAGAGGGTCAATTATTTTTCTTTTGCAATTGCAGAAGAAATGGGCTTAGATAATGAATTTATAAAAAAAATATTTGTTTCTGCTCAAATGCATGATGTTGGTAAAATTTATGTTGATAGAAGTATTCTTAAAAAACCTTCTGCATTAACAAAAGAAGAGTTTGAGCAAATGAAGCTTCATACTATTTATGGGGAAAAAATAATTGGAGATTCAAAATATTTGAAGATGTCAGCAGAAATAGCTAAAAATCATCATGAAAAGTTTGACGGCTCAGGATATCCTTGTGGTAAAAGTGGAGAAGATATACCTTTATCGGCGAGAATTGTTGCTTTAGCAGATGTATATGATGCGTTAAGAAGCATTAGACCTTATAAAAAAAGTTTTACCCATGAAGAAGCCTATAACATTATTACAAAAGGTGATAAAAGGGTTATGCCTTATCATTTCGATCCCAAGGTATTAGAGGCCTTTAAAAAAATAAATAAGCAGTTTGAAGCAATTTATGAACAGTTAAAAGACGATATGACAAAATAAGGGGGCTAATATTATGGAACAAAATAACATCACGCCTATAATAGGAATGGTTCTAAAAAGTGGAGAATTATACAGCTATAATGGGGAAATAGCAAAGGAAAACAATTATCATCATAGCTTCATAGTAACCTCTAAAGCAATTTCATCAGAAGATTATGATGACGCCTTAAGGTTTGTTAAATTAGAAGGGGAAAGCTTTTATACATTAGAAGGTGAGCCTGCCTTAAGACCGTATGGCAAAGGTAAGAAGCAAATTAGTTTATTTGCAAAGCACTGTTTAGACAGAGGAGTAGATGGG
The DNA here is from genome assembly GCA_021781655.1 of Bacillota bacterium. Lineage (GTDB taxonomy): Bacteria > Bacillota > Clostridia > Clostridiales > Clostridiaceae > JAJXWJ01. The sequence continues at coordinate 13,449 of JAJXWJ010000011.1, read as the reverse complement.
AACACAAAAGTTAAAATAAAGGATCATAAGCTTAATACTTACTATGAAGGTCAATTTATTGGAAGGTTAATGGATTTTGCAGCAAAGGAATTATGATTTTACGGTATCATTTTTTATAAAAAATCCTCAACCTTGGCTTCCTTCATTCTAAATTCAAGCTCAATATAGTTTTTATCGACGGATAAAACTATAATTGTATAGTTAAATGTATTAATATATTTAAAAAAATCATTTAAATAATCTTTAAAAACATGAATTATTTCTCCTTTTTTTGTTTTAAGCACATAACTTTTAGAAAGATAAACTAAATTTAATTTATCCCAAGGAGAAACCTTATAGTTGTTGTTTTTAATAAAAAAGATTTTACTAGTATTTATAAAAAATTCAACTGTACTAATGTATTTTTTGCCTATATCAGAATTGATTTTTTCTAGCTCGGTAGCGGTTTTTTCGTTATTTTCAATTGAAGCCTTTTCGTTTTTTATAGAAAGCTTTAAGTGCTCAATTTGTTTATCTAGGGCTTTAAGTTTTTTTTCTTTACCGCTCAAATAAAAGTTGTTAAACAATTTAAAGTTTATCATTATTTGCTCCTTCCATACTTATATTGAGGTGATTTTTAAATGCAAGCTTTAAAAGAATGGATATTAAATATTATAGCAGATATAAAAAGACATACAAATGCTTTTGTGAAATCAAAAAGGGAAAATATTATTTTTGAAAACAAAAAACAAAAGATGCTTAGAGCAATGTATGAGCCAATATATAAAAAGAAGCAAGAGGAAATTAAGTTATTATTAGAAGAGGAAAAGGGGTTGAAAAAGGAAAAGCAATTGATTTTTAATAAAATAAAAAGATTAAAAGATGAAAAGGTTAAATATGAAAAAAAAATAGAAATCTTTGAAAGCTTTCATCAATTTCTAATAAATAATAAATTTCCTAAATATTAAAAGGTTAAGTTTATATTTGTGTCTAAGGAAGTAACCTTATCAAGGTTAGCCTTTTCAATTGCTTTGTAAACGATTATAAATATGAAAGCTCTAATTAATATATCTCCAATGCTCATAACACAGTAGCCAACATCAAATATATCTGTAAGTATTTTAAGATGAGCTGCCGAATTTCCCATAATATGAATATCATTAATTTTGCTGAAACAACTATTGTTTGCATAGCCAGTTAATTTTGAAAGAGTTATAAAAACTGGCATTTTACCGTTATTAGCACTCATTGCTAAAAAGTTAAGAAAGCTTCCAGCAAGTAAAAACAGTGAGCCAATAGCTGAACTGGCATAAAGTTTGTATTTAATGACCAAAATAAATACAGATAGAAACAACAGTGTTTTAAAAATAGTAGTAAATTGTATTTCGAAATATATGCCTTTAAAAATCATTATTTCTAATATAAGGTATAATAGGCACATTAATATAAGGGGATATATAGTCCAAGACTTAAATATAGTTGAAATTTTATTCTTTTTTAATTTTGAAACCAAAATTGCTAAAACAATTGTTTCTATCATTAATAAGCCTCCTAGTTTTTAATATATATATCTGAAAATTCAATGCTAATTTTCTCTTCATTAGTAGTAAATATTTTTATATCTTCATCTATATTTTGAGCACTCAAGGTTGTAGGAATTGTAATTTCAAATTCGCTGCCTTTGCCTTGCTCACTTTTAAGTATAATAGAGCCATTGTGCATCTCAACAAAGGATTTTACTAAAGTAAGCCCGATTCCACTACCTTCACTAATTCTTTTTAAGGTTTTATCTACTTGTCCTAGTTTTTCAAAAATTAACCTATGCTTTTCTTTTGGAATACCAAGACCTGTATCCTTAACAGAAATTGTAATTGAATCATCATTATCGGTTAAATTTACAAAAACCTCACCAGAGCCTTTTGAATATTTAACCGAATTAGAAAGTAAATTTAGCATAATTCTTTCAATTTTATCAGGGTCAAAACACATTATCTTTTCTTCTGTATTTGTGTCAAATATTAAATTAAGGTTATTGCCTTCAAGGTATGGTGCAACAGATAGAGTAATGTCTTCAACTACCTTAACGATGTCACATTTTACAACATTTAATTTTAAAAATCCAGAATCTATTTTTGTAATATCTAAAAAGTTATTAATAAGTCTCATTAATCTATAGCAGTTTTGCTTAATTAATGTTAAGTAATCTTCGAATTTATCCTCAATTTTTGATACATTTTTTTTGTGCAAGTCTAATAATTGAACTGTAGAAAAAATAACGTTTAAAGGTGTTTTTAATTCGTGAGAAATGTTTGCAAAGGATTCGATTATCGAATCAGCAAATTCTTGAGTTTCCTGCAAAAGTTCAACATTTTTTTCAACATCTTTTTTCAATTTTTCTACTTGTTTCTCAGAGGAAATATCATGAATAATACTTAATATTGACGGATTACCTTCAAACAAAAAATAATTAGAAATTACTTCTGCAACAATTTTTTTGCCAAACTTATTGTTAAGTTTAGCTTCAAATTTAATATTGTTTTTTAATCCCTTTAGTTCATCCTCAAAGTTTTTATTTACGAAGCCTAAGTTATTGCTTAATATATCAAATATAGACATAGAGCCGAACTCTTCAAAATTGAAGCCTAAAAGCTCTTCTGCATTTTTATTTGCGAATTTAACTTTTTTTAAATCGTGAATTAAAATAACATCCTTTGAATTTTCAAAAATTAATCTAGAGCAAAATTCATTTTTTAATAACTGTCTTTCAATTTCTCGATTTTTTTCATTTTGACTTTTTAATTTATAATTTAGTTTGTTTACTTGAACAGTCTTATACTTAATTCTTTCTTCCTCAATTTCAACATAATGGCCTAGAGGCCATGCAATTAAAATAAATATTCCACATAATATAAGATCGTTTTCGAAATGTATATTTATGTTTTGTTTTTGAAATAGGAATAAATCCATTACTAAAACTACTATAGAAGATATGGAAGCAACTAAAATACCATGTTTTTTTCCACATTGCAAAGTAGATGTTATTATGACAAACATATATAATAACTTGTATTGATAAGTATCAGTGCCGGAAATACATATTAAAATAGTAAAAAAGCATATAAAAAAATAATTTTCAAAATGTATAATAATTTTATTAAAATAAAATTTTTCAAAGATTTTTGTTGTAAATAACCAAAGCAAATATATTAACATCATACAAAGTGAAATTAATGAAACTTGATTAAAAAAGAATTTAGTACCAAAATTATTAATATCCAATTTATAATTAAAACTAAAGTGATTGTAAATTAACAATAAAGAAAATAATAATGAGGCTAGCTTTACAGTATATATAATATCGTTAATTTTTGTTAAATTATTTTTTTCAAATTCATTCACTGTTTTTTCCACCTATCTGATTATAATTTACGGATTTAAGGACCGAATAAACGGTCCTTAAAAATTATTTTTCATTTAAGCATTTTGGTTCTTTTGGTTGATATAAAACATAAAAGCAAGCAGAAACGGAAGTAAACAAAGCAAATAATGTTAGTATACTTGCAGATAAAGCAAATAACTTCTTTTTCATATGTACTCCTCCTTAATTTTTAATAAAAATATTATCTATTTTAGTTAAAAAATTATGTCCTAAATTTGTTAATGTAAAGCTTTGCCAAGTCACCCCAACAGCAATGCATTCGCAATATATTAATATGTTTATGTTTAATTTAAAAATATAAGCTAATATAAGTAGAATTATTAAAATAGTCATTATACTTAAGCATATTAAAGATTTAAATTTTAATTCTTTACGTTTATTGATATTATTTATTGGCTTTGCAGCACTATCCACAGGAGCATATTTGTATAAAAAATAATAGCTATAAACTATTCCTATAAAAACCAGTAGAATACAAAAAGATGAAGTTAAATATTTTGTAGTAGATATTATAATTAAACTAAAGCCTACGCTTATTAATATACTGATAATTAAGCATCTGTTTGGAGACGCTGAATGTACTCCACCAGAATATTTTCTTAAGGTACTGGCAGAAATAGCTACAAGCAAAGACTCTAATAAAACATTAAAAATATAACCGAAGATTATTATTGATGATAAACATAAAATAGTTTGTAAAAGGCAAAAAGCTCCGTAAATTAATACTTCTTTATTGTCTTCATCTAAATTTAAATTCACGGCTAACGTGCAACCAATCTTATTTGAGGCTTTCTCTATTAGTGACAATTAAATCATTACCTTTCAATAAATATTTAATATTAAGATGATTATATAAAATTATGAATAAAACAAATATTACAAGTGAAGGAAAAAATAATATAACTTCAAATAAAGGATTTGAGAATACATTTTGTAAATTAAAGTTAAAAAATTCGACTATAAAGATAGGGAAAAATTCACAAAATGACATTAGAATCATAATTATTAAGCAAGATGATATAGTTCTTACCAGAGATATATTAGTAATCTTATATGTAAAAATTATAAATAACACGATTGATATAATTGTATGAGCTCCATATAAAATTGGTAACAATCTTACGAAATATATAATTACATCTATTATAAAGCTAGTTATAAACAATACTTTAAGTTGTATTTTATTATTATTTATATAATTAATAGCCCAAAAACAAAGAAAAGTTTCTGGAAATCCTAAAAGAAAAATTTGAATGAACTGTAATTTCAACATAAAATATCTCTTTTCTTTAAAAAAATTATTAATAACTCAATAAATATGCAAAATATACATAATATTACTTAATTCGATAAATTCATTGTACTACTACGTACACAATTTGTCATCATAAATTATTCCCCAAAATACTACATTTTTTTACATCAATAAAAATGTTAAACAATATTTTTTCATTTAAAAGCATCAGCTGATTTTTAGTCAAAAAAATAAGGAAATAATTTAATTATAGTTAGCATTTTTGCATACTACATTAAATTATTTCCTCTTTTGTGCCAAAACTTTATTAAGCTTCAGCATTTAAAGAATATAACGATCTTACTTGCACTAATATAGATAGTTTATCACCTCATTAATATCTTTCGACATTAATAAAGCAAGTGGCAACCTATATTAATGGTTTGCTCGACCATGCAGAATATTTTATCAACCTTATATAACCGAAAGGCTATATAAGATCAAAGGATTAAATCCAATCAACACCCTGAATGATCTTAACTCAACTAAATAAAATAAGTTGGAATCTCATAGCGATAGATTTCACTCAACCGAAATAAAACTTTTCCCCACTTTATTTAATCTTCCTCCGATTGAATTACAACTAAATAAATAATCACAATACAGTCTTTGGTCGACCTATATAAACCCTGCTAGGAGCCTATATAAATCTTCGCTCAACCGTTATGTCCCTTACAATAGTTATTATGTTCAGTTACGAAATAAATATACAATAATTTTTTTATAAATTTACGGAAATTAAAATCAAAACAAGTGTGATAGTAATTTTTCATTCGTTTACATATACAATATTTCAAATTTAAAATAAACTTTACAAAATTAAGTAAAGTGGAATATAATATACATAAATGCGATAATTTTATGTAACAACTAGAAAAATACTTTGAGGTGCAACATGATATTAAATCAAAATAACATTGATAATTTTACCCAAATCAAAAAAACGGTTTCAATGGGAAAAGCAAATGTATTTTCATTTGTAATTATGGGACCAGCTGTTATTATTTTATTTATATTATATGCCTATAACTGGAAAACAATATTTTACTTATCTATGTCAGATTGTATAATTTTTATTTTAGGAGCAATCCTTTTAGCAATTTCTCATGAGTTTATTCATGGTTTTGTTTTTCATTTTTTTTGTATAGAAAAATGGAAGAGTATAAAGTTTGGCATATTAACAGAATATCTCACCATTTATTGTCACTGTAAAGAGGCTATAACTCTTTCTCAGTATAGAATAGGAACTATGATGCCATTAATTTTTACAGGCATTATTCCGTATATAATAGCTTTGCATTTTGGAAATTTTATTTTAATGCTTTTAAGTTTACTGATGATTTTAGGTGCTGGTGGAGATGTTATTATAATACTTTTATGTATAAGAGAAAAAGGCAAAACATTGGTAATAGATGATGAAAAAGAATGTGGTTGCACTTTGTATATGGCTAAAGCTATTAAAGAAGAGCAGTCATAAACATACAAATTTTTTACTTGAAGCCCATATTATTATATGATAAACTACTAGTGAAAAGAATAAAAAAAGTTATGTAACTGGCGGAAATGGAATTAACCATAGGGAGCATAATTTAAAGTTTAATATCGACCGCCTGGGTAAAAGTCTATTTATCCAGGTTTTTTTGCGTTTAATTTAAGGAGGTAATGAAATGGAAAACTCAGAAATCCAGCTAAAATATGGCTGCAATCCACATCAAAGTCCAGCAAAAATTTATATTAAAAAAGGTGCTTTGCCTTTTAAACTGCTAAATGGTAGAGCAGGGTATATCAATTACATGGATGCTTTTAATTCTTGGCAGCTTGTAAAGGAATTAAAGCTTACAACTAATTTGCCTGCTGCTGCATCCTTTAAGCATGTTAGTCCAGCAGGTGTAGCTGTAGGACTTCCACTTAACGATAATCTCAAGAAAGCATGTTTTGTTGAAGATATAGAGTTATCACCAGTTGCAAACGCATATGCGAGAGCAAGAGGTGCAGACAGGATGTCATCCTTTGGAGATTTTGCTGCAATAAGCGATATTGTAGATTTACCTACAGCAAAGATTTTAAGTAAATCTGTTTCAGATGGAATAATAGCACCTGGGTATACAAAAGAAGCACTTGAATTGCTAATGCAAAAGAAGAAAGGAAGTTATTTAATAATTCAAATGGATCCAAATTACGAGCCAGAAGAAATTGAAAGAAGAGAAATTTTTGGAATTACCTTTGAACAAGGAAGAAATAATGTTAAAATTGATAGAAAGTTATTAGAAAATATAGTAACGAAAAATAAGGATATAGATGAAGCTTCTAAGCGTGATTTAATACTTTCAATGATTACCCTTAAGTATACTCAATCCAATTCTGTTTGTTTTGCTTATGATGGTCAAGCAATCGGTGTTGGTGCAGGTCAGCAATCGAGAATTCACTGTACTAGACTTGCAGCTTCAAAGGCGGATATATGGTATTTGAGGCAACATCCGGTTGTACTAGGCTTGCAATTTAAGGAAGGTGTTGCAAGAGCTAATATGGACAATGCAATAGACCAGTTTCTTAGAGATGATGTAACTGAAATGGAACTTAAGCAGTGGGAAAATATTTTTGAAAAAATACCAAAAAGGTTGACAGCTGAAGAAAAAAGTGAATGGATTTCTAAGTTAAATGGAGTATCCTTAGGTTCCGATGCCTTTTTCCCATTTAGAGATAATATAGATAGGGCAGCACAAAGTGGTGTTAAATATATTGTTCAACCAGGCGGTTCTGTCAGAGATGATATAGTAACTGAAGCTTGTGATGAATATGGCATTGTAATGGCACATTCAAAATTAAGATTATTCCATCATTAAAATAAAAATCTACAATGTATAAACTTTTTTTAAGTTTGACATTGTAGATTTTTTTGAAATGGTGATTAAGTTTATATATTAAAAAGAAAAATAATGAATAAAAAAGTAAAAAAATTTACAAACATGAAAATACATGCTACCATAATTATATTATATAGTTAAGGGTGATTTTATGCAGATGCCATATAGAGGATCAAGATTTTATAAGCAAACAGATGAAAAGGTTAAAATAACAAAAAGTCTCGTTTTTAGAATAGTACATTATTTCAAACCGTACTGGAAACAGATGGCGGTTATATTTTTTACTATTTTACTTACTTCGGTACTAGGTATTATACCATCAATTTTGACTAAAAGCATAATCGATACAGCTTTACCAAAAGGAAATGAAAAATTGCTAGCAGAGGATATTATACTTTCTTTTGTAACTTCCCTTTCTTTAAGCTTGATTTCTGTTGGACAAAGTTATTTAAATACCTTCGTGTCAAAAAATATAATAAGAGATATTAGAGGAAGTATGTATAAGCACCTACAAAATATGTCGTTAGATTTTTATTCTAATGTTCAAGCTGGAGAAATTTCTTCTAGAATTAATAACGACATAGGAGGAATAGAAAGTGTTTTTTCCAATACCTTTATTCAAATATTGCAGGGTATATTTGTATTCACAACAACAGCAGCTACTCTATTTTATACAAATTGGCAGCTAGCTATAATAAGTCTTTTAACACTTCCTTTATTTTTAGCCCCAACTAAAAAGGTAGGAAAGACGAGGTGGGCAATAGCAACAGAAACTCAAGGAAAGCTAGCGGAACTTACTACCATAATTACTGAAACCTTAAACGTAAGTGGCACAATGCTTATAAAGCTATTTACTATGGAAAAAGAAAAATGCAAGGAATTTGATAAAGTTAATGAAGAAGTTACTAGACTTCAAATTCGTGAAAATGTAGTAGGCAGATGGTTTTTTATGACGATACAAACCTTTGTTTCTATTGGACCTATGTTAATTTATCTTTTTGGTGGAATCATATTGATTAAATATCATACTTTAACAATAGGCGGAATCGTTATGTTTGTTTCACTAGTGGGAAGGCTTTACGGACCGATAAATACTTTTTCTAATATCCATGTAGATATAGTACGCTCAATGGCTCTTTTTGAACGTATATTTCAATATTTTGATTTAAAAAGTGATATAGTAGAAAAGAAAGACGCCCAAGAATTAGAACAAATAAAAGGTGAAATTAAATTTGAAAATATTAATTTTTCCTACAAGGAAAAGGTGGAAACACTTAAAAATGTTAGCTTTGAAATTAAGCCAGGGCAAATGGCAGCTTTTGTTGGTCCAAGTGGTGCAGGAAAAACAACAATTACATATTTAGTTCCAAGACTATACGATGCTAAAGATGGAATTATAAAAATAGATGACATAAATATAAAAGATTTGTCTCTTCACTCTTTGAGAAGTAAAATTGGAATGGTTACACAAGATACTTTTTTATTTAACTCTTCAATAAGGGAAAATCTTCTTTTTGCTTGCCCAAATGCTACTGAAGAGCAGATGATTGAGGCGTGCAAAACTGCTAATATTCATGACTTCATAGCTTCTTTAGCTGAGGGGTATGATTCGGTGGTTGGAGACAGGGGGATAAAGCTTTCCGGTGGTGAAAAGCAAAGAATTTCAATTGCGAGAACACTACTTAAAAATCCTAAAATAGTTATATTTGATGAAGCAACCTCTGCTTTGGATTCTAACTCTGAAGTTTTAATACAAAAAGCAGTGGAGCCTCTTTTAAAATCAAGAACAAGCCTTGTGATTGCCCATAGGTTATCAACTATTATGTCGGCAGATGTAATTTTTGTAGTAAAGAATGGAGAAATTGTTGAAAGGGGTACCCATTTAGAACTTTTAAAGGTTAATGGGATTTATAGAGATTTGTACGATAAACAGTTTAAAGGTATGGAAAAATAGAAATTAAGATGGTAAATATTACATATATTTATAACTGAGTTATAAATAAAATATGATTACTTATATTGATTGGAGAAAGTATATGATTAAGAAAAAATATAATGCAGAAATTTGGGATACAATGCAATATATTTTTAGCGATTTTAATGATCACCAAATTCATTGTGTAATAAACTTTGACAACCATATAGATGAGCTGTGTTTAAAGAAGTCATTAAAAAAATCAAAACAATTATTTCCGCTAATTGGTGCCAATTATGTTGAAACTTTTTTTAAAGCATACTGGCAGGAAGGTGACTTTAATGTTGATGATATTGTGAAAATAATTGAAACAAAGTATCCAGAAAATGAAATAGAAAATTTTGTCGTTAGTAGAACCTATGAAAATATAGGCTCTCAAGTTTTACTTTTAATTGCTAGAAGTGAAATTAAAGATTCAATTTGTATTATTATTAATCATATGCTTTGTGATGGTGCAGGCTTTAAAGATTATATAGCTATTGTTGCATCAATATATTCAAGTTTTAAAGCTGGAGAGGATATTAAAGCGTTTGAAATTGGAAGCAGAAATTTGGAGGCGGTTTTTAATAACTATAATATTTTTAAAAAAATTAAAATACTGTCCTCATCCTCTAAGCTTTCAAAATATAACAGTAAGGTTAGTATGGTTTTTGATAAAGGTACAGAAAAACCATTTATTGTTAGGCAAGATATAGATAAAGGGAATTTTATAGCCATAAAAAAATATGCAAAGGCCATGAATGCTACTGTTAATGATATTATAGTAGCAGCATATATAAGAGTTTTAGATAAATTTTTAAATATTAAAGGTGTGCCTATTCCTTGTGCTCTAAATTTAAGAAAATATGTTAAGGATGAAAAGCTTCATTTAACAAATTTTACATCAAATCTAATTTGCGATTTAGGAGAAGAAATCGGTGAGAACTTTGATGAAACATTATTAAAAGTTAAAAAGACAATGGATAAAGAAAAGAACAAATATAGTCCATTAAAACCAATTTTAATGCTGGAAATAATTTTTAAAATTTTCCCTTATAAAATTGCCAAGTATATTGTTATGAAGAACTTTAAAAATCCACTGATTGCAATGACTAATATTGGAATTATTGATAATGAAAAAATTAATTTTTATGGACTAAAAGTATTGGATGCATTTATGACTGGTTCAATAAAGAAAAAGCCATATTTCCAAATATCAGCTACAACATTTAATAATAAATTGACTTTGTGCATTAATCTTTTGGTACTCTAAAGGATAAAAAGCTAGCAAAACAATTTCTTATAAAACTTAATAATGAACTATGTTCTTTACATTAATATTAAAAAATTACGTTATAAACTGAAAGGATTAACATTATGGAAAACAATTTTAAAATAACTTCTGAGGTAATAAAGGAAAGCAAATGTGATGATTTGTATTTCATTTTTTATAAGGATAGCATATTAATTAAATTTATTGAAAATGGAGTTTTTATTCCAACTAAATTTGAAGTGGAAGGTTTTAATCCTTTTTTTGAAGATAAGTTTTATATTGGAGAGCTTGATGGGAAGGCTTGTTTTGCTCTAGAAACGTCTAGGGAACTTCAATTAAAGGAAGGCTTTGAGTTTGTTAAATTAAGAGAATGTGGATTACTGCTTGATGAGAATCTATTTACGATAGCAGGCAGAGCAAAACAAATAATTCATTGGGATAAAACAAACAAATTTTGCGGTAGATGCGGCACTAAGACAGAAAATAAAGTGGATGAAAGAGCAAAAATATGCCCACATTGTAACAATGTAATGTATCCAGTAATATGTCCAGCAATTATTGTGGCAGTTACAAAAGGAGATAAAATTTTATTAGCACATAATAAAAATTTTGTAAGTGGAAGATATAGTGTAATTGCAGGTTTTGTTGAGGCTGGTGAAGATTTAGAAAGCGCAGTCAAAAGAGAGGTTTTTGAAGAGGTAGGGATTAAGGTTAAAAATATAAAATATTACAACAGTTCTTCTTGGTCCTTCCCAAATTCTTTGATGATTGGCTTTTTTGCACAGTATGAAGCTGAAGAAATAAAGGTTGACGGAAAAGAAATAGAGTGTGCTGATTGGTACAGTAAGGACGATCTTCCTGATATTCCAGAAAACTTCAGTATTGCAGGAAAGCTAATTAGAAAATTTCTAAATGGCTTGAATTAGCATACAAATGTAAATAATATTACGCACTAACTCTTAAGCTTAAATTGTTAAAAAGTGAAACGCATTATTTTTTAATTGACAATTGAGAATTGACAATGAAGGACATTTTTCTTCCTTTCAGTCAGAAAAACTACAAATTATTATTTTTAGGCAATTACAATTGTTTAAAGATTTTCCGTAGAGTAGCGTAGGAAAATCCACCATCATTGTCAATTGTCCATTGTCAACTGTCAATTAAGTTTTACTGCGGTTTTCTTTATAACGATTTTAAAAGTAACTTAGTGCGTAATATTTTTCTATTGTTACTCATCGGCTTTTACAAATAAAGATGCTTAGAACTTTCTAAAATATCTTTTAAATGACTTACGCAGTGTTTGAAGTCTTTAGAACCATCCTCATCGAGAGGCAGTTCTAAAACCCTATCCACTCCATTTTCAGAAATTATGCATGGAAGGCTTAAAGCTATATCAGAAACTCCGTATTGACCGTCAAGTACTACAGATACAGGCACTACACATTTTTCATTTCTCATAATTGCTGCAACGAGTCTGCATGCACTTAAGGCTACTCCTGAATTTGTATACCCCTTTAAACCAACTATATCAAGTCCTATAGTTTTCATTTCCTGCAAAATTGCTTCTTTGTCAATCTTATTTTTCAGCTCAAATTGTTTTTCAAAATCCTTAAAAGAAATTCCCACTATATTAACAGTGTTCCAAGGAATAAAAGCAGTCTTTCCATGCTCTCCAAGTACAAAACCAGTAACATTTTTTGCATCAACCCCACAAATATCCCCTAAGATTTTATTAAAGCGAGCAGTATCTAGAAGAGTGCCTGTACCAATAATCTTATTTTTAGGATAATTAAATTTTTTTTGTGCTACATATACTAAAACATCTAAAGGGTTAGATACATTTATAATTATTGCATCTTTTGTGTATTTTGTGATTTTTTCCATAGCATCACACATTATTGATATATTTTTTTCTAATAATACCATTCTATCTCTAGCATCACCTTGTTTTATACTAGGTCCAGCAGTCATAATAATTATTTGAGCATCTTTGCAGTCTTCATAATCACCTACTCGTATTGAAGCATTTGAACTATATGCAAAGGCTGTTGTATGACTAGCATCTAAAACTTCACCTAAAGCTTTATCTTTGTTTCGATTTATAACTACAATGTCGTTTACTACATTCATTCTCAAAATAGAATTTAAAATTGCTGAGCCCACGTTTCCAGCTCCTATTATTACTAGCTTTCCATATTTTATTTCCATATTCTTCTCCTATAATTTTTGATAACATAATATTATCATTAAAGACAATAATTCAAAAGAGTATTTAGAAAAAAAATGTGCCGATTAACAAATAAAATTGAAATTATAAATTATAAGCAATATAATTTTTATATAAAATATAAAAGGAGCTGATAGTATGGATATAAAAATGGATTGGTATAAAGCTATTGATAAAAGAACTTCCAGAAGAACATATGAAGGAAATAATATATCAGAAGATAAAATAGATGGGTTAAAAAAACTTATTAATGAAATTAATAATGAAGCATCACTTAATCTTCAATTCATTGAAGAAGGAAAAAAAGTATTTGATAATTTTAAATCAACATATGGACTAATTAAAGGTGCCAAAAGTTTCATTGCATTAGTTGGAAATAGTAACATAGAAAATGTTGAAAATAAAATTGGATATTATGG
>JAJXWJ010000077.1 GCA_021781655.1 Bacillota bacterium | reverse complement strand
TGCATATGTGGCAGCAGGAAGAGTATTAACAGAAACAAGTGAATATGATAGAGCACTTAAATATCTTAATGAAGCAATTGAAATAGATGATGAAGACCCGTATCCTATTTTTAGTAAGGGAGTTCTATGTATAGTAGTAGAAAAATTTGATGAAGCAGAAGCTTATTTAAAAAAAGCATTAGAACTTACAGAAGATACTAAACTTCCATACTTTCATTTGGCTTTATTAGAAGATGCTAGAGGTAATTATAAAGAAGCTATTAAATATTATGATAAAGTAATAGAACTAGACAATAAGGATGTTTCTTCGTATAATAATAAAGGATTAGCACTTTATTATTTAAAAAAATATGAGGCTGCATTGGAATGCTACGATAAAGCTTTAAAAATCGACCCTAATTATGAAAGGGCACGTAAAAATAAAGAAAAGCTGAAATTATATATTTAATAGCATTAAAAAGTAGCACAAATGAAAAGGAAGGGTTAAATTGATTCAAAATCAAAATTCTATGTTTCAGAAATATAAACACTTTTCAGCGTTAATTATATTTGTATTTTTAACAGCTTGGTTCGAATATTTAAAAGTAACAATCGTTGCAAAGCATGAAATGTATGCAAAGCTCGATTCGGAAATACCTTTTGTAAAGCAGTTTGTCTTAGCTTACTATACATGGTTTATTTATATGGCTGTTGGCTTTGCAATTTTGGGTATTGTATCTAAAATGGATTTTTATAAAATGTTAACCTTTCTTTCACTTGGCATGGTAATATCCTTCATAATATTTATTATATATCCAAATGAACAATTCCCAAGGCCTATAGTGAGAGGCAATGATATTTTCTCTATTTTGGTTAGGTTTATTTATAGTCATGATAAAACAAATGACGTTTTTCCAAGTATTCATGTGTGCAATGCAATAGGAGTTTTTGTATCATTATACAATTGTGAAAGGCTTAAGTCTAAAAAGATATTTCAGTTAATATCCTTTATAATATGCATACTTATATGTGCATCTACACTTTTTATAAAACAGCATTCTGTAATTGATGTAGCTGGAGGCATGGTACTTGCAGCCGTAATTTATATAGCTATTTACAAATTACCGAAATTTATAAAAAAAGAAGATACCAGCATCAATTTAGATGTGTAAACTTTAAGTCTCCTAAAAGAAAGTATTAAAAATAAAGAAGTTTTTAGATTGTTCCTGTTTTTTAAAAACAATCTAAAAACTTCTTTATTAAATTTTGACTTTTAAAAACGTATAGTAAAATTTGAACTATTTACACTCTTTATATGAGTGCATATTTCGTAGGAGCTAAAGGCAAAGATAAAAATTATTATTATTAGCAAAAAACTTATAATATCGTATTTTAGTTCTATATTTTTAGAAAGAGCAATTCGGTTTAGTACAAGAACTTCTACTCCTAGTGAAACTAGTATTAACGGCCAAAGATTCAATATCCATCTTGCAGTATTTATATTTAGAATAGAGGCTGTAAGATACAATAATCCTAATATTATTAAAAGCACACCAAAGGTTATAGTTCCTACTCTTCTTCTATACATACGTCATCACCCTTCTTTTTCTTATCCTTTTTACCTATAATAATATATATTCCTATTATTATAAGTACAGCAGAAACGAAAAATGTTTTAACATATGATACTAAAGGATAGTAATTTGGAAAATAATTTTCTATAAATGGGAAAAATAAATTATTAACTAAAGAGAATATTCCCATAAATATTAGTATATATGCAATGTACTTTTCAAAACTATTTTCTTTGCTTAGGTTTTTTAGAAGTTCTTTGTTAGCGAATAAAGGTAAATCTCCATCCTTTAGAGGTTCATCACTTTTGCTTTTTAAGTTTACATCAAATACACTATAGCACCAAATTATCGGCAAAAATATATCGACATAGTTAAAGTCATATGAACGTGCTATAAAGATTACTAGAAAAAATAATAACATAAGTTGTATTCCTTGGCGTATTAAGCCTAAATACATGTGTCCTGCTCCTGGCAAAAATGAAAAAAATACTGCTGTAATTCTTGAATGTTTCAAGTGGATTCACTTCCTTTCATGATATGCTTTTAGTTTAAATGCCATATCTTAATATAAAAATACAACGTTTCTTAAGATTTTCTTAATATTTTCTATAATTAATTTCATTTGATATAATTATATTATATATGATTAATACATAAATTGTGGAGGGTAACATGTTAAATGAAACTATTCTTGTTGTAGATGATGAGAAGGAAATTAGAAATTTAATAAGTATATATTTGGAGAATGAAGGCTACACGGTTATAAAGGCTGAAAATGGACGTGAGGCGCTAGAAATAATAAAGAATGAAGATGTTCATCTTATAATATTAGATGTTATGATGCCTAAAATGGATGGAATTGAAGCATGCTTAAAAATAAGAGAAAATTATAATATGCCTATAATAATGCTTTCTGCTAAAGGCGAAGATATGGATAAAATTTTTGGATTAACTACCGGTGCTGATGACTATATCACAAAGCCATTTAATCCATTAGAATTATTAGCTAGAGTCAAATCTCAAATAAGAAGATACATAAAATTAAATAATCAAAATTTAATAGATAATGAAGAGATTATAGAAATAGATGACTTAACCATAAATGTTGATACCCATGAAGTGAAAATAAAAGATAAACTTATCAATTTAACAAAAACAGAATTTGATATTTTAGAACTGCTTAGCAAAAATAGGGGTATCGTGTTTAGTACTGAAAAAATATATAGACGCATATGGCAGGAAGATATATTTGAATGTGATAATACTGTTATGGTGCATATTCGTAAAATAAGAGAAAAGCTAGAGGAAAATACGAGAAAACCGAAGTATATAAAAACAGTTTGGGGAGTTGGGTATAAAATTGAAAAATAAATATCCAAAGGTTATAAGACCATTTATAAATTTTTATTTTTTTGCAAAGGATAAAATAGAAAGAAGTTTAAGGCTTGAATTAATGGTTTCTTTTGCTATTTGTATTTTAGCTGCTTTTGTTGTTGGAAGTTGGTACAATGGGTACTATATTCAAAATCACCTAGAAACAGAAGTTGATTATAGTAGCAGTATAAATAATATTACAAATGAATATTATTATGTAAAAAGCAAAATAGAAGATGAAAATATAAGTATTAAGAATAATGAAGCTATTGACGCTATTATTACTGATGCATATAATTCAAATAAAGAAAATGTAAAGTTATATTTAACAGATATTAATGGCAATGTGCTTTATAAAACAAAGAATGCTAATGATAAAAATTTAAATTTATTTGATTATATAAAAAAATCAGCACAATTTAGAAAAGATGAACAAGATGCTATAGTAACGTATACTAGTAATAATACATATAAGCAAAGAATAGTTTTTGACAAGCAGGAAAATTATGTTAGCTTAGATGGTGTGGATTTTTCTGATGCCCATGCAATTTTAGTTGTTACTGGCATTCCAAAAGGAAATACTATATATGTAGAACCTCAAGGTTCAATATTTTCATTGCTTCAAGGAGTAGTTGCTTTTATTGGACTTTTTTATTTTCTAACGAGCAAAAAAATGAGATATATCGAAAAAATTTCGGAAGGTCTTTTTAAAATATCTCAAAATAAGCTTGATTATAAAATTAAAATTGAGGGCAAGGACGAGCTGGCATCACTTTCGGAAAATATAAACTTTATGACTCAGGAATTGAAAAATATAAGTGAAAAAGAAAAAAATGCAGAGAAATCGAAAAGTGATTTAGTTACTAACGTATCCCATGATTTAAGAACTCCTTTAACTTCAATTAAAGGATATATAGGTTTATTGAAGGATAAAAAATATAATAATGAAAAAGAACTTATGGATTATTTAAATATTGCTTATAATAAAGCTGAAAAGCTAGAGATATTGATTAACGACTTATTTGAATATAATAAATTAAGCAATAAGGGAGTTAGTTTGCAGTTTTATAAAAGTTCTATTACCGAACTTTTAGACCAGCTTATAGAAGAACTTTATGTAATTTGTTTAGAGAATAATGTTAAGATAGTTAAATTTATGCCACAGGAAGAGATTTGGGCTAACATAGATGGAGATAAAATTGCTAGGGTATTTGAAAATTTATTGATAAATGCCATAAGGTATAGCATTAAGCCAGGAGAAATAAAATTGAGAATTAAAACCTTTGATAGTAAATTTCAAGTAAGTGTGGAAAATAAGTGCTATAATATAAGTAAAGATCACCTCTCTAAAATTTTTGAAAGATTTTATAGGGTAGATAAATCTAGAGCGGAAGGCAGCGGAGGCAGTGGTTTAGGTCTTGCAATATCTAAAAGCATTATAGAACTTCATGGGGGCAGGATTTGGGCTGAGGTTAAGGATGATAACATAATTTTTATTACAGAACTAAATATAAATGGGGGAAAAGCAGATGATATTAATTAAAAATGGTAAAATATTAACAATGGCTGGGAAGGTTTTAGAAAAAGGATCCATATTAATTGATAATAAAAAAATAGTTGAGGTAGGACAATTTATTGAAGCTCCACAAAATGCTGAAGTGATAGATGTAGAAGGCATGTTTGTTATGCCGGGAATAATAGATGCTCATTGTCATTTGGGAATGTTTGAAGATTCAATGGGCTTTGAAGGCTCTAATGGCAATGAAAAATCAGATCCTATAACACCAGAACTTAGAGCAATAGATGGAATAAATCCAATGGATATAAATTTTAGAGAAGCTTATGAGGGCGGTGTTACCACTGTAATGACTGGACCTGGAAGTGCAAATGTTATAGGAGGCCAATTTGCTATAATTAAAACTTATGGAAAACGAATCGATGATATGATAGTAAAAGCTCCAGCAGCTATGAAGGTTGCCTTTGGCGAAAATCCGAAAAGGGTATATAACGGAAAAGGAAAAGCTCCACAGACAAGAATGAGCACAGCAGCTCTTCTAAGAGAAACTCTTGGTAAAGCTGTAGAATATAAAGAAAAAAAAGACAGAGGAATAAAGGTTCCTGACTATAACATTAAATTAGAGGCATTGATTCCGGTTTTAAATAAAGAAATACCATTAAAGGCACATGCTCATAGAGCAGATGATATTTTCACTGCACTTAGAATTGCCAAGGAATTTGATGTTAATATAACCTTAGACCATGTTACTGAAGGTCATTTAATAGTTGATGAATTAAAGGAAGAAAATGTACCATTAATTATTGGTCCAAGCTTTGGAGAAAGGAGTAAAATAGAATTAAAAGAGAAAAACTTTAAAACTCCAGGAATTTTATCTAAGGCTGGAATTAAAGTAGCTATAATGACAGATCATCCTGTTATTCCTGAGCAGCATTTAGCTATGTGTGCAGCTTTTGCTGCAAAAGCAGGAATGGATGAGATGGAAGCATTAAAAGCTATTACAATAAATGCCGCTGAAATTTTAGGTGTTTCAGACCGCATTGGAAGTATTGAGAAAGGTAAAGATGCTGATATTGCAATTTTTGATGAGAATCCTCTCCTTTTAGCTTCAAAAACAAAATATGTACTAATTGATGGCAAAATCATATATAAAGAAAAATAATAAATTCACATAAAAAACAAGTAAATTTTAATATTATTATATAAAATACTTAAAATTAATATTGATTTATGTGTGAAACATATCATTCGTTAACAATGTACAATAATTATTGAAACTTCCAGCCATTTATATGCTTAAATGACTGGAAGTTTTGTATGTAATGGATTATAATATTGTAGAGATTGTGAATATATTAACAAGAGGTGTATGTATGAAAAATGTTATAATTGACGGTAAAAATATAAGCTTTGAGGAAAATAAGACAATTTTACAATTAGCAAAAGAAAATGGCATAATAATTCCTAGACTTTGCTTTATGAAAGATTGCAATGAAATGGGAAACTGCGGTGTATGCAGCGTTGAAATTGAAGGAAGAGAACAATTAACCACTTCATGTAATACTATAGCAGAAGATGGAATGGTTATAACAACAAATTCAGAAAGAGTTAATAACTTTGTTAAAGAAAAATTATCTGCAATGCTAGACAAACATGAATTTAAATGTGGTCCATGTAAGAGAAAAGAAAATTGCGAATTATTTAAACTTGTTATAAAATTTAAAGCAAGAGCATCAAAGCCTTATGTTGTTGCAGATAAAACACCATTTGTAGATGATAGAAGTAGATCTTTAGTTTTAGATAGAACAAAATGCATACTTTGTGGAAGATGTATTTCTGCATGTGCAACGAAAACAGGGACATGTACATTGAAGTTTATTGAAAAAGATGGAGAAAAGATTGTCGGTACAGAAGGAAACAAATGTGTAGATGATACAAATTGTTTAGTTTGTGGACAATGTATCATTGCATGTCCAGTAGATGCTCTATCAGAAAAGTTACATATCGATAGAGTTAAAGAAGCGTTAAATGATCCTGAGAAACATGTAATTGTTGCAATGGCACCATCTGTTAGGGCTTCAGCTGGTGAACTTTTTGGCATGGGTTTTGGAGTAGATGTAACCGGCAAATTGTATACTGCATTTAGGCAGCTTGGTTTTGATAAAATATTTGATATAAATTTTGGAGCTGACATGACAATCATGGAAGAAGCTACAGAATTAGTTGAAAGAATAAATTCAAATGGACCTTTCCCTATGTTTACGTCTTGCTGTCCAGGTTGGGTTAGACAAGCTGAAAATTATTATCCAGAACTTTTAGGTAACTTATCATCAGCTAAATCCCCACAGCAAATTTTTGGAGCTGCTACTAAGACATATTATCCATCTATTACAGGAATAGATCCTAAAAATGTGTTTACTGTAACAGTTATGCCTTGTACTTCTAAAAAATTCGAAGCAGGCAGACCAGATATGGAAATAAACGGCTTAAGAGAAATCGATGCAGTTCTAACAACTAGAGAAATAGCAAAATTGATTAAGGAAGCAAAAATTGATTTTGCAAAACTTGAAGATAGTGAAGCAGATCCTGCTATGGGAGAATATAGTGGTGCAGGAGCTATATTTGGTGCTACTGGCGGAGTTATGGAAGCAGCCCTTAGATCAGCTAAAGACTTTATTGAGAAAAAAGATTTAAAAAATGTTGAATATCAAGCTGTAAGAGGATTAAAAGGAATTAAGGAAGCAACAGTTGAAATAGCTGGTAATGAGTATAACGTGGCAGTAATAAACGGAGCTATGAATACTTATGAATTTTTCAAATCAGAACAATATAAAAATAAGACATATCACTTTATAGAAGTTATGGCTTGTGAGGGTGGATGTGTAAATGGTGGTGGACAACCACATGTTACTCCAGAAAAATTAGAAGAAATAGATATTAAAACTGTGAGAGCTTCTGTGCTTTATAATCAAGATAAACATTTTGTAAAGAGAAAATCTCATGAAAATGAAGCTTTGTTAAAGATGTATGAAGCTTATTTTGGGACACCAGGTAAAGGCTTAGCTCATAAGTTATTACATTATAAATATACAAATAAAGCATTATCTGAAGTTGCATCAGATGTTGAAAAATAAAATTAATTAGCAAATTTTAAACACCTACTTAAGTGTAAAAAGTGTAACACTTAAGTAGGTGTTTTTAGTAATATTATGTAAAATTTCTACATTATTTAATAAAAATTTAAGATTTTTGTATAATCTTATGATATAATCGTTGTAATTGATTACTTATTTTGCTTTCGGGGGTTAACATTGATATGTTATTAAAAAAGAAATTACCACTAATGATAGTAATTTTAGTCTCACTTCCAATGATTTTACTTAGCATTATAATTTATAATTATTCATCTCAAAGACTTATAAATAGCAGTGAAACGAATTTAGAGCAAATAGCTTCCGTTGACAGTAATAATTTAAAGGATATTATACAAAATCAATACAGAGAAACTGAACTTACAGCAGAGAGAAAAGATATTATAAATATTTTAAAGGAGAGGGCTGAGGATTATAATTCTAATATTTCCAATTTGCCTAGTGCTAAGAGTGCGAAAAATGATTTAACTGAAAAAATTGATAAGTTTAAAAATTTACAATATTGCTATATAATAGATTTGCATGGAAATATTATAAGTGCTACAGATAATCGTTGGGACAATGTAAACGTAAGTGATAGGCAATACTTTAAAAATGCAATTTCAGGCAAAGAAAATGTCAGTGATGTTTTAAAAGCTAAAATTGATGGAAAGCTTATGGTAGCCTTTGCTGTTCCAGTATACGATAATAGTAATATAATTGGTGTGTGTGCTGATATAATGAGTATGGATTATTTTCAAAATGTTATTTCCAGTGTTAAGATAGGTACTACAGGTTATGCATACATAATAGATTCGGAAGGAGATATTATTTCGCATCCTGATAAATCTAAAATAGGTACAAGGATAGGAAGTAATTTTATAAAAAAGCTTGTACAAAATAGTGATTCAAATAAAGCTATTGATAAAAATATTATGATAGATAATTCAGGTAATGTTAGTAATTTTATTGGAGTTAGAAAAATAGAAGGCACAAATTGGATTTTTGTAGTATCTCAAAATGTAGATGAAATAAATGATATAGCAAAAAATGAATTGTATATTATTGTTTTTATTACGATAATAATTACCTTTAATGCTATAATGATAGGTATACATATGGCTAGTTCTATAACGAACCCTATCGATGAAATTATATTTACTATGGAAAAAGCAGCGAAGGGTGATATGTATATCAGATGTACATATGAATCAAAAAATGAAATCGGGCAGCTGGCACATAATTTCAACAGTATGATTAATAAGCTAAATAATAGTTATGAAGAATTGTCTGAGGTATATGAAGAACTATCTGCAACTGAAGAGGAGCTTAGAGAACAGTATAATCAGCTTGTAAAAAGCACTGGGAAGGTTGAACAATTGGCATACTATGATATGTTAACTGGTATTCCAAATAGATCTAATTTTGTTATTAAGCTTGAGGAAACTTTAAAGGATATAAAAGAGTCAAGTTGTTCAGGTGCAATTTTATTTGTTGACTTAGATGATTTTAAAAAGGTTAATGATTCCTTAGGTCATGAAGCAGGGGATTTGCTTTTGAAAGCTATAAGTGAGAGATTTAATGAAATAATTGATAATAACGATTTCATAAGTCGATTTGGCGGAGATGAATTTGTAATCTTAAGAAAACAAATTAATGGCAAGGATGAAATTGAGGAACTTGCTAAGGTGCTACTTAATATTTTTAATAGTTTTTTTTGTTTAGATAATAAACAAGTATTTATTAGTGCTAGTATAGGAATTTCTGTATTTCCCAAGGATGGAATAGTAGGAAGCAGTATACTTAAAAATGCAGATACTGCAATGTATAGAGCAAAAGAAAGAGGAAAGAATAACTATCAGTTTTATGATGAAGAAATGTCTTATGACATTATTAAATATATGACCTTTGAGAGGGTTTTAAGAAATGGACTAAGAGATAATGAATTTTATATTGATTATCAACCACAAGTGGAACTTAAAACAGGAAAAATAGTTGGTGTTGAGGCTCTTTTAAGATTAAAAAGCGGAGAAATGGGATTTGTTTCTCCAGTAGATTTTATTCCTGTAGCAGAAAAAACTGGGTTAATTCTTCCTATAGGTGATTGGATAATAAGGGAAACTTTTAAGCAAAAGATTCATTGGAATAATAAAGGATATGATTTTTTACGAATAGCTATTAATATTTCAGCTGTTCAAATAAATCAGACCGATTTTTTAATTAAAATGAAAAACTTTATTGAAGAATATAAAATTAAGCCTAATGAAATTGAAATAGAGATAACAGAAAGCATTCTTATGAAATCCTTGGATACTAATGTAAGCATTTTAAAAGAACTAAGGAATATGGGAATTAAAACATCCTTAGATGATTTTGGTACAGGCTTTTCATCTTTAAATTATCTTAGAGTTATTCCAATCGATACTTTAAAAATAGATAAGTCTTTTATTGACGATATTTGTATAAATGAAAATCAGCAGGCTATAGTAGACAGTATAATAGTGATGGCACATAAAATGGGAATTAAGGTTGTGGCTGAAGGAATTGAAACTAAAGAACAGCTTAATATACTTAAAGAAAAGGACTGCGATATGATACAAGGATATATTTTTAGTAAGCCAGTAGCTTCAAGAACTATAGAAAAATTGTTAAATAGACAATAAAAAAGATGTGGAAGAGTTCCACATCTTTTTTTGCTATATGTTGAATAATAATTCACCATAAGTTGGTAATGGCCAGAATTCAGCATCAACCATAGTTTCAAGAGTATCAGCAGCAGCTCTTACTGCTTGCATTTTTTCAAATACATCATATCTGTAAGCATATGCTTGTTCATAAGTATCTACTATTGCAGCAGTTTTTGCTAAAGTTTCTTCAAGAATTACAACATTGTTTTTTAATGTAGTTGTTAATGAAGACACTTCTTTTAATAAATCTGCTTGAACTGAAACATCAGCACCAACTCCAGCAGCATTTACTGCAGCAACTGAACCAGCAAGACTAGTAGAGAACTTAATAACAGCAGGTATTATTTGACGTTTTGCTATTTCAAGTGTAGCTAAAGCTTCAATGTTCAATACTTTTGAGTAGTTTTCAAGTGAAATTTCATAACGTGATTCAAGTTCAACTTTGCTCAATACGTTATGTTTTTCAAATATTTCAATTGTTTTGTCAGCAATCAATGCTTTAGTAGCTTCAACTGTTGATTTTACGTTTGGAAGGCCTCTTTTTTCAGCTTCTTCTACCCATTCATCTGAATATCCGTTACCGTTGAAGATTACTTTTTTATGGTCTTTAACTATTTCAGTAATAATAGCTTGAACTTCAGTATCGACTGAAGCAGCTTTTTCAAGTCTGTCAGCAATTTCTCTTAAGGATTCTGCTACTATTGTATTTAATATGAAGTTTGGTCCAGCTATAGATGCAGAAGATGGAACCATTCTAAATTCAAATTTGTTACCAGTAAATGCAAAAGGAGAAGTTCTATTTCTGTCGGTTGCATCCTTTGGAAGAGAAGGTAAAGTATCTACTCCAAGACTTAACAAACCAGCAGTTTTTGAGCTTGTAGCTCCACCTTTTTCAATTTGTTCTAATATATCTTCTAATTGTTCGCCTAAGAATATAGATATTATTGCTGGAGGAGCTTCATTAGCACCAAGACGATGGTCGTTACCAGCATTTGCAGCTGAGAATCTTAAAAGTTCAGCGTATTCATCAACAGCTTTAATAACAGAAGTTAAAAATAATAAGAATTGAGCATTATCGTGTGGTGTTTCACCTGGTTCAAGTAAATTAACTCCATCATCAGTAGCCATTGACCAGTTGTTATGTTTTCCAGAACCATTGATTCCTGCAAATGGTTTTTCATGAATTAATGCAACTAAATCATGTCTCAATGCTACTTTCTTTATTGTTTCCATAGTTAATTGATTGTGATCAGTTGCTATGTTTGTTGTAGTAAAAATTGGAGCTATTTCGTGTTGTGCTGGAGCAACTTCGTTATGTTTTGTTTTAGCAGCTATTCCAAGTTTCCAAAGTTCAGTATCAACTTCGCTCATAAAAGCTGCAATTCTTTCCTTTAATGTTCCAAAATAATGATCTTCCAATTCTTGACCTTTTGCTGCAGGAGCACCAAATAATGTTCTTCCAGTATATATAAGGTCTTTACGCTTTGTATATAAAGCTTTATCTATGATGAAATATTCTTGTTCTGGTCCTACTGTAGTTATAACCTTAGTAGCAGAAGCGTTTCCTAAAGCTTTTAAAACACGCATAGCTTGAATAGATAATGCTTCCATTGAACGTAAAAGAGGAGTTTTCTTATCTAAAGCTTCTCCTGTATAAGAACAGAATGCAGTTGGTATGCAAAGAGTTCCATCTTTTATAAAAGCTGGTGAAGTACAGTCCCAAGCAGTATAGCCTCTTGCTTCGAAAGTAGCTCTGATTCCACCAGATGGGAAAGAAGATGCGTCTGGTTCACCTTTTATTAATTCTTTTCCAGAAAACTCTAATAATACTTTTCCATCTCCTGTTGGGTTAATAAAAGAGTCATGCTTTTCAGCAGTTATACCAGTTAGTGGTTGAAACCAGTGAGTAAAGTGAGTAGCACCTTTTTCAACAGCCCAATCTCTCATCGCAGAAGCTACAACATCAGCAACTTCTAGAGTTAAAGTGGAACCTTTATCCATTGTCTTTTTTAAAGCCTTATAAGTAGCTTTTGGAAGACGCTCCTTCATTATAGAATCATTAAATACGTTTGAACCATAAATGTCAGTTATTTTGCTCATCAAAATATCTCCTTTCGTATTAGAAAAAAAGTGTTATTAATAACTTTTTGCAAAATTATTCATTTTTAAAATATGCTTCTTAATTGTCAATTATAATATAATCAATAAAATAATACAATATAATTTGAACGATTTAAACAAATAATATTGTATTATTATAATTTTAATAATTATTGCCTTCTAAATTTAACAATAAATATAGTGACTTTTGTTTAATTAATGAATAAAAACTACTAATGATAAAAATTTTATTTTATAGAGTAAATTGTTTGAAAATGCTTAAACTAGATACAGTAAATAAAGGATATTATTAAGGAAGAAGTGGTAACATGAAAAATAAAGCATTATATTATTTATGCATAGTTAATTTGGGTTTATTAGTGATGATTTTTTTGGGTAAAATAAAGTTTCTTTTGTCTACAGGAGAAGCTATTGTAAAGGCTTTTATTGTGCCAATTATAATATCAGCACTTATTTATTATATAATCAGACCTTTAAATATTATATTTATAAAGAAAGGATTAAGCTATGGAAAGGCTAGTTTTTTAACTTTAGTAATATTTTTAACTGTAATTGGAGGGGTTTTAACACATTTTATAAATTATGCATATATACAATTTCATCAAGTTATTAGGCAACTATGGATAATAGCTCACGATAAGAAGCAGGTAGATGGTATAATAAGCATAATAGATAAATATGTAGATTTTCAATATTTATATGAATTAACAGCTGGAATGGTAAGAGGATACTTAGAGCTTATACTTCGAAGTTTTATTAAGATTGCTCAATATGGTATAAATTCTTTTTCTGTTGTTTTTTTTATAATTATAATAATATATTACATGCTAAAAGATGGACATAAGTTTAAAGAAAACCTTCTTCAATTAGTTCCTAAAAAATATAAGGATATTACAGGAAGATTATTATCTGAAAGCGATGAAATTTTAAATCATTATGTAACAGGACAATCAAAAGTAGCATTATCCTTAAGTATAATGGTTTTTTTCGGCTATAAGATAATAGGGATACCAAATTCTATGCTTATATCTCTAATCACATTTATTTTGGCTTTTGTACCCTTTGTTGGTTTTTTTATATCGATGATAATTCCATTAATAATTGCGATTAACATGGGATATTATATGGTTATAAAATTAGCAATAATGTTTGTAGTTATTGAAACCTTAAAAGGAAGAGTAGTTGTGCCTTTAGTTATGTCTAGAAGTATAGATATTCATCCGATTACAGACTTATTTTTAGTAATTTCATCTGTAGCATTAGGAGGGCCTTTTGCTGCTTTTGCTGTTGTCCCGATATATGCCATAATAAAAAATGCAATAATAACTTTTAAAAGAAATAACAATATGACTGAAAAATAAAATAAATTATGATATAGTAATTGTATACACATTTAGATAAGGAAGGGTAAATATTATGATATCTAAGGAATTAAAAAATAATTTAAGTGGATCCTCTTGGGTAAGAAAAATGTTTGAAGAGGGAGAAAAGCTAAGAGCTATTTACGGTGCAGATAAGGTTTACGACTTTAGTTTAGGAAATCCAGAATTCAATCCTCCGGTAGAAGTTAAAACTAAGTTAAAGGAAATAGTTAACAGTGACATATCTGGAATTCATAAATACATGAATAATGCAGGCTTTTCTGATGTTAGGTTAAAAATAGCTGAAAATTTGAATAAGGATTTAATCAGTCCATTAGGAGAAAAGCATATAATTATGACTTGCGGTGCAGCTGGAGGATTAAACATAGTGCTTAAAACTATACTAAATCCAGAAGAAGAAGTAATAGTATTTGCTCCGTTTTTTGGAGAATATAAATTTTATGCATCAAATTATGGCGGAAAATGCATTGTAGTGCCTACATTAAAGGAAAGTTTTCAAATAGATCTTGACCTTTTCGAAAAAAGCATTAATGAAAAAACTAAAGCTGTAATAATAAATTCACCAAACAATCCTACTGGAGTAATTTATAGTGAGGATATTCTTAAAAAAATGGCTGATATAATAGATAAAAAAGAAAAAGAATATGGAAGCTATATATTTTTATTATCAGATGAACCATATTCAAAAATAGTGTATGACGGAATAAAGTTACCTGTTATACATAATATTTTTAAAAATTCTATAATTATTAATTCTTATAGTAAATCACTTTCTCTTCCAGGCGAAAGAGTGGGGTATTTGGCAATAAATAGTAAGATAGAAGATATAGATTTGTTATTTAACGGTCTAGTATTTGCAAATAGAACCTTAGGTTATGTAAATGCACCTGCATTATTTCAAAAGGTTATAGCTGATTGTTTAGATGCCACAGTAGATGTAGAGGCATATAAAGAAAGAAGAGATATTTTATATAATGAGCTTACTAGTCTTGGATTTTCGTGCATTAAACCGGAAGGAGCTTTTTACTTGTTTCCAAAATCATTAATAGAAGATGATGTTGAATTTGTTTTAAAGGCTAAGGAATTTAATATTTTATTATCCCCAGGAAGTGGCTTTGGATGCCCTGGATATTTCAGACTATCGTACTGTGTTAGTATGGAAACTATAAAAAATTCGCTAGAAGGCTTTAAAAAGCTAGCGGAGTATTATAAGATTACGAACTAACTCTTAAGCTTAAATAGATAAAAAGTGAAACGCATTATATATTAATTGACATTTGACAATGGACAATGGACAATGATGGTGGATTTTCCTACGCTTAGCTACGGAAAATCTAAAAATAATAATTTGTAGTTTTTCTGACTGAAAGGAAGAAAAATGTCCTTCATTGTCAATTCTCAATTGTCCATTGTCAATTAAATCGTACTGCGGTTTTCTTTATAACGATTTTTAAAAGTAACTTAGTGCGTAATATTTTTCTTTTGCGACAAATCCTCTTACCTATTTATAATATAATTATCTATTAATAGGAACAGAGATTATTATTTTTGTCCCAACATTTATGGTACTTTGAACTTCGATATTTCCTTTATGTTTAAGTACTATCCATTTGGCTATAGATAGTCCAAGTCCTGTACCACCGGTTTCTTTTGTTCTAGATTTATCGGCTCTGTAAAACCTATCGAAAATTTTTGGCAAATCTTCTTTTGATATACCTATACCAGTATCTTCAAGAGTAATAATTGCATTGTCTTTTTCATATAAGCAGTTTAAGGTTATAGAACCGTTCAGAGGTGTATACTTTATACTGTTATCCATAAAAACTCTAAGGGCTTCTTTAATTAATTTCCTATCAGCATTGATTTGAAATCTTTCATTTAAAGTACTAATAAACTTATGGTTATTATCAATAAGTTTAGCTTCTTTCAATAATTCCTCTATTAGTTCATCTATATAAA
>JAJXWJ010000076.1 GCA_021781655.1 Bacillota bacterium | reverse complement strand
CAATCATTTTTAAACTGCAACGTACTCTCCATTGGCAAAAATCATATGGTTTCCAGCGTTGGCAAAAACATAAAAATGTCTCAAATCCCTTGCAAAAAGAACATAGTATCTGATGGATATGAAAATATTTCTATGGAAACAATCCTTTTAGATAAGGAAATATATATAAATATGCTAAATGACTGCATCAAAACAGGTCATTGGGACAGCATTTACGACTGTATATATAAAAATGTACAGGATTTAAATGTTAATGCATATGAATTTAAAGGATATCTATCATATATTGACTCTATTCACTCCTACTATAAAGCTAATATGGATATTTTAGATGTAAACATAAATAAAGAATTATTTTTTAATAACGGACTTATATATACTAAGATTATGGACGAATCTCCAACCAAATATTCTGAAGATTCAGAGGTGAACAACTCTTTAATTGCAAATGGCTGCTTAGTAGAAGGCAAGATAAAAAGCAGCGTAATTTCAAGAAGAGTAATTGTACATGAAGGTGCTGAAATTGAAAACTGCATTATAATGCAAGGCTGTGAAATTAAAGCAAATGCGAAGCTTTCAAATGTAATAATTGATAAAAATAACATTATTGATGAAAATGTTGAACTAAAAGGCGACATAAACTTCCCTTTAGTAATTGAAAAGAAAGCTTTATTATAAGGAGGTATTTTCTTGAAAATATTATTAACTGCATCAGAAGCACATCCCTTTTTAAAAACTGGAGGTTTAGCAGATGTTTCTTTTGCACTACCAAAAGCCTTAAGAAAAATAGGTATAGATGCAAGAGTAATAATGCCAAAGTATAGCCGCATATCAGATCATTTTAAACATAATATGAAGCATATTGCAAGTTTCTATGTACCTGTTGGCTGGAGAAATAAATTTTGCGGACTTGAATATTATGAATTTGATTCTGTTCCCTTTTATTTCATAGATAATGAACAATATTTTTATAGAGATGGAATTTATGGATTTTTTGATGATGCTGAAAGATTTGCTTATTTTTCAAGAGCTGTGCTTGAGGCTATTCATTTCATGGGAGACTTTACACCTGACGTTATTCACTGCAACGACTGGCAAACTGGTCTTATACCTGTATTTTTAAAGGATAACTTTAGATTTAGTCCTAAACATAGCCACATTAAAACAGTTTTCACAATTCATAATATGAAATTTCAAGGTGTATTTGATAAAAATATTTTAGAAGAGCTTCTTTGTTTAAATAAAGGCTATTTTTCAGAGGATGCACTAAAATATTATGATGGAGTATCCTTCATGAAAGGTGGAATTAAATACTCAGATAAAGTATCTACTGTTAGTAACAGTTATGCTAATGAAATTAAAACACCTCAATATGGCGAAGGTTTGCATGGTTTATTAAACGACAGAGCTTGGGACTTATGGGGTATTATAAATGGACTTGACTACGATATTTATAACCCTACTACAGATATAAATATTTTTGCTCATTATGACTCTTATCATTTGGAAAGAAAAATTCAAAATAAAATAGAACTTCAAAGATTGCTTGGTTTACCAGTAAGTAGCGACATACCTATGATAGGTATTGTTTCAAGACTTACAGGACAAAAAGGCTGTGACATAATAGGTGCTATTTTGGAAGATTTGTTAAATGACGGAATCCAACTAGTTGTGTTAGGAACTGGTGATAAGTGCTATGAAGATATGTTTAAATACTTCTCCTACAAATATCCTCATAAATTATCTGCAAACATATATTTTGATAATTGTCTTGCACAAAAAATTTATGCTGGTTCCGATATGTTCTTAATGCCATCTCTATTTGAACCTTGTGGTATTGGACAACTAATTGCCATGAGGTATGGTAGTGTACCAATAGTAAGAGAAACTGGCGGTTTAAGGGATACTGTATTCTCTTATGACGATTTTACTGGCGATGGCAATGGCTTCACCTTCGCAAATTATAATGCATACGATATGCTTTATACCATTAGAAGGGCTGAATATTTTTATTATAACCAAAAAGATATTTGGAGAAAAATTGTCACTCACGGCATGGACTCAGATAACTCATGGACAAAATCTGCATATATTTATAGAGACTTGTACAACAGTCTATTTTAAAAAGAGGTTGATTTCTAAACTTTAGAAATCAACCTCTTAATTTATTTTAAAATCCCTATCCTGTTAAATGGAAATATAATAAACTGAGCCTTACCCTCTATATCTGATGCTGCTATATATGGATTTTTCCAATACCTAGAATCAAATGAATCAATCCTATTATCACCTAAAAAAAAGTAATGTCCATAAGGAACGGTATATGTGCCTCCTTTGCCACCATTATCTTTTACGTAGGGCTCATTGAGCTTTTTACCATTTACATACACCAATCCATCACTAGTAACTTGAATTTTATCTCCAGGAAGTCCTATAAGCCTCTTAATCAATTCTTCCTTTAGTTCTTTTGAATTAAAAACTACTATATCTCCTCTTTTTAGATGTGTTGGATTGTAGACTTTCGTTACAATGATTTGGTCATTATCTTGAATTGTTGGATACATTGAAGCTGTTGGTACCTCGATTTTAAAAAACACAAATTGTCTTATGAGAATTGCTAATACAATAGCAACTGAAATCGGTATAACATAATCAAAAATAATTTTTTTAGCTTTCATTCAATTTCCTCCATAGTATTTTATACTTTATCTTGCATCAAATGAATATTTATATATTTTCCTTTTTTCAAGAGACCAAACTGGCTCCGACATAGTGCCAATTTGAGTACCATCGATTGCTTTTTTCATATCGTACATAGTAGCATCCATATCATCTAAATAGTGAAGCATTTGTGCTTCAGGAATCATCGGTTTTTTAGGACTGCCATACTCAGCTTCATAATGATGGGCTATTATCATATGTTGTAAAATCAATGATATTTCATTATCTGCCTTTACTTCATTAGCTGCCTCTCTTATGTTCTCAGCACCCATTACTATATGTCCTAAAAGCTGTCCTTCAATGGTGTAATCTTTAACTATGCCTAATTCTGATGCATCCATTTCATCTATTTTTGCCATATCGTGCAATATTACACCAGCATAAATTAAATCTTTGTTTAAAAAATCATATACTTCCAGTAGCTTCTCCCCTGCTTTTAGCATCGTAGTTACATGATACAAGAGCCCTCCTCTTACAGCGTGATGATTTTTTTTTGCGGCTGGGAAATTAATTAACTTATCTCCAATTTTATCAATAATATAATTAACTATATTTTTAATGTGCTCATTTTCAATTTTATCTACATATTGCAGCATTTCAATATACATTTCTTCACCTTCATAAGGAGCCGAAGGCACAAACTCACTCATTACTACATTATCTTCATCAGTAACTAACCTGATCTTATCAATCTTAAGCTGCAAACTATTTTGCCATTGAACAACCGCCGCTCTAACCTTGACTAATTTATTTTCTATATAAATATTATCCTCGTTTTCTTCTGCGTCCCATAATTTTGCATTGATTTCACCAGTTTTATCGGCAAAGGTAAAATCATAATATTTTTTATTATTAGAAGATACTCTACATAAAACAGATTTTATTAAATAAAATCCATCCACCCTATTTCCAGCTTGTAAATCGCATATTTTCTTAAATTCCATTGATTGACCTCCTGTACTAATTAAATGTCAAATAGCATATTTACTATTTATTATGTATTTTATAATTCACTTTATAATTTATATCTATGAGTTTCCAACTACTATTTTACATTATTTTAATCAGAAAAACAAATTATGCTTGTACTATTTTTATTCTTGTAAGCAGAATGTCAGAGACAAACTTAAAAGCTATAGTTTCAAACAAATATCCCTGACATTTAAAAATATTCTATTATGATTATGTTCTCTTTCTTCTACTTGAAAATATATCAACAATAAAAATAATTACAGCAATTAACAATAACCAATGTATTAACATTCCACCAAGCCTTAACAATACGCCGGCTAACCAAAATAAAATTACAATTGCTCCTATCCATTTGAGTAACGTCATTTATATTCCACCCTTCAGAAATAATTTTCGAATATTAGTATGTGCATAAATATTTTAATTATTCTATTATAACTTACTTTCTTATTGGTGGCTGAAAATGAGAGTAAGAGCATTTTTTATTGATGATGAAATAAACATTTTAAAATCAATTAAGCGTGATATTATTAGGTGAAAGTTTTGATGGAATTTTTGCTACAAATTTTTAAGATGCTTTAACAACAATTAATAAAGCTCATGAAATCTTAATTTCATGAGCTTTAAGTTTAAATATAATTGTCGATTATATCAACAAGTTCACCAACTTCTGGTTTACTTAACTGAGCATTTGCACCTACTGATTCACCTTTATGCTTTAGTTCGCCAGTTATTAAGGATGAGAAAATTAAAATAGGCAATTTTCTTATTATCGGATGCTCTTTTAACTTTCTAGTTAGTGTAAAACCATCCATTTGAGGCATTTCAATATCGGTAATTAAAATTTGTACATCTTCTGTGAAATTTTCTTTTTTTCTATCAAAAGAATCCATTACAAAATCGTATGCTTGCTTACCGTCATCAAATAACATTAAATTTTTAAACCCAGCTTTTGTAAGTGTATCTTTTAACAATCTTCTAATTAATGGAGAATCATCGGCTATTGCAACTTTAATACTTGATCTGTCTTTAAATTCTACATTTACAACTCTTTCTTCGCTTATTCCTGTACTTGGGTTTATATCTGTAACTATTTTTTCAAAATCTAAAAGTAGTAATATTTTGTTATCTAATAAAATGTTACCAATTATTAATGGATTTATAGAAATATCATCTGGTTTTAAAATCTGCTCCCATTTAAAGCGATGTACACCTACAATATTATCAATATAAAAGGCAACTTTTAATTTATTAAACTCACAAACTATTATTTTAAATTCACTTTCGTTTATATGCTCTCTTTCTAGAACATATTTAAGATCGATTAAAGTAATAACTTCACCTCTGCAAAGCAAAAGACCAGCTATTGCAGGATGAGATTCAGGTAATTTAGTAATATCGGATGCTTTTACTTCAATTACTTCTCTAACTTTGATAACGTTAATAGTATAATTTTTACCCTTAACTTCAAATTCTAATAATTCAACTTCACCAGTTCCTGCTTCTAAAAGTATATTATTATCCATATTTTATACCTCTCTATAACATATTAGCTGTCTTTTCTAATGCAACGTTAACTTCAAAAGACATACCATTTATAAGCATTTCAACGCATAGCACTTTATCAGCACTAGAATTAGCAGAAAACTCACCATACATTAATGTTGGAGTAGATATGTTAATATTTACATTCATGGTTGAGTAATTGGTTGCTGCATTTGCTGTAAGCATATTGGTAAGCTCAGAAATTGCACTTTGAGCTAATTCATTTAGTTCATCAACAGGCATCCCCATCATCATAGTTGATGCAATCTTTTTAGCATTTTCAATTGATGTACTATAAATTACGTTCCCTTTTATATCTCCGATTATTCCAACAATAATCATAACTCCATTACTTTCGATGTTTCTTCCTTTTAAAGATATTCCATTTTTCTTTATATCAGTTAATCCTAACATAGGCATTACAACTGTAAAAGCCTCTAAAAATGGGTTTATATATTTGACATCCATACTTCATCACCCCTATTAAATCCTACGCTTAAGCCGACTTCTCCAAACTGTGTTAGAGCGACTGCACAAAAATTAACTTCAATTTCTCCTTTAGAAATATTAATTGACTCTCCGTGAAAAATTGTAGGAGGAGCTACCCTGAAACCATATAGTTTGTTTCTCTTATTGAGCATAGAACAAGCATTTCCTGCTGTCATATTTGCCATTTCTCCCATTACATTCAAAACTTCTTCAGTATTTTTTGGAGCTTTCCTAAGCAGATTTTCCGCTAGCTTATTAGCTGTGTCATGAGACATATCCAATATCATTCTGCCGGAATATTTTCCTATGATTCCCATTACGATTGAAATACCTCTAGAACTTTGTTCTGTGTTGCAAGCTTTTTCATCTTGAAAGGTCGGAACTGTCTTTGTTAATTTATTAAACACATCACTAATAGATTCTTCGAATACTTTAGAATAATAACCTTGAAGTTCTAAAAATAGTTCTTCATCCGCCATTATTCGATTAATAAGTAAAGTTAATTCTTCCGCATCTACTGGCTTTTGAATATAACCAGAAACCCTAGCTTTTTTTGCCTTCCTTATTATTTCATCATCCATCATTGAACTCACGATTACAACTTTAATATCGCTATTTATATTATGTATAGCTCTAGTGCATTCTAACCCATCTGTTCCAGGAATAGTCATATCCATTGTTACAAGATCTGGATTAACCTCGCTTATTACCGATTTTACCTCTTCTAATGATCCAGCGCTACCTACAACTTCAAATCCATTTTCAGTTAACAAGTCACTGATTATAGAAACCTGAAATGGTGAATCGTCAAC
This sequence comes from Bacillota bacterium, assembly GCA_021781655.1. Classification (GTDB taxonomy): domain Bacteria; phylum Bacillota; class Clostridia; order Clostridiales; family Clostridiaceae; genus JAJXWJ01. Next base: position 9,283 of record JAJXWJ010000076.1, on the reverse strand, counting down.
TATTGCGACTCTGATTTTTTCCATTATAAACACCTGCCCTCTACTATTTTAGTTAAATTCTACTTATGAAATGGTTTTCATGCAAATACCCTTATTTATTTGATATATATATTTAATTGTATATCAATGTCTAAAATTATTCAATATTTTTTTATTAAAACAACTATAAAAACAATTTTAGTTACAATATTACAAGTTTTAATCAAAAAATACAAAAACATCGTTTGTAATTTTACATTTTAAGAAAAGCTGTGGAGCAGTTTGCTCCACAGCTTTTCTTAATCGCTATATCTCAACTATCCAATCTTTTGGTGCTTCCACATCTCCAAATTGAATTCCATATAGTATATCATACAATTTTCGTGTTATAGGACCAACTTCCGTTTCACTATAAAAAACATGAAGTTTACCATTATGCTCAATACCACCTATTGGTGTTATTACTGCTGCTGTACCGCAAGCTCCTGCTTCCTTAAATTCGTCAAGATTATCGATAAATACGTCTCTTTCCTCTACTTGCATATTTAAATAATTCTCAGCTATATGTAGCAATGAATATTTTGTTATACTTGGTAAAATAGACTCTGATTTAGGAGTAACAAATTTATTATCCTTAGTTATTCCAAAGAAATTTGCTGCACCAACTTCTTCGATTTTTGTATGAGTCTTAGGATCAAGATATATACAGTCTGCAAATCCATTTTCAGCAGCTGTTTTATGAGGTTTAAGACTTGCTGCATAGTTTCCGCCTACTTTAGCCATTCCAGTTCCATAAGGTGCTGCTCTATCAAAAGCTGTGGTAGTGAAATTAACAGGGGAAAGTCCACCTTTAAAATAAGGGCCAACAGGCATACAAAATACAGAAAAAATATATTGTTCTGCCGGTTTTACTCCTATATTATCACCTACACCTATCATAAAGGGTCTAATATATAGTGTTGCACCTGATTCATAAGGTGGAACATATGCCTCATTAGCTTTAACAACTTTTATACATGCATCAATAAATTTTTCTTCAGGTATTTCAGGCATTAAAATTCTCTTATTAGTATTATTCATTCTTTTTGCATTTTGATCAGGTCTAAATAACTGAATTTTACCTTCTTTAGTCCTATAAGCTTTTAACCCCTCAAAGCACTGTTGTCCATAATGAAGTGCTGTAGATGCCTCGCTAATGTGCAGAATATTATCTTCTGTCAGCATACCTTCATCCCATTTTCCATCCTTCCATATAGAAACATAACGTAAATCAGTCTTAATGTAACTAAAACCTAAATTCGACCAATCAATATTTACATCTTTGCTCACAAAAAAGCCCCCAGTCATTAATTAATTAAATCTTTTAAAATGATTTCACTAATAATTTTAGCACTAATTTGCTAAATGTAAAATATATTATTTAATTTTATGACATTCTATTTGTTTTTAATGAAATAAAGCCTATATAAATCAATTTTTATTTATTTTTTTCCTGTTGATGGTTCAAGTTATTAAGCAATTTAATTAACTTATTTTTTAAATCTATAACCTCATCTAACGTCAATCCTGTTGACCTAAATATTTTTGTAGGTATTGCTAATGCTTCTTCTTTCATTTCTTTACCTTTTTGCGTGAGATCCACATAAACATTTCTTTCGTCACTTTTATCTCTGTTTCTTTTGACAACATTAAGTGCTTCAAGTTTCTTTAACAGCGGAGTTAGAGTTCCAGAATCTAATCCTAGCTTTTCTCCAAGTTCTTTTACATTTAAATGATCTTTTTCCCATAATACAAGTAATGTGATGTATTGTGTGTAAGTAATTCCCAATTTATTCAAGTATGGTGCATACGCTCTAGTTACTTCCTTTGAGCAAGAATATAGAGCAAAACACAATTGGTTATCTAATTTTAAAGCCTCGTATTTTTTTTCATTTTGCATATTTACCACACCCAATATTAATTTTTTGTTCGTTTTAGTAATATTTAAAGTATTCAAATTACAACTTTAAATACTCATCAATTTTGTCTTTATCAAATCCTATTACTATTTTGCCATCAATATCTAAAGTAGGAACACCTCCAGAAGGATTTAACTTTAAAAACTCTCCTCTTGCTTCCATATTCACATCTAAATTAATATTTTCATAACTAACACCTTTTGAATCTAAATATCCTTTAGCTTTTTTACACCAAGGACAACTTGTTGTAGAATAAATTTTTACCATAATAATTACCTCCCTAAATTTGAAATATATTTTTCAGCCATTAGTGCAGCAATAGTTCCGTCACTAACTGCTGTTGTTAACTGTCTAACAGCTTTTACTCTAACATCACCAGCTGCAAATACTCCTTTAACATTTGTTTCACAGTTTTCATTAGAAATAATGTTACCTAAGTTATCCACCTTTATAAAGTCTTTAAAAATTTCTGTTCTTGGTAATAGACCTATATAAACAAAAACACCATCAACTTCTAAGTTAGAATTTTCCTTTGTGTTCACATTTTGAATTGTCAAACCTTTAAGCTTATCTTCTCCTATGGCAGAAATAACTTTTGTATTCCAAATAATTTCTATTTTCTTATTATTAAATATTTCATCTTGAATCTTTTTATCCGCTCTAAAGCTATCTCTTCTGTGAATTATAGTAATTTTAGAGCCGTAATTGGCTAATAAACTTGCTGCTAATAGTGCTGAACTTCCGCCGCCAACAACGGCAATATGTTTATTTTCGTATAAGCTTCCATCACATAACTCACAATAATGAATTCCTCTGCTGTGAAATTTCTTTTCTTCTTCTATGGGAAGTTCTTTTCTTTTACTTCCAGAGGCTATAATAACAGCTTTAGGTTTATAAATATACTTCTTTGTTTCAATGATTTTTTCTTCATCTGTAAGCTTAACTGATATTACGTTATCATATTCATCCAGTTTAGCTCCTGCTGAAATCACCTGCTCTTGGATCTTATCAATTAAATCTGATCCACTTATACTATTAAATCCAGGATAATTTTCGACAATGTATGCATCCTTTATTTGCCCTCCAACTAGTTCATCCTCTAATATTAATGTATCCAGCTTTAATCTTGCTGCATATAACCCTGCTGTTAGTCCCGCAGGTCCTGAACCAATTATAAGTAAATCTAGATTTTTTTCTACTTTACTCATAACTTCACCCCCTAAAGCTTTTTTTATTTATAAAAGTTTTTCAATATCAGAAACCATATCTAATGGTTCAGTTGTAGGTTCAAACCTTTCAACTACATTACCATTTCTATCTATTAAAAATTTTGTAAAGTTCCATTTTATTGAATCTCCATGAAGGAATGTAGGAAATTTTTCTTCAAGAAAACTTTTTAAAATTTTGCCGTTTGGGTGATTTAAGTCGAAGCCTTTAAAAGGTATACTTTCTGTTAAATATTTAAATAATGGATGCATTGTTGTTCCTCTTACATCTATTTTATCGAAAAGTTGAAAAGAAACACCATAATTAAATTGACAAAAATTCTTTACTTCTTCATTATTTCCTGGTTCCTGTTCAGCAAATTGATTACATGGAAACCCAAGTATTTCAAATCCTTTTTCATTATATTTTTCGAACAACTTCTCTAAATCTGCATATTGAGGTGTAAAACCACATTTACTTGCTGTATTAGCAATAATAAGAACCTTTCCTTTATATTTTTCCAATGAAATTTCTTCACCATCTATTGTTTTTGCTTTAAAATCATAAATTGACATTTTTGTTTCCTCCTTAATAATATATTTTATTTATTTAATTAATTCAATTATATCCTTTTCTAATTTTAGTGGTTCTGTTGTTGGTGAATATCTTTTAACTACTTCACCTTCTGAATTTATTAAAAATTTAGTGAAGTTCCATTTGATATTGCTACCCATTATACCAGGTGCCTTTTGTTTTAAATATTTATAAAGTGGATGTTCATTTTTTCCATTAACATCTATTTTAGCGAATACAGGAAATGTTACTCCATAATTTACTTTACAAAAGTTTTGAATCTCTTCTTCTGCTTCAAATTCTTGATTTGCAAACTGGCTGCATGGAAAACCTAAAATTTCAAACTTTTCATTTCCATATTCCTTATATAGCTTCTCTAAGCTTTCAAACTGTGGCGTAAGTCCACATTTACTAGCTGTATTGACAATCAAAAGTACTTTCCCTTTATAATTTGAAAGAGGAACTTGTTCGTCATTTTTATTTTTAACATTAAAATCATATATATTCACTTTTTTCACCTTCCAATCTAAAACTAATTTTGTGTAATTAAATTGTATGCAACCTTTTGTTGATTTAAATATAATACTTTATTATTATTTTGTCAATATAAATTTATTTATTTTTTTTAAAAAAACTGATATACTATTTTTAAACTAATGAAAAAAAATTGGTGGTGATTTATTTGAAACCTATAATAATGTTTATTACAAGTTGGTGTCCATATTGTAAAGCAGCTTATCCAATCATGGAAGAACTAAAAGAAGAGAATGCTGCTTTTAGAAATCTTGATATAAAGATTGTTGACGAAGAATTAGAGCCAGACTTTGCTAAGCAATTTGATTATTATTATGTGCCAACATACTATGTTAATGGAGTTAAGGCTCATGAAGGCAGTGTAAACAAAGATATATTAAGAAATATATTTGAAAGTGCTTTAAAATAAACAATACTGTTTCTCAATTTGTTTTTTATTGAGAAACAGTATTGTTTGTTTTATAGTTTTTTTTCTAGAACTTTTTCAAGAAAGATTTTTATTAACCTTCCATCAAATTGTGTATCAGCATTATTTTTTAATTGTTCTATTGCAAACTCCTCAGGCAAAGCATTTCTGTAACATCTTTCACTTACCATTGCATCATATGAATCTGCAATTGCTATAATCCTTGATTGAAGAGGTATTTCCTCTCCTTTTAAATTATTGGGATATCCACTCCCATCCCATTTTTCATGATGATATAAAACATATTTTGCCATCTGACTCATATCCTCGTAGGAATTTAAAATTTCATATCCAATTTCAGCATGCTTCTTCATTTCTGCCCATTCATCAGAAGTTAACTTATCCGGTTTATTTAAAATATTATCTTCAATTGCTATTTTCCCAATGTCATGAAGTAATCCAACAGTTTTCAATTCCTTTATTTGGACTTGTGACAACGAAAGTGCTTTCCCCATATCTTCACATAATTTTGAAACTCTATATGAGTGCTGTTCTTCTCTTTTGTTTTTTTCATGCAACACTCCTATAATTAATTTTATTTCATTTGTCTTGATTTTAGAGTTTAAATACCACTCCCTAATAGAAATATGAAAAGATCTTTTTCTTTTAAATTTATGAAATTTCAAGCTATTAAAACCGTTTACAATCGAGTTAAAATAAGTGTTTTCTAAAACCACCCTATAAACAAATATTCCAATCAAAATGTAAATGATTACATTAATGCCAAAAGCGTTTTTATTATGTATTTGAAAATTATAAGATAAGAATATAATTAAAAAACCCATTAAAGCATAATATAAATTTAGTTTAATACGTTCAATATTATACTTATTTTTTTTTAATCCATTAATATTATAAAGCATAAAATCCTCCAAACAATGTAATTTTAACAATAAAAAGTATCACACTTAGACTAAATAAAATATTATATATTTTATTTTATACTAATTTCGATTTTTTTCAACAAAAAATCTTATAATTCTTCATTTTTTTCATTTTGCCAATTTTATGTAGTCTAAGTGCTATAATGTTAAAAAATACTGCTTAGTTTTTATAATTTTTAAGAATAGTTCCCCTTATTGCTTCAAAGGAAATATCATTTGGAAGTTTAGCTTTTATCTGGGTCAGTTTAGACATTCCAATTTCTTCAATTACTGATTTAATATTATTTTCTTGCTCTACTGTTACAATGCCTGTTAAGTCTAAATTAAAATCTAGATTATTCGTTTCTGCAATATATTTTTCAATATGATTAAGTATTGTTCCAACTGTTAGTTTTCTTTCTTCAGCAGTTTCATTTACTGACATTCCTTCATTTATCATATTCATTGTAACTTCAAAAGTTTTGGTTTTATTTCCATCCTTAAATCTATTTAAAGTATCTGAAGTAGTTATTTTATTTTCCAAGACATAGTTTTTAATAAAAGAAATAAATACTTCTCCATATTTTTCATATTTTATTTGCCCTACTCCTGAAATTTCTAAGATATGTTCTTTTTCTATCGGGTATTTCACGCTCATTTCTTTTAAAGTGCTATCTGAGAAAATAAAATATGGAGGTACGCCTTCCTCTTTAGCAATTTCTCTTCTTAAATTTCGTAAGCCTTCAAACAATTCGTTGTCAGAGGATATTTTTTTTGCTTTAACAAATTCTTTAAAAATAACTTTAACTTCATTTTTTAATACCTTCATAGAATTTTCATTTAAAATCACAGTAGGAAATTCTCCTTCTCTCAAGTCTATAAAGCCATGAGATATTAAAGTGTTTATAAAATCAGATAATTTATCTTTTGAGTAATCCTTCATTATTCCATAAGTAGAAAGTTCGTTAAATTTATATTGTAATATTTTTTTCTGAGCAGAACCTCTAAGAACATCTACAATGGTTTTTACTCCAAAATCCCTTTTCATCCTATAAATGCAGGAAATAACTTTTTGGGCTTCAATTGTTCTATCTACTAATTCGCCTTCACTTAAACAGTTACTGCAATTATTGCAATTATCATCGCTTACTTTCTCACCAAAATACTCCAATATATAACTCCTAAGGCATCCATTATGGTGAACAAAATCTATAATAGTTTGGAGTTTTTTATATTCTAAAACTCTTCTTTCTGGTCTTTGAGTACCAACTTCTATCAAATATTTTTGTGTCATTATATCCTGCGGTGCAAAAAGTAAAATACATTCACTCTTTTCACCATCTCTTCCTGCTCTTCCAATTTCCTGATAATATCCTTCTATATTTTTAGGAATATTATAATGAATAACAAATCGAACATTTGACTTATCTATTCCCATTCCAAAAGCATTAGTAGCTACCATTACATTTATTCTATCATATACAAAGTCTTCTTGATTTTTTCTTCTATCTTCATCTGATAAACCAGCATGATATCTAGATGCTGAAATATTATTATCTAATAATTTTTCATATATATTATCTGCTTCTTTTCTTGTAGCTACATATATGATTCCAGATTGATCTTTATTTTCAACTATATAATTTAAGACGTAGCTAAATCTATTAGACAATTTTAAAACGTTTATCTTTAAGTTTTCTCTATCGAAACCTGAAATAAACACTTTGGGATTATTTAAATTAATTAGACGAATTATATCTTCTCTAACTTCTTCCGTTGCTGTAGCTGTAAATGCACTTACTACTGGCTTCTTTGTAAACATCTTTATGAATTTACTTATATTTCTGTAACTTGTTCTAAAGTCATGTCCCCAAGAAGAAACACAATGGGCTTCATCTATTGCAATTTGAGAAACATTCAAACTCTTAATTAGTTCACAAAAATCTGCAGCTTCCAATCTTTCTGGTGCAACATAAAGTATTTTGACTTCATTTGCTTTTATTTTTTCAATTATTTCCTTAATATTTTTGTAACTTAAAGAACTGTTAATATATTCAGCACTTATCCCTAAATCTTTAATATTATCTACTTGATCCTTCATTAATGAAATCAATGGAGAAATTACAATAGTAACACCTTCAAAAAGCAGTGCTGGTATTTGATAACAAATAGATTTTCCACCACCGGTTGGCATAACAGCTAAAGTATCTTTACCTCTTAAAATACAATCTATTACTGAACTTTGAGAATTTCTAAATTGTTTATATCCAAAATATTGTTGCAACGTGTTTAAAGCCTTGCTCATTAAAACCGATTCTCCTTACACATGTATAATAATACATTATTAACATAATCTTGACGTAATAATAAAAAATAAAAAGCCTAAGTTTTTACATGTTATCTACAAGTTTACTTATCCATTTCTTTGCTTCCAAAATATTTTTCTCAGTATTTTCATTATTGGCTGGAGATTTAAAACCAATTTGTCCAATTATGTCATTACCCTCAAGCTTATTTTTTAAATTAATAAAGGTTTTACCTTCACTACCCATATATGTGCAAAATAACGCTATCTTTTTATTGTTAATAAACACCTCAGAAAAAAACGTATTAAAAACAGATACAAAGGAACCTGCCCAAACTGGGCTTCCAATTATTATCAAATCATATTCATTTAAATTTTTATCGTATGGAAGAAGTTCAGGCTTTTCTTTTAAGGTAACTTGCTTTCCTCCCCAAAAATATTTCATCACTCCTTTATTGGGAACGTCTTTTTTAGGAACAAGCCTTAAAAATTCGCAATCCATTTCCTCAGCAATAGCATCTGCAATTAATTTAGTGTTACCATCCAAAGAATAATAAACAACTAATGCCTTCATAATATCACTCCTTTTGCTTATAGTTAATTTATTATACCATTTATTTCAAAACTATTACATATGTTAATTGTCCTTTTATTATAGCAAAAAAACTCTCAGCATATTTCTGCGCCAAGAGTTTTTTTATTGCTACAATTATGACTTTTTTTGTTTACCTGAAATAACATCGTTATAAATTGCTTCATCTTTAATTTCTTTTCTCATTCCGTCTAATGCATCTAGTCTTCTATCATTTTTGTCTTCTAAAGCTTTTTTTACTTCTTTATTTTCTTCTTTATCAATTGCCGCGTTTGATTTTTCAATATTTTGAATAGTATTATTGATATTATTTTGAATTTTGTCTACATTATCGCTTCTATCATCCTTTTTATTTTTCATAAATTCATATCCCCTTTGTAAATATTTAATAACTTTTTCTATTTTATTATGTGTTAAAGAAAAAATATTATTCGAAACACTCAATTAAAAGGGGCAAAATTAATAATTTACTTATTATCATACTCATCCTTAAATCTTCTTTTCAAGTAGTCAATTATTAGCTCAAGACTATCATCAAAACCTATTTTCCCAGTATTTATAGTGAGGTCATATCCACAAATATTATACACATCTTCTCCGGTTAGAGACTTAAAATATTTAGCTCTTTCCTTATCAACCTTTTCTATAAAATGTAAAGCTTCCCTTTCAGACATTTTATGCTCTATAGCAATTCTATTTTTTCTAAATTCTATATCTGCATTTAAAAATATACTTACATGCCTTGGATGATTCCTTAAAATATAAGACCCACATCTTCCTATAATTACAGCTGATTTTTCGTTTGCT
>JAJXWJ010000165.1 GCA_021781655.1 Bacillota bacterium | reverse complement strand
CTATGTATTTTAGTTGTGGTCGGCAAACCTACTACTAGTTTACATCGGAGGTATTGTTTTTTCTACTCATAGCTAGAAGCTTTCCGGAACCACCGGTCTAACCGGTGGTATTCTAAATACAAAAAGATTCATGCATATTTCCCATTCGAATATGCATGAATCTTAGTAAATTCTATACTATTTTTGTGGTCTCATTGTTGGGAAATCCATCCCTTCGCCTTCATAGCATCTCATAAATTCTCAAATACCTTTATTACTTACATCTCTCATATCACTTATTTACCCTACTTACCATTGCTTCTCGCTAGTTTTCATCAAACGGGCGTAAGTCAGGCGTACCCTGGGCGTAGGCTAAATTGCATCTCTTTTACATTTCATGAAATCTTCAAACTTCTCCATTTCTGCCTTTTTATAATCCTTGGTAACATCAGCGTATATATCCAATGTGGTACTAATATCCGAATGTCCCAGAACCGTCTTTATGACACTAATGTTTATGCCTGATTCACAAAGTCGAGTTGTGAATGTGTGCCTTAATGTATGGCAACTGAATTTAGGAAGTAGAATCACATTTTCATTTTCTTTCGCTTCATCAAGAATGTCCTGATTACAATCTCTAATAATTCTACGTAGTGCTTTATTGAGTGTTCCCTGATGCTGTGCATTTCCAAATCTATTTACAAATACAAAATCTGTAAATCCATCGATTCTTACATTACACTTGATACCAGCTTCTTCTTTCCACCATGCTGTTCAAGCTGTTCTACGGTCAGCGTAAGTTTTAAATCCTTTATTTTAACATTGATCTTCTCATATCCATTGTCAGGAAAAACCACTTCCAATTTCATATGGGTAATTTTATCAGTTCTCTTACCATCAGAATACTCATATCCAGGAGCAATGCCGATAGCAATTCCTGTTCCATCAGCATTACCGCTAATCTGAGCATTATTTAATTCAATTTTTGTGATATTCATAATCTATTATCCCTTCTTTGATGACGACTGCTATATAGCAGCCGCCTAATTATTTTGTTATCAGTAACTAAAACCTTGCCAAAACATATTCAGGCAAAGGAATTTTTAATTCTCTTGTCAAAGCGTGAATCTTGCAGCATTCATCTGTAACTTCATTATACCTTTCACTAGAAGACGAAAGACTATTACATTCATTCCAATTAGCGAGCAAGCGATCAGAAAGAATAGTTGACAAAAGACTTCTATAATTTTCTTCCATGTTTTTTCTCCTTTCATGTTATTATGTATATATACATGCATGGCTTAAGCTTAGTTACATATTACCCCAAGAAAAGCCTTCTGAAAATTTGTCATAATTTTTTTTCCCTTAGCGGATTTTATTTTTGACTACTCGATACCTAAAGGAGAAATTTATAACTATGTTAGATAATTTTTTAATTAATACTATGCTTTATAAACGCAAAAAGAAAAGTAATTGGAGCAAATATTTTTTGCTCGAGAAACTGCTATCCGCAAATGAAAACTCCGTTTCTAATAATACCGGTGACTTTACTTGCGATGATGCAGCGGAACTTATAAGAATTTACAATATAAATAATCTATACACAGCTTACAGCTCTGAGTGTTTTTACAATAATGAGGAACCCAATAGAGCCAATTATAACAAAATGATTCACCCTCTCAATAAATCTCGGCGTAATCCTAATATTCGCTTGATAAAAACACTCATTGATGTAATATTGATCGGTACATTATCAAAAGATAATGGCTCCTATTTCTCTATTGATCCACTTGAAAAATTCGAGGCTTTATCAAACGAAGAACGCTTCGATTTATGTTCCTACATACGTTTTTGTAAAATAGTTTCTGCAATATGCAACATTGCTTTAAAAGAATGGGATATTGAAAAGGGAAATGAACTTATTCGCAAGAATGCTTTAGAAATGCGAAAGAAACTTATACCTATTCTGAGAAATACCTCCCTTATTTTCGAATATTGTATTAATATTAACTCACTTAATGAGAATATAGCATTTGAAGATGACGCCCAAAAATCTGCTATTGAAGATTTATATGCTCCATTACCATGGGAATTACCTCAACACAGTCTGCAAGATTACAATAACTTTATTGAAAAATCTTCTGACACTTCATACATAGAACAGCTTTTATTACAACTTCCCGATTCAGTCCTTTTATGGATAAAAGCATATAGCAGAGATTTATTATTTAATCAAGAAAAGTTTTTTTTACAATTGCTATTTCTATTACTATTTGTTTCAAAGGATGACTTAAATAAATATGTACATTTCATTCCTGACTACACTCTTTCTATACCGAAAATACATGCTAACAACTATTATAAAAATGTGCAAAAATTATACCAGCTACCATCTATCGACTTCTTTTATTGTTTTTCCAATCAACAAGATCGAATAGATACAGTAACATATATAACTACTTCCCTCATTCCTGATATTTCTACTTGGTTGAAATTTTTGATATGTAATATTACCGATGTTCAATTAGAGGCTGCCAAAAATTTGTATTTTATGATATTTATCAGGCATAAGTTTCGCCTAAAGCAAGAAGATTCTTCCTTTCCAGCAGATGCTTTATCTTTATTGGCTAAAGCGAATCCTGAAATTGATGATATTTATAGAATCTGCAAACGTTCCCCTTTTTTATAAACTAAAAAGCGGTCACAATTAAGCGATCGCTTTTCTTTACCATTATCTTTATTTGATTCTGTTTTGGTATTCCTATAGGGTATAATTCTTCTTTTCCCAAGTTCAATACGGCTTTCTGTATTTACATTCATTTGTGTAGAATGTTACTGAAAATTGACTCCTTTTTGAGAATTTTAACACTTAAAATTAACCCGCTCTAAAAAGCCTTTTCGGTTTGCTATTGACATCGAGCCTCCGTGGGTAATAATAATCCCTTGCGTCGAGCCTTATAAATAAGGGTTTACAGAAGGACAGACTATCATACCCACCCTCAATGTCAATAGTTCGCTTCGCCAAACCTATTTAATATAGGGGGTTAGTTTTCAATCTTAATCAACAATTGGTGTAGATGAATGATTCTAAAGTAGGCAATTCACTTTGATTGCTTCATGTGTATATCCATTCCCCTACAAAATTTTCTTCTCATAGATTTCAACGATGGAAAGTACTTTTGAGCAAAAAAATTGCAATAAAAAAGATGCTCTCATAAATTTTCACATTTAAAAGGGCATCTGCACACCTTGAAATTAATTTTTTAATATTTTTTCTCAATTTGAAACATAATATGGCTCAACACTAAAAACTGTGCTTGACATAAAATAATTATAAAATTAAATAAAAAATGCATTCAAATTCCTGTATTCTATAAGTGACTAATCCAATAGAATTGAAGGAGTTTAAATGCAATTAC
>JAJXWJ010000075.1 GCA_021781655.1 Bacillota bacterium | reverse complement strand
ATTTGTCAAGTGTTTATGCAGAAAAACTAAAAAATATGCATAAATTTTGGAGGGAACAACAAGGATTATTAATAATAAAAAATGAGTAAACTCGGGCTTTTTAGAGTTTCCGAGAGTACTCAAAAATAGAAAAGAGGTACTTATTTTATGTTAGATTTATGGTATTCAGAAAGTCACGCAGAAGATGCAAAATTTTCAATTAGAGTTAAGGAACATATTTATAGTGAAAAGACACCTTTTCAACAAATCGATTTTTTCAAAAGTGAAACCTTTGGAACATTTTTTACTTTAGATGGTTATGTAATGATGACTGAGAAAGATGAATTTATTTACCATGAAATGATAACTCACGTTCCAATGGCAGTTAATCCAAATATAAAAAAGGTTTTAATAGTTGGCGGCGGTGATGGTGGAACATCTAGAGAAATTTTAAGATATAATACCATCGAACAAGTAGATATGGTTGAAATTGACGAGAGAGTTGTAAGACTTTGTCAAAAATATTTAACTCAAACCTCTTGTAAACTAGATAATGATGCTAGGCTTAAAATGTATTTCGAAGATGGAAAAGAATTTGTTAAAAGAACAGCTGATAAAACTTACGACCTTATTCTTGTTGACTCAACAGATCCAATCGGACCAGGAGAAGGTCTCTTCACAAATGAATTTTATAACGATTGCTTTAGAATTTTAAGTGATGAAGGAATTTTGATTAACCAACATGAAAGCCCATATTACAAAGATTACTGTCATGAAATGAAAAGAGCTCACAGCAAAATTAAAGATAAATTTCCTATTTCGATGGTTTATCAATTTCATATGCCAACTTACGCATCTGGACATTGGTTATTTGGTTTTGCATCTAAAAAATACAATCCATTAAATGATATAGACGCAGAAAAATGGAATACACTTGGTTTAAAAACTAAATACTACAATACAAATTTGCATAAAGGAGCATTTATGCTACCAAATTATGTGATTGAGGAATTAGAAAAGACGGAATAGAAAAATATTACGAACTAAGTTACTTTTAAAAATCGTTATAAAGAAAACCGCAGTAAGATTTAATTGACAATGGACAATTGAGAATTGACAATGAAGGACATTTTTCTTCCTTTCAGTCAGAAAAACTACAAATTATTATTTTTAGATTTTCCGTAGCTAAGCGTAGGAAAATCCACCATCATTGTCCATTGTCCATTGTCAAATGTCAATTAATATATAATGCGTTTCACTTTTTATCTATTTAAGCTTAAGAGTTAGTGCGTAATATTATTTTTTTTATAAATCACATTATATTATCAAAAAAACTCAATTGGTCACTTTCTGGCAATCCCTTCAAGCATCCAAATTTTCTCAAAGCATCAATTGCTGCATTTCCTATTTTGGCACGTTTTTTCAGATTATTTACTGAACTTATCGGTGCTCCATCATTAACTGCTCCATATATTCCCTCTGCAGCTACATTTCCCATACCAGAAATACTGTTAATCGGCGGTCTCAAGCCTTCTTCTTCAACCAAAAATTTAGTAGCATGAGATTTATATAAATCTATTGGAAGAAATCTAATTCCTCTTTCATACATCTCCAAAACCAATTCCAAATCATCATACATATCTTTATCTTTTGGTGGAGCCATATTACCTTGCATTTCAATTTCCTTCATTTTTTCTTTAACTTTTTCTTTGCCAAAAATCATAAATTCTGCATCGAAAGCTTTTGCTCTAATTGAAAAATATGCAGCATAATATGCTTTAGGAATATGAACCTTGAACCAAGCTATTCTAAAAGCCATCATTACATAGGCAGCAGCATGAGCCTTGGGGAACATATATTTTATTTTTTTACAGGATTCTATATACCACTCTGGTACATCGTGCTTTCTCATAAGTGCCTCAAATTCAGGGAACTTAGGATCTTTAAGTGCTTTTCCTTTACGGACAGTTTCCATTATTTTGAAAGCAGAGTTTGGCGGCAACCCTTTTTTTATAAGATATACCATTATATCATCTCTAGTACAAACAGCCTCACTAATACTTGTCACAATGCCTTGGTCTATTAAATCTTTTGCATTTCCAAGCCAAACATCTGTACCATGGGAAAGACCAGATATACATATTAAATCCATAAAGGTTTTTGGCATAGTATCAAGTAGCATTCCTCTTACAAACTTTGTTCCAAACTCTGGAACTCCAAAAGTTCCTACCTTAGAATTAATTTGCTGTGGAGTAACTCCTAATGCAGCTGTAGAAGAAAACAACGACATTGTTTCCTTGTCATCCATAGGAATCTTTTGAGGGTCTACTCCTGTTATATCTTGCAGCATCCTAATAACCGTAGGATCGTCGTGTCCAAGTATATCTAATTTCAATAGATTTTGATCTATAGAGTGATAGTCAAAATGTGTTGTTATTATTTCCGAACTAGGATCATCAGCAGGATGCTGCACAGGGCAAAACTCAAAAATTTCTCTTCCTTTAGGAACAACTATTATTCCACCAGGATGCTGTCCAGAAGTTCTTTTAATACCAGTACATCCTTTTGAAATCCTCATAATTTCTGCTTTATTTACGGTGATATTTTTCTCATCATAATATTTTTTCACGTACCCAAAAGCTGTTTTCTCGGCTATTGTTCCTATAGTTCCAGCCTTAAAGGTTGTGCCCTTGCCAAATATAACCTCTGTATATTTATGAGCCTTTGCCTGATATTCACCAGAAAAATTAAGGTCGATATCCGGCTCCTTATCTCCATTAAAACCAAGGAAGGTTTCAAAAGGAATATCTATTCCATCCTTAGATAACTTTTCTCCGCAAACAGGACAAACTTTATCCGGCAAATCAAAACCGTTTTTATACCCATAATCCGTAAAATCAGAATATTTACAACTAGGGCATCTATAATGAGGAAAAAGAGCATTAACCTCCGTTATACCTGTCATATATGCAACTACAGAAGATCCAACGGAACCTCTTGAGCCTACTAGATATCCATCTTCATTGGATTTCCAAACCAATTTTTGTGCTATAATATACATTACTGAAAAGCCATTTTTTATAATTGAATCCAATTCCTTCTCTAGTCTATCCTTAACTATTTTAGGAAGTGGATCCCCATATAATTCATGAGCTCTATCAAAAGAAATTTTTCTTATTTCTTCTTCACAACCATCTATATGGGGAGTAGCCTTATCTTTTGAAATTGGACTTATTCTTTCACACATATCTGCAATCAAATTTGAATTAGTTACTACAACTTCATATGCTTTTTCTCTTCCTAAATAAGAAAATTCTTGAAGCATTTCTTCAGTAGTTTTTAAATATAATGGTGCTTGTTTATCAGCATCCTTAAAGCCCTGGCCAGCTTCTAATATACGCCTATATATTTCATCTTCTGGATCTAAAAAGTGAACGTCTCCCGTAGCTACAACTGGTTTATTGAGCTTTTCTCCTAATTTTACAATCTTTTTATTTATCTCTATTAAATATTGTTTGCTTGGTACTTGTTCCTGCCTTACCAAATAGTCATTATTTCCTAAAGGCTGAATTTCCAAATAATCGTATTCTTCTGCAATTGCTTCGACCTCTTCATCTGGTTTTCCTAAGAGTATTGCTTGAAAAAGTTCTCCTTCACTGCAAGCACTACCTAATATAAGTCCTTCAGAATACTTTCTTAGCATACTCTTTAAAATACGAGGTTTTTTATAAAAATAGTCTAAGTTAGAGTACGATACAAGCTTATATAAATTTTTAAGACCTGTATAGTCTTTTGCTAGTATAATAGCATGGTAAGTTTTAAGCTTTTTATATTCTTCCTTTTTTGCTGCCTCATCTGATGCATATTTATCAATATCAATTAGGTTAATAGCCCCTCGTTCCTTAAGCCTTTTAAGCATTATGTCAAAAATCTTTACTGTAGTATCTACGTCATCTAATGCTCTATGTGCTACTTCTACCTTGATGCCTAAGTTTTTGGCGATTCTTCCTAATTTATATGTTTTAAATTCAGGAAAAAGTTCTTGAGCTAAAGATAAAGTATCCAAATAAGTAAAATCAAAATCATATCCTAATTGTTTTGCATTATATTTTAAAAAACCTATATCAAAGGAAGCATTATGAGCAACTAGTACGGTTCCCTCAATAAATTCTAAAACCTTTGGAAATACCTTTTCTATAGTTTCTGCATCTCTTACCATATCATCAGTTATGTTAGTTACTTCAATTACCTTGGCTGGTATAGGTTTTTCTGGATTAACAAAGGAGCTGAACTTATCAATTACTTTTCCATCCTTAAACTTCATTATTCCAATTTCAGTTATTTTTTCTGTCCTTGGAGAAAAGCCTGTGGTTTCTAAATCTAGTACGCAGTATGTGGTATCTATACTTTGTCCCTTAACGTCTGTAATCGATGGCTTTTTATCTGGAGCTAAATAGGCCTCAATACCATATATAATCTTCATTTCCTCATTATCTCTTCCTAAAAGCTTATGTGCATCAGGAAAAGCTTGCACTACACCGTGATCTGTTATGGCAATAGACTTCATTCCCCAGCTCATTGCCCTTTTTATTAAGTCAGTAGCACTAGACATTGCATCCATCTGACTCATTTGAGTATGCATATGGAGCTCTACTCTTTTAATTTCTGAATTATCTTGTCTTTTAGATTTTTTTAAGCCTCCAGTTTCTATAATAGTATTAGCAATCATTTCGACTTCATTGGAAAACTTACTATAAGATGCACTGCCTGCAATTCTTATACCCTTAGCTTTTTTTAGTTTTGAAACAACTTCTACTTCTTCTCCAGCTTTAATGAAAGCCTTACAAGTTATAGAGCTAAATCCATCATATAAGTCAAAAGAAACTAAAGTTTTTCCGCTCCTTAATTCTTTTGACTCCATATTAGATAATTCACCTTCTAAAGCTATCCTTCCTTCATCAGGCATAATGTCTGTAATTTTTATTACCGGTTCTTTGATAACAGCATTTCTACCTAAAATTAAAGAAGAAGGGGCCTTTTTCCCCTCTTTATTATCACTTTTTTCTATTTTGCCATCTTCAATTGTTTTTATTGGAACTTTATCAATTATATTATTAGAAGTCATAACGCTTATTTTATTGGACTGTGCTATTATTTCCTTATATCTCATTTCTTCATTAAAAGCCAATTCCTCACTGCTTATGTTGTCAACAAACTGAATGTTATATGTAGTACCATAAAAGTTTTTTATTGCTGTACTAATTAATTTGTCATAATTCATTGCCTTCAAAAAATTTGATACTGCAATTTTAAAGTTAAAGCTTATGTTGTTTTTGTTAACTTCATAATCACTATTATTTACTACAGTTTTTAAAACCGGACATTTTTCTATTAATGTAAAGATTATATTATTTATTTCTTCTTCAATAGGTTTTTTATTGGCTGTTTCTGTGTAATTTACTGAAATAACGGAATCTTCAAGAGAAAATCTTTTCAATAAAAACTTTTTTAATTCAGTAAATTCGTTTATTTCAATATATTTATCTGAACTTATTTGCATAGTCAGGATTTTACTCTTTTTGCTTAAAGTAACTGACTCTACAACAGCCGTATTAATATTTCCGCTCAATTTATAATCGCTAAAAATTTCATTAATTTTTTTCATGGCAACTTTACACCCTCCAAAATTTTTAGTCTTTAATTATTATACTCTAACATATTTTTTTTGTCATTTCAAAATAATTTTATTTACTTAAATGGAAGTATATGAGCCTAATATTTTAATGAGATTTTGCTCATTTATTATGTCTACAGCTTTTTTTACATTGCTATCATGAGTGCTGTGTCCAATAATATCTATAAAAAAATAGTATTTCCCAAGCTCTCTTTTAGTGGGCCTTGAAACTATAGAGGTTAAATTTATATTATTTGCTGCAAACTCATTTAAAATTTTGGACAATGCTCCAGGTTTATTATAGACTGCATCCATTATTACTAAGGAAGTTTTATAGTTTTTATTTTCCTCGTAGTTTTCACTTTCTTTTGATAGTACAATAAATCTAGTCTCATTTTCTTTAGAATCTGTTACATTGTTTATAATAAAAGGAATATCCTTAACCCTTTCTAATATGTAACTAGGAATAATTGCTCCTTCACCGTCTAAACCTATTTTTACCTTTTGAAAAGATTCTCCATTACTTTCTGTTATGATAACTTTAGGATTATTAAGTCCTTCTAAAAAGTTTACGCATTGACCTTGAGTTTTAAATTGAACATAAACCCTCTCTAGCTGCTCAATGGTTTTTATATTACCTAAAAAAGAAAATTGTATTGGTAGAACAAATTCTTTTATTATTTTTAAATCTGTTTTTGATAATAAGTCCAAGCTTAGCTGAACATATCCATCTAAAGTATTTTCCATAGGTATTATTCCTTTATCACATTCAGAGCCAATTGCATTAAAAACCTTCGTAATGGTAGGATAAAAAACAATTTCCATTTCATCTTCAATACTATCAATATATTTTCTTCCTGCAATTTCACTGAAGGTTCCTTCAGGCCCTAATATAGCAATTTTCTTCATTATAATACCATCCTTTTTATTTATCTTTTAATAATTATATCAACCTATTTGACAAAATGCCAATGAAAGTATAAAATTAGTTGAATTTTATAATAGAGGATGTGTATTTATGTCAATTTCTTTTAATGAATTAGGACTAAATAATAATATAATAGATGGTTTAAAAAAAAGTAGTATAACTATACCAACAGATATTCAAAAGGAAGTTTTACCTATAGCACTTAAAAATCTAGATGTTATTGGTTGCTCTCAAACTGGTAGTGGAAAAACTCTCGCTTATCTTTTACCGATTTTTGAAAAAATAGATTGCTCTAAAAGAGAAATGCAAGCTATAATTTTGGCTCCAACTCATGAGCTCGTAATGCAAATTCAAAGGGAAATTGAACTTTTATCAGTTAATAGTGAACTTAACCTAACTTCAACAGCAATAATTGGTGAAGCAAATATAAATAGACAAATAGAAAAATTAAAAACAAAGCCTCATATTATAGTTGGTTCTGCCGGTAGAATTTTGGAACTCATTAAGAAGAAAAAAATTAGTGCTCACACAGTTAAAACAATAGTTATTGATGAAGGCGATAAACTTTTGGACCCTAACAATTTATCTGTAGTTAAGGATGTAATTAAAACTACACTTAAAGAAAGACAAATTATGATTTTTTCTGCTTCAATTAACGAAAAAACAATTGAAATTGCTAAATCTTTTACTAAAGAGCCTAAAATTATTACTATAGAAAACAAAATTACTGTTGGGGAAAATATTGAACACATTTATTTTGAAACAGAACAAAGAGATAAAATATTAGTTTTAAGAAAATTAATTGCAGCTATTAAACCTAAAAAAGCTATAGTTTTTATTAATAAAAGAGATGAAATTGAAATATTAGAAGCAAAGTTGAATTTTCATCATATAAGTACTTTTTCTTTATTCGGAACGGCATCTAAAGAAGATAGAAAAAAAGCTTTAGAAAACTTTAGAAACGGAAAAATTCAAATCTTAGTTGCCTCTGACTTAGCTGCAAGAGGACTTGATATTAAAGGCTTAACTCATGTTTTTAATTTAGATTTACCAGAAGATCCAAAGGAATATTTACATAGGGCAGGAAGATGCGGAAGAAACAATTTAAATGGAACTTCTGTTTCTATAGTAAATAAATTTGAAATAGCCGCTTTAAAGAAATATGAAAAAGCTTTTAATATTAAAATTCAAGAAAAGGCGATTTTTAAAGGAGTTATAAAAGATAATATAAATAAACCTCAGAAAAAGACAAGGTGAAGAGAATACTCTCTTCACTTTTATCTTTTACCTTTTTGCCTTATTGACAAATCTTTCTATTCGTTTCATAGCTTCAAGTATGTCCTCCATAGAAGAAGCATAGCATGCTCTAATAAAGCCTTCACCACATTGTCCAAAAGCATTTCCAGGCACCACTAACACCTTTTCTTCTTTTAGCAATTGTTCACAAAACTGCTCAGAGGTATATCCAGTAGCTCTAATTGATGGAAACACGTAAAATGCCCCTAATGGCTCAAAACATTCTAAACCCATATTTTTAAAACTGCTAACCATTACTTTTCTTCTCCTGTTATATTCCTTTACCATTTCCACTACAGAAGCATCCCCATTTTTTAGTGCCTCTATTGCAGCATATTGAGCAGTAGTTGGAGAAGCCATAATAGCATATTGATGAATTTTTTTCATAGCTTCTATTAAAACGGCATTTCCACAAACATAACCTAATCTCCAACCTGTCATAGCATAGCTCTTTGAAAAACCATTTATCAAAATTGTCCTGTCCTTCATTTCTTTAAAACTTGCTATAGAAACATGCTCTACATCATAAGTGAGTTCTGCATATATCTCATCGGAAATCACTATAATATCTTTATCTTTAAGAACATCAACAATCTTTGATAATTCTTCTCTATTCATAACAGCACCTGTTGGGTTGTTTGGAAAAGGAATTATAACTACCTTTGTTTTATCTGTAATTGCACTCTCTAAAAGCTCGGCAGTAAGCTTAAATTCATCTTCTGCTCTAAGGTTTAATTCTTTTACAGTAGCACCAGTAAAAGCAGCACAGCCTTTATATGCAACAAAGCTTGGCTCCGGTACTATTACTTCGTCACCAGGACCTAATAAAGCTCTAAGTGCTATATCTATTCCTTCGCTTCCACCTACAGTTACGATTATTTCTTCTTTCGGATCGTATTTAAGTGAGTATTTTCTTCCTAGATATTTAGATATTTCTTCCCTTAATTCTAAAAAACCTGCATTTGATGAGTAATGGGTATGCCCCTTTTCCAAGGAATAAATTCCTGCTTCACATACATTCCAAGGCGTTAAAAAATCTGGTTCGCCAACCCCTAAGGAAATTGCATCTGTCATCTCATTTATTAAATCAAAATATTTTCTTATACCTGAAGGAGGCATATTTCTAACATTTGATTTTATCATATCCTCTAAAATCATATAAATATATCCTCCCTGTCATCTCTTGGTTTTTCCTCAAATATAATACCCTTATCTTTATATTTTTTAAGTACAAAATGAGTAGATGTACTTAAAACTCTTTCTTGAATAGAAAGCTTTTCTGCAACAAATAGTGCTACTTCCTTCATACTCTTTCCTTCAATTATTACAGTTAAGTCAAAACCTCCTGAAGACATTAAATAGCATGCTTTTACCTCTGGAAATTTATATATTCTTTCTGCAACCTTATCAAAGCCTTCACCCCTTTGTGGCGTAACTTTAACCTCTATTAATGCTAAAACACTTTCTCTACTTGTTTTTTCCCAATTTATTAATGCAGGATACCCTAAAACAACACTTTCTTTTTCATAATCTTTAATTATTCTATCAACTTCTTCTTCAGATTTGCCCACCATTTTAGCTATTTCCGCATTTGTGTATTTGCTATTTTTTTCAATAATCTCTAGAATCTCTTCCATAAAAACCATCTCCTAAATTTATTTTTGAAAATAAAAAAAGCCTCTTAATCCCAACAAAGGGACGAAGAAGTTATCGCGGTACCACCCTAATTAGAGTCATAGACTCTCTCTCATAAAAGAAATCAAATTTAATTTCCTCCTCTATAACGTGAGGACACGTCTTTTCTTATGAAGGATTTTCCTTCTTTCTCGATTAGAAACTCCAAGGCTGCTTTCTACATAACCAAATACCAAGTTCACACCAACACCTAGCTCTCTAAAATTCAACTTATGTATACTATTCCTTTTCATGGTTGTTATTATCATTATAAGATATTGATTTGTTATTTTCAACAAAAAGTTTATAATACCCTTTACTTTTTATTTTTAATATGTAATTCACTATTTTTAGCTTTAATATTATCAAGAATAGTTTTATTTTGATTAAATGAATTATTCATCCTACTTATATTTTTTTCCAATTCATCCAATTGGTCAGAACTATATTTTTTAAAACCTTTAATTGATTGATCAATTTTAAATAAATCCTTATAGGACATATCTAAGTAGTCTAATAAACTAATGTCACCTTTTTTTTCACCAGTCAAGTTGTTTGGGTCATACTCAGAAGCTTTACCCTCAGAAGCTCTTACGTTAGCAAAAGTTGTGCTAGCATCTGAATTATCAGTATAATATTGCTTTAATCCTGAAATGTCATCATATACTATCGACTCTTTAAGATTGCTAATATCCTTATCAACATGTGCATAATCCAAATTTTCAAGAACATAACTAGTATTCCCCGATAAGATTTGATCCAAATCACTGCTTATCCCAACCCATTGTGACAACGTAGACTTATTATCTTCACAAAATTTTTTTATGCTTACAACTTTATTGTACTCTTGCTCGTTTAAATTCATTAAAGTTTTGTAATTACTTAATTTTACATCGTCAATTGATTGTTGAACTTGTTTATTTTTATTTATAATTGAATTTAGGAAAGCTAATTGTTTAGATTTGCTGGTCTTTTTTCCATTTATATTTACAATGAAATCACTGTATATATTTAATTTTCTTTTTAATTGCATAGTGTTATTCTTCAATATTTTCATAATATCCCCCCCCCATAAAGAATAAGTATTCTTATATATCATTTCGTTAATTTTTTATAGTTCTTTACGTCTTTGGGAAAAAAAACTAGCACTCAGTTATTATTCATACTGAGTGCCAATTTTTTTATTATTCTTCTGAAGCCTTTTCATCTTTCTTGCATTTATCAAAATTGATTTTTGAAACTATTTCTGGAACCATATTGATGAGTGAATCTAAATTGGTTTTACCCTTCACTGGAAGCATAGTCACTTCATCTTTTTTGATTACTAATATTGCATTTGGACTAATTCTTGCAGCTGCACCAACACCTGAGCCTTTTCCAGATACTCCTTTATCTCCTCCTTCTCCACCGCCAGTTCCACAGCCAAACATAACACTTATAATTGGAACTAAGGTTGTTTCTCCAATAACTATTGGCTCACCTACCACTGTTTCTGTCTTTAAAAATTTTTCCAATTTGCCAAATAAAGTTTCTAAATTTTCTGTTACAGTTCCTGAATTGTCCATAAAAAAATCCTCCTAATATTTTAATTTTTATTTTTTACTTGTTATACCT
The DNA here is from genome assembly GCA_021781655.1 of Bacillota bacterium. Lineage (GTDB taxonomy): Bacteria > Bacillota > Clostridia > Clostridiales > Clostridiaceae > JAJXWJ01. The sequence goes on along the minus strand of JAJXWJ010000075.1, from coordinate 4,872 downwards.
ACTAATACACACATATTAATTATTTTGTTTCATTAGTTTTTAGAAAATATTATTTTTCTTATTTTTTTATCTAAAATAAGTCTTAAAGCCTTATATCCAATAACTATTATGCTAATCTTTCCATGAGCTACTATGGTAATGTCCGTGTCATCATCTTCAAAATTCGGATTTATTTTGATATCTCCAAAAGGTATAAGCGGAATAATTGCACAAATTATGCCTGTAATGAATGGATCTTCAAAACCATATACACCTTTAATCTCAAACTTATTTGGTTTAATTATATTTAAGATTTCAATAAAAAATTCTTTTGTCTTATTAAGAAAATACTTGTCTAAGAATTTTTTCATTTTCCCTTTTTTATCTTTTTCATTCTTCAGAGCTTTTTTCTTTTCTTTAACTTTTTTATCCTTTTTCACATTGCTGAAATTTATCTCTTTTGAAAATACTTTGAGCTTCAAAATATAAAATTTTAATTTTGGAAATTGCTCTAATTTTTCAGCTTCAATTTTTAATATATTAAATAAAAACTCAAGTTTAAAAAATCCTGTTATTTCTTCATTAATATTTACTTTAAGCTTGTAATTAAAATTTGTAATTAGTAATAACAATGTTAATACTATTATTACTACAACGATAGTTATTATAGCCTTTAATATATAAAATAAAACAAACATAGCATCAACCTACCTTCAGTATCTTAAAAATATTAACTTCTTTAAGCTTTTTCTTGTAATATTTATTTATAGGGCTCACTGCTACTTTTGCTGATTTAAATATTTTATCTTTTATATAGTTATTTACAGGATTGGAATAACTAAGCTTTGATGAATTGACTATGGCTTTGCTTACTATGGTAGCATCTTTAAAGTATTCTTTTATACCATAGGCTCTTTTATGTCCAACTGTTTCTGCTAAAAAATTTTCCACAATAAGTTCTGATATAACTGAAAGCCTCTCAGGAGCTTCAATATCTAACTTGCAATTAACAAGCTCTTTATCCATTAGCTTAATAAAATCAAGTTCTTCTCTACATTCCTCACAATATTTTAGATGTTCATCAACAAATATTTTTTCTAGTGGTTCAATTGTCTTGTCCTCATATGAATATAATAAATTTTTATCTAGTTTACAATTCATTATACTACCTCCAATTCATCTCTAAGACTTTTTTTAAGCATAGCTTTTGCTCTGTATATTTCCGTCTTTACTGTACCCAGCGGTTTTGATAAAAGCCTAGCTATTTCCTCATAACTTAAATCTTCATAATATCTTAGTGAAATTATTAATCTATAATTTTCCGGTAGAGCTGTTATACTTTTCATGATTATTTTGTTAATATCTTTATTTACAATATCGTTTTCTATATTTTCTTCAGAGGCTATCAAATCTGAAACTGAACCTCCATCCGAAAGTTCACTATTTAAAGATATGACAGTTTTATTTTTTCCCCTTGCACTATTTATACATGTATTTACTGCAATTTTTCTAATCCATGGATTAAAAGGATATCTTTCATCAAAGCTCTGTATATTTTTTAAAACCTTTATGTATACCTCTTGAACAATATCAAGAGCATCCTGTTCGTTTTGACAATAATTATAACATATAGTATATAAATATTTTTCGTACATTTTAAAAAGCTCAATCAAGGATGATTTGTCCATCTTTTTGCACTGTTCAATTAATCTTTTACTAACTTCCAAAATCATCCCTCCTTTTTTAATCTACATATCTATACACGTTATCGTAATAAAAAGTTTCACCAAAACTATAAAAATTAAAAAATAAAATAGGGAAGCCCTAAATTTAGCGGCTCCCCTTACAAATAATTACTTAAAATTCAACTTTCTTATTCTTCATCGTATATATCTAAAAAGGAGTACTTTTTACCCTTCTTTTCCCATCCAACAATAGAATCTAGATTTACATTTTGTCCAGCTTGAAAAATTGATTTATCTACTTCATTAAAATTTTTCTTTAATTCAGCTATTAAATCTTTAACTTCTTTTCTTTTACTGGAGGTTTTTTGTGCAGCTACGATACATCCACAGTTCATAACTGTAAGTCCATTATTTCTAGTATATTTTTTTATATTTTCCTCTTCAATATAGTAAAGAGGTCTTATTAGCTCTAAACCTTCAAAATTTGTAGACTTAAGCTTTGGCTTCATTGTTTTGAAGTTTCCTGAATAAAGCACATTTAGCATTGTAGTTTCTATAACATCATTAAAATGATGACCTAAGGAAAGTTTATTACAACCTAGTTCTTTAGCCTTATTGTAAAGAGAACCCCTTCTCATCCTTGCACATAAATAGCAAGGATAATCTTGTGCAACCTTGTCCACGATTTCAAATATTCCAGATTCAAAAAACTTAACTGGTATATTCAAATACTGGCAATTACTTAAAAGAAGTTCTCTATTGCTTTCATGAAAGCCAGGGTCCATTGCTATAAACTCTAATTCAAATTTTATAGGAGAATGTTTTTGGAGTTCTTGAAACATTTTTGCCATTAAAAGACTATCTTTTCCACCTGAGATTGCTACTGCAATTTTGTCCCCATCTTCCACTAGCTTAAAATCTTTTATAGCTTTTATAAACTTCGTCCATAAAACCTTTCTATATCTTTTTATTATACTTCTTTCTATCTCATTAAGCGGTTTTCTTTCGGATGTAGGAATTAATATTTCACATCCGCTTCCTGCAATTGTACTCATCTTTTCACCTCTAATAGTATTTTGTCTATATAATTTTATTTCAAAAACAATAAAATTTCAATTAAAATATATTTACAAACTTAAACTTTGTTACATCAAATAATCCTTTATCGGTAATTCTTATTTCTGGAATTACCGGTAATGCCAAAAATGATAAAGTTATGAATGGATCAACATTTTCATTAATGCCTAATTTTTTTGCTTCCATTAGCATTACATTTAAAATTTTCATAACCTCTTCTGATGGTTTATCACTCATTATCCCTGCAATAGGAAGCTTTAAAGTTCCTTTAATTTCACCATTACTAACAACAGTGTATCCTCCTTCCACCCTTTTAAGCTCTTCTATTGCTATTAACATATCTAAATCATTGTCACCTACTACGATTAAGTTATGAGAATCATGTGCTACCGTACTTGCAATTGCTCCATTTTTGATGTTGAAATTAGAAATAATTCCAAGTCCAATATTATTTATAGCTTTATGTCTTTCAATTACTGCAGCTTTAGAATATTTGTTATCTGGTACAAAAACTCCATTAACAACTTTAACTTTTACCTTTTCCTTTTTCGTAATCAATTCTTTTTCATTTAATTTTATTACAAAAGCTTCATCACCACTTATTTTGATTTCTAAGGATTTTTCATCAACCTTTGGTATTCTTACAGTATTAAACACGTTCTTGTCATCAATTTTAGTCTTGATTTCAGCTATAAGTTTGCCTTTTTCAAAAACAGTTTTACCTCTATATAAAACAGAATTAACTATAAAATTTTCTAAGTCATCTAAAATAATTAAATCTGCTGAATATCCTGGTGCAATAGCTCCAAGCCTTTTTAGTTTATAACACTCTGCTGAATTTATTGTTGCCATACATATAGCATCAATTGGTTTTACACCAAGCTTTATGGCCTTTTTCACATTATAACTAATATGCCCATCCGTTTTAATATGCTCTAAATGCTTATCATCGGTGCAAAAAATACATTTATCCAAATTTATTTTTTTGTCCAACAACCCAGTTATCAAGTTTTCTAAATTTTTTGCTCCAGAGCCTTCACGAATTTGTACATACATTCCTAGTCTCAGTCTGTCAATTGCTTCTGAAACTGTAGAGCATTCATGATCAGTTATAACTCCAGCAGCTCTATATGCATTAAGTTCCTTTCCTGAAAGAGAAGGAGAATGACCATCTATAATTTTGTCATCAAATAAATCTATTTTTTCAAGCATCTTTTTATCGCCATTAATAACCGAAGGATAATCCATAACCTCTCCAAGACCTAAAATGCTTTCATTTGATAAAAAGCTTTTAATTAGCTCCGAATTTAAATCTGCACCGTTATTTTCAAAAGGGGTACTTGGAACACAGGAAGGCATCATATAAAATATATTCATTGGCAAATCCTTAGACTGATTTAACATAAAACTAATTCCATTTATTCCACATACGTTTGCAATTTCATGAGGGTCTGCAATTATTGTAGTTGTTCCATGAGGTATAACGGCCTTTGCAAATTCTGAAGGAGTAACCATAGTAGATTCGATATGAACGTGGCTATCAATTAACCCAGGGCAAACAAATTTACCTTTAGCATCGATTTCTTGTACTCCTCTATAATTTCCTATACCTACAATTTGGTCGCTACATATAGCTATATCTCCTCTTACAATTTCCTTTGTAAATACATTTATAATATTTGCATTTTTTATAACTAAATCTGCTTTTTCTTTACTCATAGCAATATTGATTCTTTTTTGTTTCATGTGAACACTCATATTTTTTCTCCTTAATTTACTATTATCAATATATTTTAATCTAATATTAATATTTTTCAACTATTTTATTGATACTTTTTAATATTTTTGATAAAATGTGCTAAGACAGTTCGAAAGCCTCCTGTCTATAAACAAAACTACGGCATTATCTAATATATTTTAGATTTTTTGCTGTCTTTATCGGCAGCTTTTTTATTGTAGTTTTTTATCCATTAAATTTAATCAAGAGGCTGATTATAGGAGGATAAGAGTGAAAAATAAAGTGAAATTTGAGGCGACCTTAATTAAAGGTTCCTAAAAACCTTTTTTTTACATTATTAAGAAACTGGTATTAGTTATCGTTGCATTTAACTAATAAAGAAGTATCATAACC
>JAJXWJ010000164.1 GCA_021781655.1 Bacillota bacterium | reverse complement strand
TTATCGTTCACCCGTCCTTAACTGCCTAAGACCATTTATCTTTAGGTGTGTCAAGGGCAACTGGCGAACATCAGTTAACATTAAATGGTAGTCAGACTGATTTTTCATATATTTTTTACACTACCATTTTTTAACCCTTATGGAATTATTGCCATATTCATTGATTTTAATACAATTGATAATGGTTATATTAATTTATTTTAAACCATATATTTTTTTAATCATTGGTAACAATAATATATAAAAAGTAAACTTATTATTCTATAATTTGAAGTATTTATAATTTCGGTATTTTAAACTAGCTATTAATATGTTAACAATAAAAATTCATATAGGAAAGGAGAACTTACTGTAAAACAAAGCAAAACATGTACTATATACAAGATATAGCTATTTGTTTCTGCAGGTTTTAAAAGTAAGAAATAAAATTTATGAAACATAAAATTATTTCATTTCTATCTACTTGTAATGATGATATTAGAGACTTGTGTACTTATTTATACGAAAACCCTGAAGAAAGCTATAAAGAAGTAAAATCCTCAAAATATATTTGCGACCTACTACATAAGTATAATTTTGAAGTCAAAAAAAACTTCTTAAATATAGAAAATTCCTTCATAGCTATAAAAGGAACAGGTCACCCTAAGATATGTTATTTATGTGAATATGATGCCGTAAACGATGAGGGCCATATTACAGGACATAATATGGTTACTGCTATTTCAGTTGCAGCTACTCTTGCTTTGGGAAATATCATTGATGAGCTCCAAGGTTCTGTAATTTTAATAGGATGTCCTGGTGAATATCTAGGTGGAACTAAAGCAACAATGGTTAAGCAAGGTGTATTTGATGATATAGATGTAGCAATGTTAGCTCATCCTGATACTTCAACTTGTGAAAGCGGATCATCTTCTGCAATTATTCCATTAGGCATTAAATTTGAAAGTGAACGTAAACTATCTTTTTTAAACAAGAATTCTTATAATTCTTTGGATGCTGTTTTATTAACCTTTAATATTCTAAATTCTATAAAAAAGGGATTTCCAGACAACTTAGAAATAAATTCAGTAATCTCAAATGGTGGGTATACTACATTATTATTACCATCTGATTCAGAGATTAAATTCTGCATACGTGCTTCTAATACCAAAGACGCAGATTATGCTTATGATAAAATTAAAAAAATCGCTAATTATGTAACTAAATTAATTGATATACCTAATAAATTTTTCTTATATGAACCTCCAAGCAAGGAACTAATAACAAATCGTACATTAAATAGACTCTTTAGTCATAACCTAAAAGAAAATGGTATAATAAATATTTGCCCTCCAAAGGATATATATGCTGGGTTAAGTATGGGAGATGTAAGTCACAAAGTTCCTTGCATACATCCATATATCTCTATAACAGATGATGATTTTATTAAATACGGAAGTCAGGATTTTGCAAAAGCGACACTGTCTCCTTTCGCATTAAAACAATGTAATATTACAGCTGCAGCACTCTCATCAACTGCTATAGATTTAATTCAAAATAAATCTTTACTTGATGAAGTTAGATCTGAATTTTTTGATAAACAAAAAAAATAAAGATCTATTATTTAAAAGTCTATAAGGAAACTTTCTTTATAGATTTTTATTTTTATTTATAAAAAAGATAATAAACTAACATTATTAATGATTATTTCTGGCTAAATTCACAAAAAATTTGAAGTAAGGCTGAACAAAAAATTTACCTACTCCTAAAATCATCTATGTTTACAAACGACCTCATAATAGTATAATATTACTTAGTTAGAATTTTGGGGAGGTGCCTAAATTGATTCAAATATATAAAAGTGAAAGTGAATCCAATCCTGCTTTAAAATCAATTGATACAATAGAAAATGGATGCTGGATAAACATAGTTGCTCCATCTGAGGAGGAATTAATATTAATATCAAAAAAAACTGGAGTGTCTCTTGAATTTTTGAAAGCATCTTTGGATGATGAAGAAACTTCACGTATTGATATTGAAGATGATTCACTGTTAATAATAGTAGATATTCCATTTACTGAAATGGAGGACAATTCGCTAACTTACGATACATATCCATTATCAATAATACATACTGAAAAGCAATTAATTACCGTGTGTTTAAAAAACAGCAAAATATTAACAGACTTTGCTAATGATAAAATCAAATCATTTTTTACTTTCAAAAAATCAAGATTTACACTGCAAATCTTAAATAGGATCTCAACATATTATTTATTATATTTAAGACAAATTGATAAGAAAAGCTTAATGATTGAAAAAAGACTACATAAATCAATGAAAAATAGAGAACTTATTCAACTACATTCTTTAGAAAAATCTCTTGTGTATTTCTCTACATCGCTAAAAGCCAACGAAGTCACCTTGGAAAAAATGTTAAAATTAGAATTAATGCAAAAATACGAAGAAGACAAAGACGTTTTAGAAGATGTAATAATTGAAAATAAACAAGCTATAGAAATGACTGAAATTTATAGCAATATACTAGCTAGTACAATGGATTTTTTTGCTTCAGTAATATCTAATAATTTAAATATAGTAATGAAAATCCTTGCTTCAGTTACAATACTTATGGCTATACCTACAATAGTAGGTGGAATATTTGGAATGAATATAGCCTTACCATTATCTCCTGAAGATCCCAATGCATTTTTAATAGTTATGGGACTAACATTAGTAGTTTGTGGTTTCGTCGCATTTATATTATATAAGAAAGATATGTTTAGATAACATATCTTTTTTACATAATATCTCTAATTTTTTAATATTTAATTTCTATATTCTTATATCATTATTAATTATTAAATTTGTAATTTATAAAACAAAAAAAGCCTTGAAATATACATTTCAAGGCTTCTTTGGAGGCGCCACCCAGATTTGAACTGGGGAATAAAGGTTTTGCAGACCTCTGCCTTACCACTTGGCTATAGCGCCATTATGGTGGCTCGAACTGGAATCGAACCAGTGACACGAGGATTTTCAGTCCTCTGCTCTACCGACTGAGCTATCGAGCCATCTTACCTCGCAACTTCCTACTCTCCCACACAGTCTCCCATGCAGTACCATCAGCGTTATAGACCTTAACTTTCCTGTTCGGAATGGGAAGGAGTGTTACCTCTATGCCATCATCACGAGATGCTAGTTCATTCCAAATCTCTGATTTGGCTTAATGAACTGTACTCAGCGAACAAATGTGAGTCGAGTTTCCTTAGAAAAAAGAACTCTAATCTATCGCTTATACTTTATTTTCAGTGATTTCACAATCACTTCAATTTTGAAAGAACTTTATTCTTTCAAAATTGCATATAATTAAAATGTATTACAACTTAATATTGGTCAAGCCCTCGACCTATTAGTATCAGTCAGCTAAATATGTTACCATACTTACACCTCTGACCTATCAACCTTGTA
>JAJXWJ010000074.1 GCA_021781655.1 Bacillota bacterium | reverse complement strand
GTCATACAGACTTAAGGAACAGATGCAGCATATGACTGAAGATGCATCATAAAATACAAAATAAAAATGTAGGTTTTCATACATATTTATTTTGTATAAAACCTACATTTTTATATTGACTTTTGCAATATAAACGAAGTATCGATACAATTGCAGATAGTGCAACATATTTTGATAAGGAAATACACATCGATGAACGTTTCAGGGAAAGAGAAAAAGGACCAGATGGAAATAATCATGGGATGTTTCGGATGCGATGGGAAAATCATAATTTTCATGAAGAGGGTGGCGAATCCCTTGCAATGGTTCAGGAAAGAAATATTGCTGCTTTGACAGATATACTCATAGAAAATCAAAATAAGAGTGTGGATACATCAATTTTAATAGGAACTCATGGAACAGCATTAAGTACAATATTAAATTACTATGACAGAGAATATAACTGTGATTCGTTTTTAAGAATTATAGACTGGATGCCTTACATAATTCAGCTTGATTTTGATGGGGAAAACCTTGTGAGAAAACAGGAGCACTTTCACATAAAAAAAGAATTCAAAGGAAAAGCGTGGGCGGATAAACCGAAAGAGGAATCCATGATAGGTAAAGTGGTTACGGTTACCGTAGACAGACCACTTGGTTATTATCATCTGAAGCATAAGGATATGTATTATCCCATCAATTATGGCTACGTTGAGGGTATTATGGCTCCAGATGGCGAGGAACAAGATGCATATATTTTAGGAATCGATGTTCCAGTAGATGCATTTAGGGGAAAAATTATTGCCGTAGTACATAGAAATGATGATGTTGAAGATAAATGGGTGGTTTGCCCAGATAGTATGACATATTCTGAGGAAGAGATTCGGAAACAAATTGATTTTCAAGAGAAGTATTTTGATTCGTACATCAGAATGGAGTGATATTTATGATATTTGGAATGCCAACATTAATAGAATTAAATGGGTTAGAAGAAACCATGGTGTTATGTCAGGAATTAGGATTGCATTTTGTAGAACTAAATATGAATCTGCCTCAGTATCAGTTGAAAAATCTGGAAAAGCTAGAAGAACTGAAAGGATTAAAAGATAAGTATCAATTATTTTATACAATACATTTAGATGAAAATCTGAATATTAGTGATTTTAATCCACTTGTGGCAAAAGCATATATGGAAACCGTGGAACGAACGATTCACGTAGCAAAGAAACTAGAGATGCCAATACTTAATATGCATATGAATCACGGGGTTCATTTTACATTGCCAGATAGAAAAGTGAAGCTATTTGAGACGTACAAGGATTCTTATCTTGAAAGTATAAGTATTTTCAGTGATATGTGTGAACAGACGATTGGTCATGACGATATCCATATTTGTATTGAGAATACAGATGGATTTACGGATTATGAAAAAGAGGCAATCGAACTGCTATTACAAAGTAATGTATTTGCATTAACATGGGATATAGGTCATTCAAATTCCTGTGATAACAAGGATGAAGCTTTTATTATAAAACACGAGAGACGGTTAGAACATTTTCATATTCATGATGGTAACAATAAGTCGGATCATTTGACACTTGGAACAGGTGAAATTGACCTCAATGGGCGGTTAAACTTAGCAAAGCTGCATAACTGTCGGTGTGTAGTAGAAACAAAAACAATTGATGCTTTAAGAAAATCAATACAGTGGATGAAAGCGAATAATTATTTGGAAGGATAAGATAATGTATGTTCATTTTGCCGGATAAAATTAAAAATATGATTGGAAATGAAAGCTTTTCCTATGATAATGTTGGCATGTCAGATTCAACAGTTATCATATTTGCTGATAAAATACTTAAAATACAAACTATAAGCGAAGAAGCAGAACATGAATATCAGATTATGGAATGGTTGCAAGATAAATTACCTGTGCCAAGGGTATTGGCGAGTGTTTAACTAATAAAGAAATGAATATAGATAACAAGGATTTCAGAAAGGAGTAATGAAGTGAAGATAAATGGTTATTATTCATCAGGTGAATTTGCAAAGCTAGCGGGTATAACAAAAAAAACTCTTCGCTATTACGATGAAAAGAATATTTTGAAACCTTCTTTACTTTCTGATTCAGGTGCGCGTTACTATACGAACAAGGACTTAGGAAGACTACAACAAATATTACTACTTAAGTATCTTGGATTTTCATTAAATGATATTAACTGATCTCAAATGTTGGAAATAATTAATTTAACTGGAATGAAAACTAGTTTAAGAAATCAATATAAGAATGCTTCAAATATCTTAGCAAGAATTCAACTACATAATAAGTATTCTCATAATCAGTATGGATGGTTTCCTTGGATATTTGAACAGCTAAAAATGCAAGATCATATGAAAATACTAGAGATTGGTTGTGGAGATGGATCTCTTTGGTTAGATTGTGACATTCCAAAAGAAATTTCAGTAACGCTTTCTGATATATCGAGTGGAATGATTCGAGATGTAAAACGTAGAATAGGTCGAGAAAGAAAACAATTTTCTTATGTAAGCTGTGATTGTCAGAAGTTGCCTTTTTTAGATTCAGAATTTGATTTGGTGATTGCAAATCATGTATTGTTTTATTGTGCAGATATCGAAAAAGCTTGTAATGAAATAGTTCGTGTGCTAAAGCCCAAAGGTAAGTTAATATCTGCAACTTACGGAAAAAAGCATATGAAAGAAATAAGCGAATTAGTAACTAAATTTGATGAACGAATTGTTCTTTCATCTGATCATTTATATGATCGCTATGGAAAAGAAAACGGTAGTGATATTCTAAAACCGAGATTTTCAAAAGTAGAGTGGAAACAATATGAGGACTCACTATTGGTAACAGAAGCAGAACCACTAATATCGTATATTTTATCCTGTCATGGAAATCAAAATCAGTTTATAGTAGATCAATACAATGATTTTAAAACATATGTTAAGCAGAAAACCTTGCTTGGATTTTATGTTACGAAAGATGCTGGGATTTTTGTAGCAAAAAAATAAAAAAGTACTTGAAGGTGCCCTAGGGGCATCTTTTATTATGTCTATAGGCACCTTATAATATATCGAATAGAGGAGGTGACAGCTGCTTGAAAAAGTAATGACAAAATTGAATAAAAAGAAACAAATTGAAGGGAGGTAACCCTGGTTTTTGTGGTAATTTGTGAATAAAAGGCAAGATAAAGGATAATACTATATGTGAAAAGTAAATATGTCGCAAAGACACGTAGTGAAAGTCGGACATATATATATAATTACTTTTTATAGGGATTGCTAACAGCTTTAACTCTGTTGTACTTGAATACCATAGTTATTCAAGGCTAACGAAAGTTTATGGAGTTTTAATACAAAAGTATTAACCCAAGTGGTTGAATCCTGTGACGCCACCACATTTATAATGTGAAAAATCGATTTGTCACGATTTTAGAAACCAGGAACACTATGGATGTTACAGTATTAGCAGATATACATGGAAATTTTGAAGCATTTCAAACGTGCATTCATTATGCATTGGTATGATAAATTATACTCAATTATGAAGCTATAGCAGTCTTTTTCAAATATATAGTGTGGTTATTATTATATCCTAATACTCCATATATGGTGGCAGGTTTTATTCATTATGATAAAACCGATTTTTCTATGAGTTCGTATGCCTATCCCAATATGTATGCATATGCAACAAGTATAGTAATTTGGATAAACACTATGTATGTTTTGATGGGTGTTGTTTTGAGCAATATTATAGGCATATTGTCCCTTAAGATAATTTATCATTTAATAGCATATAAAATAGGCAAGACTTTATCAAACATTGCTATACTCATCATTTCGCTACTTAGTGGATACGCTGTTTATATTGGAAAGTTCCTTAAGCTAAATTCTTGGGATGTTTTAAATCCAATTTCTTTTGTATCTAAACTTATCAATGGCACAAATGTATTTGCCATCCAGTTTTCTTTACTCATGGCTACGTATATTGTAGCAACGTTCTTTATTTTCATCATTATAACATCTGAGAAGCTTGGAAATCTTTGATATTACTTATCTGTGGACAGATAAAGATTGCTTGTATGCAGCTAAGGTAATATAAGGCAAAATAGTTATAAGTATCCATTTATTTTCATATAAATATGTGATGCATAACATAAAAACATGAAGTGATATGTGTAAAATCAGATATAATTTATTAAGATTTTTCTTATTAATTATATGGAGGCAATAAATTGAAAAGCAAAGAAACATGTCCTTTAGCACAGCATAAGGAATTATCAGCCTTTAGTTTAGTTAATGAAGCTATCCGAAGCATAAAAACAAGAGAAAATAGTAAGATAAATGCTATATGGCTAGAGGCTACAGGATGTTCTGGCAATATTATTTCTCTTTTAAATGCAACAAATCCTGATGTGACTTTTTTTCTTAGGGAAATGGTAAATCTAACCTATAACAATAGCATAATGGCAGAAGAAGGAGAAAGTGCTTTTGAACAGTTTTTAAGAACCTTGGAAACTGAATTTATTTTGCTAGTAGATGGAGCTGTAGCATTAAAAAATAATGGAAACTATAATATTGTAGCTAAATATAAAGATAAGGATATAACTGCTTTAGAGGCAGTTAAGATGGCGGGAGAAAGAGCTAAATATGTTTTGGCAGTAGGAACTTGTGCTTCTAGCGGAGGAATTTCAGCTGCTAGACCCAATCCTTCAGAATGCACTAATTTAAGTAATGTGCTAAAAAGAGAAGTAATTAATCTTCCTGGATGTCCTTGCAACCCAGCCTGGGTTATAGGAACTGTGGCCTATATAATTACTAAGGGGAAACCAGAAGTTGATAGTAGTAATAGGCCAATTTTATTTTATGGTGTTACAATTCATGACAGGTGTCCTAGAAGGTCATTCTTTAACAAAGGAATCTTTGCCAAAAACCTTGGTGAAGAAACCTGTATGTTTAAATTGGGCTGCAGGGGACCAATTACTAGAACCGACTGCCCAACTATGAAATGGAATGGTGGTGTCAATTGGCCTATTGGAGACAATACACCATGCATAGGCTGTGCTAATTTTGCTTTTCCAGATGGTATGGAACCATTTGTAAAATATTAAAAGGGCAATTTAGAATTGAAGGTGAATAAATGAGTAGAACGATAAAAGTAAATCCATTAACCCGTATTAGTGGTTTTATGGAAATAGAAGTGAAACTCCAAAATAACAAAGTAGTTGATGCTAAAAGTAGTGGACTATTATTTAGAGGATTTGAAAAAATGCTACTAGGACGGTCTCCTTTTGATGCTATTTATTTTACTGAGAGGATATGCGGAATTTGTTCAACAGCTCATTCAGTTGCATCAACGCTTGCACTTGAAGATGCACTAAGTGTATTTCCAAACGAAAATGGTAAAATGCTAAGAGACATTATTCATGGATGGGAGTTTATACAAAATCATATAAGACATTTTTATCTTTATACTTTGCCAGATTTTATAGTTACTCCAGAAATTCAGCCGGTGTCATCAGCAGGAGGATATGATTTAAGGCTGCCTAAAGCTTTAAACAAGAAAATTTCAGAGGATTACTTAGAGGCAATAAAGATTAGTAGATTAGCTCATCAAGGGTTGGCAGTGCTTGGAGGTAAGGCTCCACATAATCATGGAATTTTTGTTGGAGGGGTAACAGAAACCATAAATGCATCTAATCTCATTAATTTAAAATATTTAGTTTCCGAAACAAAAGCTTTTATAAATAATAGGATGTTGGAAGATGTAAATATTATTGCAGATTACTATGGAGATTATTTTAATATGGGTAAGGGATATGGAAATTTGATGACTTATGGGGTATTTGATACTTATAAGGATAATGAAGTTTTTTATGTAAAGCCAGCAGTTTTTATTAATAAAAATGTGTTACCCTTTGATAAAATGAAGATAACAGAAAATATATATAACTCGTGGTATATGGGTGAAACAGTTCAAAGTGATCCATTTGGCAATTTTACAGAAGATGATATGGATAAAGCTCCAGCTTATAGTTTTGTTAAAGCACCTCGCTACAATGGCAATTCTATGGAGGTAGGGCCCCTTGCCAGAATGATTTTAAGTAGCAATTATCCTAACAGAATATCTATGATGGATAGGACGATTGCAAGAGTTTTAGAGACTAAAAAGATAATAGATATAATTGGAGAGCTTTTAGAAAGAGTTAGTTTTGAACCAGTAGTACAAAGACAATATGAGATTCCAGAAAGTAGAAGAGGAGGTGGGCTTATAGATACTACAAGAGGCTCATTAGCTCACTGGGTTTCAATTGAAAAAAAGGTGATAAATCATTACAATATTATTACTCCAAGTGGCTGGAACTGTTCTCCTACAGATTCAAAAGAAGTAAGGGGAGCAATAGAACAGTCACTTATAGGTACTGAAATTCAAAATCCAGAGCAGCCTGTGGAAATAGGAAGAATTGTAAGATCATTTGACCCATGCATATCTTGTGCTACACATATTGTTAGTGATAGGTTTAAGCCCATGGAAATAATAATATGTCCATAAAAGTAATAGCAATCGGAAACAGATTAATGGGTGATGATGGAGTGGCTATTCATGTAATTAAAAAACTAAGTAAAAATTTAGAGGAAAGTGGTATTAAGGTAATTATCGGTGAGGTAGACTTTCAGTATTGTCTTGGCAAAATTGAAGAAGGGGACTATATAATTATAATTGATGCAACCTTGTTTGGCATTGAACCGGGAACGGTAACGGTTAATTGTTTAAAGGATATTTATAGGTTAAATCATGATCATAGCATGTTTTCTCAACACGGGTATAGCCTTATAAAAGCTCTTGAAAGCTACAAGGCAGTTGAAGGAGTAATAGTTGGGATAGAAGGTAAAAGTTTTGATTTTAATTTATCCTTGAGCAGGGATATTGAAGCTGCTTTTCATAATATTTGCTGTAAGGTGTATGAAACAATATGGAGCAGTGTAAATAACAGCTACTTTTAATCAGTATTATACAAAAAAATGTACTTGTCATATGAGTATCAAAGCATGTTCCAAAGTTTTATTACGAGTTATCCTTATTTATTTTAAAGGATTCTTTAGAATCCGAATTATTTAGAAAAGCTGACAAATGTGATGGAATTGGAATCTCGGGGTCAACTGTAATGGTATTAATATAAATATTTGTATATGCATCCCTGAACTTACTTGGTGTAATTCCCTCATAGCTTTTGAACAATTTCATAAAATACTTTTCATCTTTAAAATTTAATTCGTAGGAAATTTCTTTAATGGACTTACTGGTTGTTGATAATAGCTCTTTTGCTTTATTTAGCTTTAAAGTGTTTATATATTTGATTGTACTCATTCCAATATTTTTCTTGAAAAGACGGGTTAAATGATCAGCATTAAATGAAAATGTGTCGGCTATTTCTTGAACACTTAAGTTTTGATAAATATTGACCCGAATCCATTCTAAAATTTGAGCAAACTTATAAGAATTTTCATTGGGATTGATGGTACTGTGTAGTAGCTGCTTATTATATTGGTCTGTTAGTTCAATTAATAGTTCAGTAACAGCATAATCAACAGAAAATGTACTATAGTAAGAACCATTGGCAATGTCTAAAACTTGCTTCATCAAAATAAAAGGCTTATCAGTATGAGTAACACGAAAAAAGATTGGCAAGAATATGGCATTATTGATCTCATCCTTATGTACATTAATTTTTGAAGCCATTAAATAATTAATCAATTTTTCCTTGGAAAATGTTGTTGCATCCATTCGTGGGAAAAAATGCAACCAAAAGAAACTGGCACCTTTTCGTGAAGGCTTATAGCCGAAATAAGGTATGCCAGGAGGAATAAGCAATACATCACCGGGTTGGATTTCATATTGCAGGGTATCTAATTGGATAAAAATAGAATCCTGTAAACCTATAATCACTTCGAAGTCCTTGGTTAATTTCATTTCTTTATGTTTCCAACACTCAGTGCTTACAAATTGACCGCATTTATAGTAGGCAAGAGGTCTTTCAATATTGATTTTCCACAATAAACCCATATTATATCACCCTTTAACTTTTTTTGAATAATCATGAAAACATAATTATTAATATGCTAAAATTTTGAACTAAAAATCGGTTTTGTACACTTGAAGTAAAATGCTAAAAATTGTACATGATGTTACAAGAAATTATATCATAGTTTAATGCAGATTTCTATTTTGTTTTATATAAAAAATGAAAAAACAGAAATAAAATATCAAGTCGGAAAAAACCACTAAATCTACATTTTTATCAGTTCAAAGAAGAATCATAAATCGGTTATTATTATTTATAGACAGAGGTAAATTTACTTCTTTCTATAAATAGTAGCTATTATTTATCAATGTAAACGATTATCAATCAAAAAAATTTTATGGAGGAATTATTTTATGGCAAGTATAACAGAAAGATCAAACAAAGTACCATTACACAGAAGAATAAGCTATGCATTAACAGATTCAGGAGGTAACCTATTATATTGTATTATAAGTGGATATTTATTGTACTTTTATACAGATGTTTTCGGTTTATCTGTAGGAGCAGCAGGGACATTGCTCTTGTTAACAAGGTTAGTAGATGCTATTGATGCACCTGTATGGGGATTCATTATTGATCACACAAAATCAAGATATGGACAAAGTCGACCTTATTTTCTTTGGATGTGTATACCCTTCGCAGTATTTACAGTTCTAACATTTACCACACCAAGTTTGAGTGGAACCACAAAGGTTGTTTATGCCACCCTCACTTATATTTTAGCAGGGATTTGTTATACTGGGATTTCTACTCCGATTACATCTATTTTACCAAATCTAACTACTGATACTGATGAACGAGTTATCTTGAATTCATTTCGTATGGTTGGAGGAAACATTGGAAACTTTGCAGCTGTTACTTTTATTCTTCCATTAGTTGCGTTTTTTGGTGGTGGCAATAATCAAAAAGGATTTACTATATCTGTAAGTATTTTTGCTGTTATTGCTGTAATTATGTTTTTAATTGCATTTGCTGACTTAAAAGAAATCAATAGCGAAAAAATTAAATCCATTCCAGTGAAACAGAGTATAAAATCAATAAAAGGAAATTGGCCATGGTTAATTCTCGTATCAGCTAATTTATTGTTTTGGATTGCCTTAACAGTTAGAACGTCAACCCTTGTTTATTATTTTGAATACAACATCGGTAATAAAAATTTAGTACCTATAATTAATGGTATATCCATTATACAAGTTCTTGGAATGGCATTAATACCTTTGATTGTAAAAGTTTCTAGTAAACATTCCACTATGATTTTTGGATTCATTTTAGCTGCTGCAGGGCAAGTTATTATGTTTATAGCAGGAACTTCACTTCCAGTTATTATAATAGGCTGGATAATTGGATGTATTGGTTCTGGAATTGCCTGTTCAATGCCTTTTGCTATGCTATCAGATACTGTTGATTTTGGAGAATGGAAAACAGGGATTCGTGCAAGTGGCTTTTTAACAGCAATCGGCAGTGCATTCTGTATTAAAGCTGGATCAGGTTTAGGTGGTTTTATACCAAGTAAAATTATGAGTGCTTTCGGATATGTTCCTAATGCTGTACAATCCCATACTTCCCTTATTGGTATTCAAATTTCATTTATTGCAATTCCCATAATTATTTTCGTTATTGGAATTATCCCAATGATTTTTTACCGCGTATACGAAAAAAAGGAAGACCAAATCCGCAGCGATTTGGCTAATAAAATCCAGGTATCATAATTTTCTAATGTGCTATGATGATTAACGATATATAAAGTTTTGATAAGAAAGGAAGTTTAAGATGGCATTAATAGATATAAAGAATAGTTCTCCTGTCCAAATCAATGATGTTAAAATCACTGATAAGTTTTGGTCTAAGTATATAGAGTTAGTCAGAACGGAAATGATTCCATATCAGTGGAATGTCCTTAATGATCAAGGTAACATTACCATTCAAAAAGAACGGAATGATGAAACTATTCCATCAGAAAAAAGTCATGCGATTGAGAACTTTAAAATCGCAGCAGGATTAAAAGAAGGTAATCATTATGGATGGGTTTTCCAGGATAGTGACGTTTATAAATGGTTAGAAGCAGTAGCTTATTCTCTTAATCATTATTATGATAATAAGCTAAAAAAATTGGCGGATAGCGTTATTGACTTATTGGAATTAGCACAAGAAAAAGATGGCTATTTAAACACGTATTTTTCTATTGAGGAGCCAGAGAGAAGATTTAAGAAATTAGCTGAAAGTCATGAATTATATTGTGCTGGTCATTATATTGAAGCTGCAATTGCTTACTATAATGTAACAAAGAATGAAAAGGCTCTTAGTATTGCTTGCAAATTGGCAGATTGTATTGATTCTAATTTTGGTACTAAACCTGGAAAGATAAGAGGATATGATGGTCATGAAGAAATTGAACTTGCATTAGCAAAACTTTATCAGGTCACAAAGGAAAACAAATACTTAGAATTAAGTAGATTTTTCCTATATGAGCGAGGGACTGATACTACCTTTTTTGATCGTCAGAAAAAGGAAGATAGCGGGAAAAAGCCCATTATCGAAGGAATGAAGAACAGGCCATTAAGCTATTACCAGGCACATAAGCCAATACTTGAGCAGGAAGAAGCAGAAGGGCATGCTGTAAGGCTAGTATATCTATGTACAGCAATGGCCGATGTAGCCTATCTAAGTGAAGATCAAGAAATGCTTGAAGCTTGCAGAAGGCTTTGGAAAAATATTGTTGAGAAAAAAATGTATATAACCGGTGGCATTGGCTCAACAGTGGATGGAGAGGCCTTTACCTCTGATTACGATTTACCAAATGACACAATGTATTGTGAAACCTGTGCCTCCATCGGACTTATCTTTTTCGCTTACAATATGTTGAAAAATGAAGTGAAAGGTTCTTATGCAGATGTGATGGAAAGAGCACTTTATAATTCTGTAATTAGCGGAATGGCATTGGATGGAAAGCATTTCTTCTATGTAAATCCATTGGAGGTTACGCCTGAAAACAGTGCAAAGGATCCTGGCAAAAGTCATGTAAAGGTTACTAGGCCAGAGTGGTTTGGTTGTGCCTGCTGTCCACCAAACCTTGCAAGGTTGTTATCTTCTCTTGATAAGTATATGTATACCATTCATGATGATACCATTTATACGAACCTATATGTAGAAAGCCAAACGAGCCTAGAGGTAAAAGGCATAAAAGTAAATGTAAATCAAAAATCCAATTATCCGTGGGATGGTGATATCACATTTAATATAGAGCCAGGAACTCCCATAGCATTTGGATTAGGACTTAGAATTCCGGAATGGTCAAAAAAATACAAGATATACGTAAATGGAATAGAAGCAAATGAAATACCAAATAAGGGCTTTGTTACTATATTTAGAGAGTGGAAACAAAACGACGAGATATTAATATCACTTGATATGGGAATACAAACATGGTCGGCAAACCCATATGTAAGAGATGATTTAAATAAAGTAGCAGTGAAGCGTGGCCCATTTGTTTATTGTTTGGAAGAAGAAGATAACGGAGAAAACTTACATCTTATTATGATTCCTAAAGATGAAAAATTCACATACAATTTTGATACACAATTATTCGGGGGAGCAGGAGTTATAAAGGTGAATGCTAAGAAAAGAACTATACAAAAAGAATGGGAAAATAAATTATATTTGCAGGATATTGATGAAGAATATAAATCGAAACAGATTACATTTATTCCCTATTATTGTTGGGCAAATCGTAACCCCGGAGAAATGAGAGTTTGGGTAGCAAAAGATTAATATTTAGATAGATACTACTAGACTTAGTAATACTGCATTTAGGATTTCACTAAAAGGGCTGTTGCAAACTAGAAAGAAAGTGCGACAGCCACTTATAATAATTAAAGAGTTAACACTTTCCAGCCGTTTTTTAAATAATTTGTAAGAGGCTCTCCCATGTATATTACTTCTATATCAAGTCTCTTTAAATTTTCAGTTACTCCATACATATCAGAACAAGCTTTACATGCTTGAAACTTGACGCCAGCTTCTTGAGCTTTTTTTACATAGTCTTGGAGCTCTATATCACTACTAAGAAGTTTAGATGATGGTCCCCATATTATTAAAGTTACATCGTCCCACCATCCTTTTAGTTTAGAATTGTAAGTATACATAAAAACCATTTTAAGTGCAACTTCCCTATCGGCACTTGTCCATAAGACCGCTAATTTATCTTGATTATTTCCTTTTTCCATCTTGTGTCCTCCTTTAAAATAAATAATAATATTATTATAACTCTTATAAATAAGAATAAAAGATTATATTCAAGTAGTTAATTAAAGTGTAATTAAAAAAAGAAAAGATGAGGAGGCTAAAACATGGAGAAGAAAGTTTTTATCACAGGAGCAAATAAAGGGATTGGTAAACAAATAGCACATCAAATGGGGAAAAGTGGGTGGACTATATTAATAGGAGCACGAGATGAAAAACGTGGACTTGAAGCTGTTAAGGAACTTGTTGGTGAAGGCATTAAAGCGACTTATATAAATATTGATTTGCAACATCAAGAAACTATTATAGAAGCTGTAAATACAATTAAATCACAGCATTATGATATTAAAATGTTAATCAATAACGCAGCTATTCCAGGTGACATGAGAAAACCAGGCTATGAATTTACTTTGGATGAATTGAGAAATGTTATGGAAACAAATGTATTTGGACCATTCGAACTTATTAGACAGTTATTGCCTACACTTGAGAAAAATGATGGAAGAATTGTTAATATTACAATTCCTATTGGCATGACACCTCACTTTAATCCATTTTCCTATAAATCCAGCAAGGCGGCACTAAATGCCATGACACAAACTCTTGGTTTGAATTTTCAACAAGCTGAAAAACCTCTTGAGATTTTTGGTATTATGCCTGGAGGAACAACAACTGATTTAAATGGAAATGCAAAAGGGCCACACATGAAAACAGCACAGGAAGCTGGTAAGTTAATAACCGATATAATACTTGATGGTAAAAATCATAATGGCGAGATTATAAATTATAACGGTGCAGTTGCTGATTACAATTATGGATTATTTTAAGAGCAAAACAAACGATTGTAAATCAATTAGTTATTGACATATGTCTTAAATGAAGTTATACTAACAATAAATGACATATGTCATAAATTAAAGAGCTATAACAGCCGAATAAAGAGTAATCTAGTTATTTAAGATTAGAAGTGGGGTGATAATATTATGGCGAGACCAATGAAATGGAGAAAGGTATGTTGTCTACCGGAAAATAACAAATTTGGACCTCTTGATTTACCTGAAGATACTAAAAACTATGTAAACATGACAGTTGATGAATATGAAACGATAAGACTTATTGATTTGGAGGGATTCACACAAGAAGAGTGTGCTAAACAAATGAATGTAGCTCGTACTACTGTTCAAGGTATTTATATTGAAGCTAGAAAAAAACTAGCTGAATCATTAGTTAATGGGAAAGTATTATTAATTGAGGGGGGAGAATATCGCCTTTGTGACGGATTTGGGAATAGATGTGGCCGAGGATGTCGTAGGGAGTTTCATTAATCAGTGTATAAATTTTAACATTTAGAAAATAAGGTTTGTTGCTTAAATTTATGAGTAATGCATTCAATAATTAATTAATAAGTAAAAGAACGGAGGATTCTTATGAAAATAGCAATACCGGTAGAAGAGAAAAGTTTGGATTCAAATGTTTGTGTATCATTTGGACGTACGCCATATTTTCTTGTTTATAATTCAGATACTAAAGAAAGTGTATTTCTTGATAATAGTGCTTCAGCAAGTTCAGGAGGTGCTGGAATTAAGGCCGCACAAATGATAGCAGATAGTAAAGTGAATATTTTACTTGCTCCTCGTTTAGGAGAAAATGCTGATGATGTACTTAAAGTTGCTGAAATTAAAATTTATAAAACAATGGCTGCTTCAGCTAAAGATAATATGGATGCATATATTGAGGGAAAACTCACTTTGTTAGATGAAGTTCATGCTGGATTTCATGAACATGGAGGCAATTAATATGAGAATAGCTGTACTAAGTGGTAAGGGTGGAACAGGAAAAACACTTGTATCAGTTAATTTAGCTACAGCAACGAAAACGTCAACATATATAGATTGTGATGTTGAAGAACCAAATGGATATCTATTTTTTAAACCTGAAGCTGTTAAAGAGGAAGAAATATCAGTAAAAATTCCAATAGTTGATAACAAACTATGTAATGGATGTCGAAAGTGTGTTGATTTTTGTAAGTTTAATGCTCTTGCTTATATAAAAAATAAACTAATTGTTTTCGATGAAGTATGCCACTCCTGTGGTGGTTGTATTATGTTTTGCCCTGAAAATGCACTAAAAGAGAAAGAAAAGATTATTGGGAAAATTCAAGAAGGTATGAGAGGTCAAGTAACGGTATTCACAGGAATATTAAATACTGGTGAAGCCTCAGGTATTCCAATTATAAAAGAGCTTCTTGCAGATAAAAGAGCAAATTCAAATAAATGGACATTTGTTGACTGCCCTCCTGGAAGTGCTTGTATCGTCATGGATAGTATCAAAGATGCGGATTATTGTATATTGGTAGCGGAACCTACAGTGTTTGGTGTTCATAATTTGGGTATGGTATACGAGTTGGTCAAGTTATTTAATAAGCCATTTGGAGTTGTTTTAAACAAATGTTTGGAGGGAGAAAATCCAGCAGAGGCATTTTGTTTAGAAAAAGATATTAAGATTTTAGGTAGGATTCCATTTGATAATGAACTTGGTATATTGAACTCAAATGCAGAAATTGCGGTAGAAAAAAGTGAAAAATATCGAACAATATTCTCTTCTTTGCTTGAAACAGTGAAAAAGGAGGTTTGTCATGAAACAACTTCTAATTCTTAGTGGTAAAGGAGGTACTGGAAAAACTACCATAGCCAGTGCTTTTATAAAGCTATCGAAGGCTAAGGCTTATGCAGATTGTGATGTAGATGCACCTAACTTGCACCTTATAACAGAACAAAGTGTTAGGCCGGAAAAAACAGATTATTACGGTTTACCAAAAGCGAAAATTGATCCAGAACTGTGCATACAATGCGATAAGTGCAGAGAAAGCTGTAGATTTGATGCTATTTTACAATATAAGAATTATAAAATAAATAATTTTGCATGTGAAGGCTGTGGAGTTTGTGAAGCCGTTTGTCCAGTAGGAGCTATAGCTTTAAAACCAGCAGTAGCTGGAGAATTGATGTTATATTCAAATGAGGAAAAAACTTTTTCTACAGCAAAGTTGAAAATGGGTAGCGGTAATTCAGGAATGTTGGTTACAGAGGTAAAAAAACATATGAATTCAGCGGCAACTTATGAACATATTGCAATTATTGATGGTTCTCCAGGCATAGGATGCCCTGTTATAGCATCACTTAGCGGTGTGGATATGGTTTTGATAGTGGCTGAGCCTTCCATATCAGGCATTAGTGATTTGGAACGTATTGTAAAAACAGCAGGGAAGTTTAGGGTTATGACAGCAATATGTATAAATAAATATGACACTAACTTAAAAAATACAGAAAATATAGAAAAATTATGTAAAAAAAGAGGGCTGTTTTTTATGGGTAGAATACCTTTTGATTCTGAGGCAGTAAAAGCTGTTAATAAAGGACAGACCATTGTAGACATAGATTGTGTATCTGGTGCAGCAGTGAAAGATGTTTACAATAACACTATTCAATTAATGCATTAAAGTTATCAATTTCAAAGGTATAATAAATTTCTATATTCTGTAGGAGTCACATTAAATTTCTTTTTAAAAGTTCTATTGAAGTAAGAAATGTTATTAAAACCAGTATCAAGAGCTATATTTAAAATTGGTAAATTATTTTGACGCAACATATTGGCAGCAACTGATAATCTGTAATCAATTAAATATTGTATACAAGAAATGCCGGTGGCTTTTCTAAAAATGTGGGATAAATGATATACACTAATTCCAAAAGTATTTGATATTAATTGTAACGACAGATTGTTTTCGTAATTTTCTTCTATAAATGTAAGAATTTCTTTTGCTATTTTTGTAACCTTATCTTCCTTTGGTTTGGAGGATAAGGTTATAATTTTTTCAGTAAAAAATATATAGAAAAGTTCTAATAAAAAAGCCT
>JAJXWJ010000163.1 GCA_021781655.1 Bacillota bacterium | reverse complement strand
TATTTTCATATCCATCAGATACTATGTTCTTTTTGCAAGGGATTTGAGACATTTTTATGTTTTTGCCAACGCTGGAAACCATATGATTTTTGCCAATGGAGAGTACGTTGCAGTTTAAAAATGATTGATTATCGGTTTTAACTTTTTTGTAAACTATAGTTATATCTTTACCAGATTCTTCATGAAATTTTGCTACTTTTCTAAAATCTATATTACAAACCATAGTTGATGAAGTTAAAATTACTTTAGTTTCTTTACTTCTATATAAATATTCAATATTGTTTTTTAACATCTCTACATCGCTTAAATAAGAGTTTGTTTCTCCAAAGTTAAAAACAAACAAGCCTCCGATTTTTCTATCTAAATCCCATGGTTTACCAGAACCGATGTGATCAATTAACGATCTAGATTTACTTTGAGTAAAAATCCCAACATTTCTTATTCCAGCATTTACAAGGTTTGAAAGAACAAAATCTATAACCCTATATCTTCCGGCTATTGGAATAGAAGCAATTCTTCTATTTTTAGTTAAGTTTTTAATATTATCTTCATTTTCAGTTATACTAATTATTCCCAAATAGTTTGATAACAACTTTAACACCCCTCATTCAATTATACTGCCAAGTTTTCTTCAACATTAGAGATATTTTCTTTCACCTTGCTGCCGTCAGCAATAACGGTTATATTATTATCATTGCCGATTAAACAATTAGAATTAATTACGGTATCGCTACCTATAATCGATTTTTTTATAACCACATTATCACCAATTTTAGTATTTGGCATTATAACAGAATTGTAAATTTTAGAGTTTTTGCCTATTTCAACGCCAGAAAATAATACTGAATTATTTACTTCACCGAGAACAATGCAACCTTCTACTAATAATGATCCAGTAACTTTAGCATCTGGACCAACATATTGAGGAGGGCGGGTAGGATTTACAGAATAGATTTTCCAGCTTGAATCATGAATATCGAGACCGTGTGTATTGTCTAGCATATCCATATTTGCTTGCCATAAGCTGTCTATTGTACCAACATCCTTCCAGTAACCTTCAAAAGGGTATGCATAAAGTTTTTTGCCAGCAGAAAGATAGTTTGGTATAATATTTTTTCCAAAGTCGTTACTTGATTTTTCATCAAGATCGTCCTCTTTAAGAAACTTTCTTAAAGTGCTCCAGTTAAAAATGTAAATTCCCATTGATGCCATATTATTTTTGGGTTTTTTAGGTTTTTCTTCAAATTCGTATATTTCATTGCTTTCATTTGTATTCATAATTCCAAATCTATTAGCTTCTTCAATTGGTACTTCAATTACAGCTATTGTTGCATCTGCATTTTTTTCTTTGTGATAAGCTAACATTTTTGAATAATCCATTTTATAAATGTGATCTCCAGATAATATAACGACATACTCTGGATTATATAAATCCACATAATGTCTATTTTGGAAAATGGCATTTGCTGTGCCTTTATACCATTTGCCTCCGTTCTCTTTTACATAAGGTGGTAAAACAGAAACTCCTCCATTTTCTCTATCTAAATCCCATGGGCTCCCTATTCCGATATGGTTATTTAAGATAAAGGGTCTATACTGGGTTAAAACTCCAACAGTATCAATACCAGAATTAGAACAATTACTTAAAGTAAAGTCAATTATTCTGTACTTACCTCCAAAGGGTACAGCAGGTTTTGCATTTTTCTTAGTTAGAATCCCCAATCTACTGCCTTGACCACCTGCGAGAATCATTGCAATCATTTCTTTTTTCGGCATTTTCATGACCTCCCCATTTTGAACATTTTTTTGAGTAAATTACATATATATTTTACCTTATATATATATATTACCTTAAATTATGAAAAAACGCACTAAAAATTAATTTTTTTTATTAAAAATTAACGAAAGCATAAAGGACTAAAGTGGAAAACATGGAAATTATAACTTTAATAAATATAATTGAATAACTTCTTTTTTTATATGGAACAATAATTATGGAGGTGAAATAAATGAGCAAAAGATCCATGGCTAAAACTTCGCCTGAGAAGATAAAAATTTTCGATGATAGAAATCCTGAAAATAAGGATGTGCAATCAATACAAGAAAATGCCTTAAATGAATCAGCTTATAAATATGGAAGGAAAAGGCACTCTAATAGATAGTTTTTAAGACAGTAAATTCTGATGAATATATTTATAAAAATTGCAAATAATACTTTTGTAAATATAAAAGGGGTGATATATATGGAGAATACAATGCATGGAAAACATAACAGCAGTATTGGCTGCACTGTAGAAGAATGCAAATTTAATGACAAAGTTGATCAATTTTGTACACTACCTAAAATACAAGTTGAAAAACATGAAACAAAAGCTACATCAAAACAATGCACTGATTGCGGAAGCTTTCAAAAATAAAAAAAGCACCTTTTGGTGCTTTTTACTTAAGTTTAGTTCCAGTTTTATCCTGTATAACCAATCCTTTTTTCATCAATCCGCCTAAAGCATTTTTGAAATAATTTTTGCTTTGATGAAAAACTTTTTTTATTTCTTCTGGGGAGCTTTTGTCATTAAAAGGCATAAAACCATCATTTTCTTTAAGATAATTTAAGATAGTATCTTCTAATGAAAGCCTCTCTAGTTTAGGCGATTTTCTAGGAGATAAAGACATTTTGTTATCTTCAAAATATTTCTTTAATCTTAAACTTATGCTATCTCCAGGTGAAATTTTGAAAAAGCATTCATTTCTTAGTATTACACCTCTATATTTTTTATCTATGGCAACCATAACGGTTCCATTAGTTTGAAAGCCATATACTATACCATTCAAATCGGAGCCCACTTCAAACTCTGAATCATTATCTAAATAATCATCAATAAAAGTTGTTGCTGCCAGTCTGTTTGTTTTATCTAAGTATATGTAAAACAAATAGTTTTTTCCTACTTCCAACAAATAATTCTGCTCTTTAATTGGAATGAAAATATCTCTTTCTAGACCGATATTAGCAAAAGAGCCTATTTTTGTTACTGAAACTACATTTAAATATGCTAGTTCACCGATTGTAGCTAAAGGTTGTTTTAAAGTGGCGACTAACCTATCTTTAGAATCTCTATAAATAAAAGCATTTACTTCATCTCCAATACTTAGTTCTTTATCTATAGTATTTCCTGTTGGAAGTAAAATATCATCTGATGTTTTTCCAGTATTTGCACCTAAATAATATCCAAAGTCTGCACTTCTTACAATTTTCATTAAATTAAATTTTCCTATATCAACCATTCTTGCTTCCTCCTTATTAATACAATTAACATAATAACATAAAACTATGCAATTTGTAATGTTATTTATTTACCTTATATAAATTATCATGTTATAATAATAAATGTTGTTCAAAATGAAAAAATACGAAACAAAGAGGATGGTAAAAATATGATAAGTACTACAAATGTAAGTTTAAGCTATGG
>JAJXWJ010000162.1 GCA_021781655.1 Bacillota bacterium | reverse complement strand
GGTTTACTCCATTCTCCGCCATCTCTGGTGCTGCTACTGATATAGCTAGTAAATTTGCTATTCCATATACATCTTCTCCCGTGCTATCTCCTAGTGCCTTCTTTAATCCGCTTTCCATTACATCATACCCTGTATTTCTTCCGCTTGTTACATTTTATATACTTTGATATTTGTATTAATTTTAAATCATGACTACTCATTTGCTTCTTTACTTCATTATTTTAATTCTACACAATTTTACAAATTCCTTCTTATTTAACTTATTTATTAAATTATTATTAATAATTTAATAATAATTAATTAAACATCTCCTGCATATATTTACGCTGTATCAACAGCACTCTTACCAGCTTCAATCAAATTATTGAACCAACTTCACTAAAGTTTTTATCATTATCTTTCAAATTTCTTCCCATATAGCAGACTAATCGCCTTCATCTTTTCTTCTTTACTGCTATTGATATAGAATTTAGCAGTAGTTTCAATACTGCTATGTCCTGCTAATTTACTTACTGTTGTTATTGGGATACCCTTATTTATAAGCTTTGTACAGAATGAATGTCTATTATGGAGAGCTCTCCATAATAGACATTATGTGGAGTCAATTATTATGTGGAGTGAATATGTATTTCCCTATATTTTATCATGTATTTAATGAATAGTCTTTTTCTATTAGGAAATTATTAAAAGCACCAATACTATTAACTTTCTTATTGATAGTAGCAGGCTCGTAACTGTTATCAATCAAATTATTCTTATAACTGGTTATATAGAACCTTTTTAATATTCCTTCAAACTCTACTCCCATTTTTCTAAGATACTTGATAAATGCTGAAATATCTCCTACATAACTTTGTACTGTATTAGCACTCTTTCCATCCTCAATTAAATTAGTTTTGAATTCTTCTATTAACATCACCATTATTTTTCATCCTTCCATTACTATTTTTGAACATGAAAAAAGACTATCAAAGGAATTATTATCCAATGTTAGTCTTGATTTTTTTATATTTAGGTTGTAGCTTGGTCTTATGGTGGTCACACTTAGGTTACAGTAAAGTCTTGGTATATCTAGCCTTGGTCGCAAGGTCGTAGTTTCAATCAACTTTATTTTATTATTTATTATTTCTTCCTATATCTTATTTTCATTGAAAACTTAGACCTATACGACCAAGCTATTGATTTCACTAGATTTCCTACGTCCAAAGTACGACCAAGCTATGACCTATTGCATCCAACTTAGACCTTGAAAAGCAAAACTCCAACAGACACTATTTTAGTGTCCATTGGAGTTTTGTTATTAGCTTGAATCAGCCACCAAAAGAAGTTTTTGCTGAATCTGCTATGTTTCCCTTAGTAGTCAGCATTGAAACCTGTTTTTGGTGGCTGTTTGCAGTTTTTAGAATGTATTTTTCTTGTCGTAGTGTCCAACTTACTGCAGAATTCTAATTATGTCGTGAGTTTTCTTATCAAATTTATTGATTTTCTTTAGCTCTCTCAGTCTATATTATTATGCAGTCAATATCACATTAATTAAGTATCCAGCTATTCTAATGTTATTTCTAAATGGAAATTTTTTATTTCATTATCATCATCTTTTCTCTCAATATTTAATCTTTTTACAACATCAATAACCTTATCTTCAATCTGTATGATACCATCTTTCTTATTCTATAGAGAAAGTAATAACTTTCATTTATTACCATAACCTCTGAGACCATGACATAACTTGAAATTTATATTCGTTATTTATGTAATATTGGTGTCTCATTACGGCTTATTAGATATGTGATGTTACTTTAAGCTTGATAAAATGACTGTTGATTTTCTATAGCACTTTTACCAAATACCGTGTTCATCGGTATCATATCTAATAGTTTTCCTTTTAAGTATGGTTGGCACACATCTGCTATTTTGGGAAATACAGTTTGAGGAACACCGACGAAATCTAATACTAACAAATAACTTGCTTCTTCCCCTCTAACCATCCATAACAAATAAGCCGTTTTTACAACTTGAACCTTATCAAAATATATCTTCAGTTTTTCTACCATATCGTAAGGATATTCTTTCGGTAATCCAAGCATCACCGACTCGCCCTTTTTCATCTGCTGAAATCTTTGATTGATATTTTGAATTGAATTCTTATCTATTACAATATTAGCACCATACGGATTTATTACAAAACCTTCATAAGCAGAATCATCTTTCAGTATAACTCCTTGATAATCGTCATATGATGATATCAAAGTTTGCTGGTTTGTTTCACTTTTCCACTTACCCAATTCTGTCCAATCTGTAAACGCCATTAGATAATTTTTACCGTTTTCTGAACTTAATCCTACTAGTTTAATAGTTGTTCCTTCATTCAAGATAATCTTTCCACCATTATTTTTTGAATTTGCTCCTAATTTCATGATAGCAGGACACAAAAACTTCGCTTTTAACAGTTCATCTAAAAATTCCATTTCTTTTGAATTATCATTTTTCATTTTCTGCATTATCTCAACCAATTTCTGATTTGTTATCGGTTTATTTACATCCATCTTATTTCTCCTTACTCTTTTGCATAGTAAATACCTTCATCAAACTTCCTTACAAAACCATTTGCAGGAAAATCGGGATAATCAAACTCCCATAAGCATCCGCATTGTATACACTTATACCATTTTGTAGCATACCATTTTTTTTCTTCTCCATCGCCTTTCCAAATATAAAATGGCATCGTAACCTCTTCTTCTTTAAATATTCCTTTCTCGACTTGTGTATCAAAAAATTCTTTTAATTCTTCAAAAAGTTTCATAGACCCAATTTTTATTCCAACTCGTTCATTACAATCACATTCTATTTTCCAAACCATTTTGGATTCAACTCCTCCCATGGACAATATACTTGGTTTCCTCCACCTATTAGTTGCCCAGTTCCACCTATTTCTTCATTTAGAATTTGTGGAGCGGCTGTTCCTTCATAAATAACAGTTCCTTTGGGTACTGTTACTTCAGTTACATACTCCGTAGTATTTCCCCATTCTGGTTTTAAAGCCAAATCAATTTGTGACTGTATTCCACCATTTTGAGGTGTCCTAGACATATAACTCCCTACTTGTTTTGCATCACCACCATAAACCCTATAGAATGTTGTATCCTCCGTTAAAACAGTTTTAGTATAAGAACCACCTGTAAATGTTTCAGCCACACTTTCCTTTAATGGTCCTGGATTTACTGGTGAATATCTAACAGATTTAGCTACATCTCCAGCTTCTCCTGCCCCCTCAAAGTCATCTTTAATTTTACCTGAAAGTTCTCCTAATTCATCTTTTGCCATATTTAATTCATTTCCGACATTCCCTAGTACTTCAGGTGCTTCCTCTACTAGTTCTCCTCCCTCTTCTATTACCGATCCTCCCTAACTAGCTACTGGATTCGCATTTGCAATGTCTTCTATACCTGATTCCTTATATAAACTTTCTATATCTCCTTTT
>JAJXWJ010000161.1 GCA_021781655.1 Bacillota bacterium | reverse complement strand
AGTGTATTTAATAATATTATTATGGAGTAATAAGAAAATATTTGATAAAAGTTATCAAGGGTAATATAATTATTATTATCATAATAAAATAAAAGAATACGAATTTAGTAGCATTTATAATAAATATATAATAAAAATTGATTTTGGCATGAAAATTGCTTATATATTTTAGTGAGAAATTCGTGTGAAATGTAGGAGGAAAAACAATGAAAAAAGGTATTGCAGCATCAAAAGGATACGCTATAGGAAATGTTGTGATTAAGTCTGATGATGAAATAAAAATTTCTGATACGAAAGTAGAAGATGTAGCAGCTGAAAAACAAAGATTAGAGGTTGCTATTGAAAAAACGAGAGATCAGTTAAATAAAATAAAAGAAAAAGCTGAAATAGAATTAGGTGCGGATAAAGCGGCAGTATTTGAAAGTCATATTATGCTTTTAGATGATCCAGAATTTACGGGAGCAATAGAAACAAAAGTTACTTCTGAAAGTTTAAATGCAGAAAAATCTGTTGCAGATGTAGTTGAAATGTATATGGGAATATTTGCATTTATTGAAGATGAATACATGAAAGAAAGAGCTGCAGATGTAAAGGATGTTGGAAACAGAATATTAGCAAATTTGTTAGGAAAAGCTTATGGTGTTAGTGGAGATCTTGCAGAAAACACAATAATTGTAGCTCATGACTTAACTCCATCAGATACAGCTCAACTTGATAAAAATAAAGTTATAGCATTTTTGACTAATATCGGTGGAAGAACTTCACATAGTGCAATTATGGCTAGAACACTTGAAATACCTGCTATTGTTGGACTTAATGATATTACATCAACTGTTAAGGATGGAGATTTAGTAATTGTAGATGGTTCGGAAGGTAGTGTAATAGTAAACCCTGATGAAGCAACAATTAGTTTATATAAAGAAAAGAAAGCAAAATATGATGAAGAAAAAGAAGAATTAAAGAAGCTTATAGATGTTAAAACTACAACAAAAGCAGGAAAACGTGTTGAGGTTTGTGGAAATATTGGAAAAGCAGCTGACGTTGAAGCAGTACTTGCAAATGGTGGAGACGGTGTAGGTTTATTTAGAACTGAATTTTTATATATGGATAGAGATTCTCTTCCTACAGAGGAAGAACAATTTGAAGCATACAAGTATGTAACTGAAAATATGGGAGAAAGACCTGTAGTAATCAGAACTTTAGATATAGGCGGAGATAAGAAACTTCCATATTTACCATTGCCAGATGAAATGAATCCATTTCTTGGCTTTAGAGCAATAAGACTTTGTCTTGGTAAAAAAGATATATTTAAAGTTCAATTAAGAGCATTACTTAGAGCTTCTGCTTTCGGTAATCTTAAAATAATGTTCCCAATGATATCTTCTTTAAGCGAATTTTTAGCAGCTAAAGAAATATTGAAAGAATGTATGGAAGAATTAACTGCTGAAGGAAAAGCATTTAATGCAAATCTTGATACAGGAATAATGGTTGAAATACCTGCAGCAGCAGTTTATGCAGATGAACTTGCAAAACATGTTGATTTCTTCAGTATTGGAACAAATGATTTAATTCAATACACACTAGCTGCGGATAGAATGAATGAAAATGTTTCATATTTATATGATCCAATGCATCCAGCAGTTTTGAGATTGATAAAGATGACAATAGATGCAGCGCATAAAGAAGGTAAATGGTGTGGTATGTGTGGAGAAATGGCAGGAGATGAAAGAGCTATACCAACTCTTGTTGAGTTTGGTTTAGATGAATTCTCAATGAGTGCATCTTCTATATTAACTGCAAAAAAATACATCATGAATAATTAACTCTTTATTTTATTATTTCGTTTCTGGTTTTTAATTTTATATATGATAACAAAAAAGGTTCAGCTATGCTGTACCTTTTTTGTTTTACCAGAAATTATTGGCTATTAAAGCAATAAAATTTATAGCAATAGTGAGTGTAATTAGTAGACTTTTATATTGTTTTATGAGTATAATATTAATGATAATAAATGGGAAAAATTCGTATTGAAAGTTTTCATTAGCAAAGGTGATAGGATGAATAAATCAACTAAAATTTATAAAAAAGCTTTAGAATACTATGAAGCAGGCTACATAGATAAAGCAATTGATTTATGTGAAGAGAGTATTTCACTAGATATAAAAAACAGAGCAGCAATTGGATTAAAGGGTATATTGCATTATTTAAAAGGAGATTTGAAGACAGCAAAAGCTTTATGGAAGCTTAATTTTCAGATGAATAAAGATAATGCGGCACAAAAATATTTAGAAGATCTTAATTTTGATGTTGAAAGAATCAATTATTATGAAACAGCAGTAAAGTATATTAAACAATTAGATATAAAGGAAGCACTTGTATTGCTTTCAAAATGTTCTGAGAGTGATTTTAATGCTATCAATGTAAATAATGCTTTAGCTACTTGCTATATGAGACAAGGAAATTTTGAAGAAGCCAAGAAAAAAATTGATAAAGTCCTTAGTATAGATAAGGGAAATAAAGCAGCTCTTGAAAATAGTAAGCTGTTAAAAAATTATGGAATAATAAAGTATCAAGTAAAAATTAAATCTTTGATTTTGTTAGTGGTTTTAGTAATTTTAGCCGTATTGATTTTATTTAAAGGTAAAGATTTTATCGTATATGTTAAAAGCTTAAACAATTCTAATAAAACTAATTTAACTAGTAAAGTTATAAAAAAACCAACTAAAATTAATAGTGACAAACCTAAAAATACTAAGAGTGTATTTCCTACTAGTGATTTTCAAAATGCATTAGCAAATAGTGATGATGATAAAATTTATGATTACATATCAAATTTGAATAATTATAATTTGAATGCTACAGATCTCAATTTGATAAATGAAGGTAATAGTAAGCTTAATAATGAGGGAACGGAATATTTTTATAAGGAAGGGTCAACATTTTATGAAAATAGTAACTATCAAAGTGCTATAAACTCATTTTTAAAAGCTTACCAATACGGTGCAAACAGTAACCTTTTGCCAGATGTTCTTTACTTTTTGGCGGCAAGCTATAGAAATATTGATGATTCAAATAATGCTGTGAAATATTATGTGGAGTATGACAACAAATTTGGTACAAATGGTGGCTATGCAGATACAGTACTATATAATCTTGCTATGATTTATAAAGCTTCTGATATTAATAAAGCAAAGTATTATGCAAATAAACTTGTAAATAATTACCCTGATTCTATTTATAATAATTCTAACGTTCAAAATATTTTAGCTAAATAAAAGTGAATTTAGTAGCATAAACTATACTTGACGAAATTTTAAAACAAGATTAGAATTAAATTATTATATCTCTATGGGGTATATATTAGGAGGTGTTAATTTTGGTTTTAGAAATAAACGATAATAATTTTGAAGCGGAAACTAAAAGCGGAATAGCTATAGTTGATTTTTGGGCTCCTTGGTGTGGACCATGTAAAATGTTAGGACCAGTTATAGAAGAGTTATCAGA
>JAJXWJ010000010.1 GCA_021781655.1 Bacillota bacterium | reverse complement strand
ATTTGTCAAGTGTTTATGCAGAAAAACTAAAAAATATGCATAAATTTTGGAGGGAACAACAAGGATTATTAATAATAAAAAATGAGTAAACTCGGGCTTTTTAGAGTTTCCGAGAGTACTCAAAAATTTAATGGAGGTGTTATTATGAAATTATCTAAATTGGCAGGAAGGTTTTTTATGAGGTTGTCAGGTTTATTTGTATTATCAAGCGCAGCTTCTGCATTTGGAGTAGGAGTTGAGGATATGCCTAAATCAATGAAAGACGCAAGATAGAATAAGACATAATATTGGGGGAATATAAGTGATTGTAAATATAGCAGACATAATTAATACTATGATTCAAGCGTTTTTATTTTCATACATAAGTAACTATTGTTTAGAAAAAAATAAAAGAAAGGGTAAGATATTTATTTTTATTCTCACTATAGTTATTTTTATTGAAATGGAAGCTAATACGGCTTTAATCCAAAATGCTTTTATTAATATCATAGTAATGCAATTATTAACTATGGCAATTTTATTAATTAGCTTTAAAGATGAGTTTAAAGTAGTAATAATTTCTTTTACTTTAATATCTTGTAGTATTTGTATTTTTGCAATTATCTTTGTGAATTTATATAAATCGATGTTTTTTAATAAAATTCCAATATTGTATTCTTACACATTTGAATTTATAATCATATATATTCCTCAATTTTTTATGGACTTAATAATTTGTATCAAAAGAAAGACTATATATAAAGTTGTTAAAACTATAAAAAGTGAAAATTATTCTATTGTTATGATAATAATTATTAATTTTATTATAGATTATGTTGGTGCATTTAATATATTAGGTTATTTAACTTCTAGCCTAATAGTAAATAATATAGTGCTAATAACGTTTATTATATTTGTTGTTATCGTTACAGTTTATTTCTCAAATCTTCAAACAAAATACAATCAAACTGAAATATTAAATAAAGCACTGGATTCTAAAAATAATGAACTGAGAAAAATAAAGCATGACTATGGCGCTCAAATTTCTTATTTATACGGCTTATTTCTTATGAATAAAATTGATAAGCTTGGTGAAGCTTTAAAAGCTATTATAAATAATAATAGTAAAGTAACTGATGCTATAGAAATACAATCAAAAGAAGATTTTGTTATTTCATTTGCATTAAGGCCAGCAATAGAAGCAGGTATTAATGTATTGGTAGAAAATAATACTGATTTAAGACAAGTTGAAATGGATCAATTAGAACTATATAGAGTTCTTTCAAATATAATAAATAATGCAGTTAGAGTAATGGATGGTAAAGGGTTAATAAAAATCAAAACTTACTCGTTATTAGAAGAAATCGTTATAACATTAGAAAATAACGGACCTAAAATACCAGAGGAACATGTAAACAAAGTTTTTATTGCAGGATTTACTACTAAGACCAATAGCGATAAAAATCATGGTTTTGGATTGTCTATAGTAAAGGATTTGGTAGAGGGTTATGGTGGAAGAATAGAACTTAGAAGTACAAATAGACTTACAAGGTTTAGGATAATTTTACCTATGAAAAAGATAGAAAATGGTATCGAATAAATTGAAATACATATAATTAATGCTCATCTTAAGATTTTAAAGTTTAAAATCTTAAGATGAGCATTAAAATTTCACAAATGCAATATTTATATTTTAAATATTGCATAAATAATTATAAATTTTAAAATTGCATATCGGTATATTTTATAAAACATACGTTGTAAACGCTATAATGGTACAAGCTATAAAAAATAAGTAATTATAAAAATGAATTTTATTTTTTTTAAATATTGCATTTTTGCAAGAAACAAGGTATTCTATTTAGTAGTGAAGGTGTCATATTATAATAATCATAATTAAAAAAATAATAATTATAAAATATGCATTATTCAATTAATTATATTTATAAATATATGAAAGGGGGCAAACTAGTTTTTGTAGTAAAATTAGTTTTTGTCAAAATAATTATATATCATATAGGGGCTTAAAATTAATTGTATAAAATTGATAAAAACTTAATTAAAAACTACCGCATTAGAAATGTGAAAGTGTAAACTTTAAAAATTAGGAAAATGAATGAAAGAATTTAAAAGAATTTTAGTAGCAAATAGAGGCGAAATAGCAATAAGAATTTTTAGGGCTTGTAAAGAGCTTGGAATTAGAACCGTTGCTATTTATTCAAATGAAGATAAGTATGCTCTATTTAAAACTATAGCAGATGAAGCTTATTTGGTAGGAGAAAATAAAAGTCCAGTTGAAGCATATTTAAATATAGATGAGATTATTAGTTTGGCAATAAAAAAAGGAGTGGATGCTATCCATCCAGGTTATGGATTTTTATCTGAAAATGCTGAATTTGCAAAGCAGTGTGAATTAAACGGCATTGAGTTTATTGGACCAACTCATGAAATGATGGATAGTCTTGGAGATAAGATAAAATCAAAGGTAGTAGCTAAGGCTGTTGGTGTTCCCACTATTCCTGGCTTTGAACATGATATAAAAGATATAGAAGAAGCTAAAAAATTAGCATCTGAATGTGGTTATCCTATAATGCTTAAGGCAGCAGCAGGTGGCGGCGGAAGAGGCATGAGAATAGTTAGAAATGAAGAAGAATTGCCTTTTGCTTTTAATAGTGCAAAAAGTGAAGCTAAAAAAGCCTTTGGTATAGATACTATGTTTATGGAAAAGTATTTAGAAAAACCAAAACATATTGAAGTTCAAGTTTTAGGTGATAAATATGGAAATATAGTTCATCTTTATGAAAGAGACTGCTCTATTCAAAGAAGACATCAAAAAGTAGTAGAGTTTACACCAGCCTTTTCTATTTCTGATGAAAAGAGAAGTGAAATATGTAGTGATGCATTAAAAATAGCAAAGTCTGTTAAGTATAGAAGTGCGGGAACTTTGGAATTTTTAGTTGACATGCATGGAAATCATTATTTTATAGAAATGAATCCAAGAATTCAAGTTGAGCATACAATAACTGAAATGGTAACAGGTATAGACATAGTTCAAAGCCAAATCATGGTAGCAGAGGGGTATGCACTTGATTCCAACGAAATCGGTATTAAATCTCAAGATGATGTAAAGTTACAAGGTTATTCTATTCAGTGCAGAATAACAACAGAAGATCCAACTAATAACTTTGCACCAGATACTGGCAAGATTGAAGTGTATAGAACAAGCTCTGGGCTAGGCATAAGATTAGATGGCGGAAATGGTTTTGCAGGAGCAGTTATTAGCCCATATTATGATAGCTTATTAGTTAAAAACATTGCTTTTGGAAGAACCTTTAAGGACTGTATAAAAAAAGCTATTCGCGCTTTAAATGAAACAACTATTACTGGAGTTAAAACTAATATAGGTTTCTTAATAAACGTTTTAAACCACCCAACCTTCTTAAAGGGTGAATGTCATACAGGTTTTATTGATGAAAATCCCAAATTAATAAATGTAATACCACAAGCAGATGAGGAAGGAAGACTATTAAGATACATAGGCGAAAAAGTTGTTAATGAAACTTTAGGAATAAAAAAACAATACGATGTGCCAGTTGTGCCTAAAATTGAAGTGGCTGGTAACTTAAGCGGCACTAAGCAAATTCTTGACAATGAGGGAACAGATGGTCTTATTAAATGGATTAAAGGCCAAAAGAAGCTGCTTTTAACAGATACAACTATGAGAGATGCAAATCAATCACTTATGGCTACAAGAGTAAGAACTACAGATATGCTTAAAATAGCTGAAGCAACTTCGGCATATGGAAAAGACTTATTTTCTTTAGAAATGTGGGGTGGAGCTACCTTTGATGTAGCATATCGTTTCTTAAATGAATCACCATGGGTTAGACTTGCTGAGCTTAGAAAAAAGATACCAAATGTTTTGTTCCAAATGCTTATTCGTGGAGCTAACGCAGTTGGCTATAAAAATTATCCGGATAATGTAATTCGTGAGTTTATAAAAGAGTCAGCAAATAGTGGCATCGATGTATTTAGGATTTTTGACTCCTTAAACTGGTTAAAAGGTATGGAAGTATCTATAGAAGAAGTTTTAAAGAGTGGAAAAGTTGCAGAAGCTTGCATTTGCTATACTGGTGACATATTAAATGATAAGAAGACTAAATACAACTTAGATTACTATGTAAATTTAGCAAAAGAAATAGAAAAGACAGGTGCACATATTTTAGGAATTAAAGACATGTCTGCTCTTTTAAAACCTCATGCAGCTTATAAGCTTATTGGTGCATTAAAGCAAGAAATAGGTATTCCTATACACCTTCATACTCATGACACTACAGGAAATGGTGTCGCAACGGTACTTCTTGCAGCAGAAGCTGGAGTTGACATTGTAGATACTGCTTTCAATAGCATGTCTGGACTTACAAGCCAGCCAGCGTTAAACTCTGTTGTTGCAGCCCTTAAAAACACAGAGAGAGATACAGGCATCGATTTAAAAGGAATTCAAGAGGTTTCAGATTACTGGGCTGCAGTTAGACCTGTATATTATAAATTTGAATCCGAATTAGTAGCAGGTTCAGCAGAAATATATGAATATGAAATTCCAGGAGGACAATACTCAAACTTAAAGCCACAGGTTGAAAGTTTTGGTTTAGGACATAAGTTTGGCGCAATTAAGGATATGTACAAAACTGTAAACGAAATGGTAGGAGATATAGTAAAGGTTACACCTTCTTCCAAGATGGTTGGAGATTTTGCCATATTTATGGTTCAAAATGATCTAACACCAGAAAATATTTATGAAAAAGCAGCTAATATGGCATTTCCAGACTCGGTTGTTTCATACTTTAAGGGCATGATGGGTCAGCCGATGCATGGTTTTCCAGAAAAGCTTCAAAGTATTGTTTTAAAAGGTGAACAGCCAATTACAGGCAGACCAGGCGAGTTGTTGCCTCCAGAAGATTTTGATAAAATAGCAAAGCTTTTAGAAGAAAAATATGGTATAGTTAACGATAATAAAGCTGTTTTAAGCTATGCATTATACCCAGATGTGTATGAAGGCTACTTAAAATATATTAGCGAGTTTGGAGATCTTGGCAGGATGGGAAGTGATATTTTCTTCCATGGATTAACTGAAGGAGAAACTTCTGAAATTTCAGTTGCAAGCGGAAAAACTTTTATGATGAAGCTTTTAGAAATCGGTAAGCTAGATTTAGAAGGTAATAGAACTGTTGTATTTGAAGTGGATGGAAATAGAAGAGAGATAAAAATAAAAGATAAAAATAATAAAACAGCACCACAAGCACTAGCTAAAACTATGGCAGACCCAGAAGATAAAGCTCAAGTTGGAGCGCCTATCCCTGGTAATGTACTAGCAATTCTTGTAAGTGAAGGCGAGGAAGTTAAGGAAAATCAGCCAGTAATGATTATCGAGGCTATGAAGATGGAAACAAGAGTAACTTCAGCACAAGCAGGAATAGTTGGAATAATAAATGTTAAGGAAGGACAGCAGGTTAGTGCAGGAGAATTGCTTTTAAGTTTAAAGTAATATAAGACAACAGAAATTTTTAAAACAATAATAAAAAATGAGAAGCACTGTAATATTTTTTCAGTGCTTCTCATTTTTATTTTAACCATGTTGATGACCAAATATGGATATCATACATTACAGTTTTAAGTTCTGTTCCTTTTTGAGTAAGTTCATATTCTATTCTAACAGGAGTTTCGGGATAAACATTTCTTTTAATAATTCCTTCATTTTCAAGCTCTTTAAACCTTTCGGTAAGCATTCTATCACTCAATTCAGGAATAATTTCTCTTATTTCAGAAAACCTTTTTGGCCCTTCAAGTAATACTCTTAATATTAATCCAGTCCATTTCTTTCCTAAAAGGTTGAAGGCTTTTTCGAATTTGGGGCATAACTTAAAATTTTCCATATGATTCACCTCCATTTGTTTATATAATATTATTATAGCTTAAAAGCTTATTAAAATAAAGAAGGTAAATATTAATTATATACAAACCTATTTTTTGAAAATTACTTGACATAACAAACAAATTTATTGTATGATACTTACATAAAGTAAGTTATTAAAGGAGAGGTTTTTATGGAGGGTTATAATTTTACACAGTTAGCTAATGAAAGAAAGTCAGCAAATAATTTTATGGAAAATGTTGAAATAAAAAAAGAAGAACTAGAGGAAATTTTTAAATTAGTTACCCTAGCTCCATCTTGCTTTAATTTGCAACATGCAAGATATATTGTGTTAAAAGATAAAGAAATGAAAGAACTCTTTAGAGAAAAAGTATGTCCACAATATAAAGTACATACAGCATCAGCGGCAGTTCTGGTTTTGGGAGATAAAATGGCATATAAAGATGCTGAAAGAATGTATGAACCAATGAAGCTATTAGGAATATTAGATAATACGGCGTTTGCCGAAACGGTCAGATCTATTACAGCTTTATATGAAAGCAGGGGAGAAGAATTTATGAGAGATGAAGCTATTAGAAATGCATCATTGTCTGCAATGTTTTTCATGTTAGCTGCAAAAGAAAAAGGTTGGGATACTTGTCCTATGATTGGATATGATCCTAAAGCTGCTATAAAATTTTTTAATATTGAAGATAATTTAGAACCAGTTATGCTAATAACCTTGGGCAAAGAAGATGTCAACAATAGAAGACTTAGAGGTTACAGAAAGCCAGTAAGTGAGTATGTAAAAATAATATAACAAGGAGATGATTTTATGAGTAAAAAACTACCAGCAATATTTTTAGCACATGGAAGCCCTATGAATGCTATTTTAGAAAACGACTATACGAGAGTCTTAAAAAAACTTGGTAAAGAGATTGAAAAACCTAAAGCAATACTTGTAATTTCAGCTCATTGGCAAACTAGACAAACTTATATCACAATTGATGATGCACCTAATACTATTTATGATTTTTATGGTTTTCCAGATGAACTATATAAAATAAAATATAATTCAATAGGTTCAAAAAAGTATGCACAGCTAATTTTAGATAAATTTAAAAATATTAAAGGAACTACTGAGTGGGGACTAGATCATGCATCATGGACGGTTCTTAAGCATATGTATCCAGAAGCAAACATTCCAGTAATTGAAATGAGTTTAAATGTAGAACTAGATGAAAGAGGTCACTATAATTTAGGAAAAAGCTTATCTAGCCTAAGAGAAGAAGGTATATTAATTATTGGTAGTGGCAATATTGTCCATAATCTAATGAAAATGGATTATGATATGTATGGAAAGCCATTTGAGTGGGCTGTAAAATTTGATAGTTATATAAAACAAGCATTAGATGAAAGAAATCGTGAAAGACTTGTAAATTACAACAATGCAGGGGTAGTTGCAAGCCTAGCTGT
This sequence comes from Bacillota bacterium, assembly GCA_021781655.1. Lineage (GTDB taxonomy): Bacteria > Bacillota > Clostridia > Clostridiales > Clostridiaceae > JAJXWJ01. Next base: position 61,274 of record JAJXWJ010000010.1, on the reverse strand, counting down.
CCCAACTAAGGAGCATTACCTGCCACTACTTTATGTAGCAGCACTTCAGGAGGAAGACGAGGAAGTTTCTTATATCTATGAAGATATTCAACATGGAAGTATGGCAATGAGAAGCTTTATTATAGGTGGATAGGGTGTTCTCAAAAGAAAGAAAGTGCGACGCACTTAGTTAATCTATAAAAAATTTAAGATTGAAACCATATGCGTTACACTTTCTAAGGATTTTTATAGAGGCAACTTGCGTCGCATCTTTATAAGTTCTTTCCCTTGCTTTTTAAGTAATCAATAAATTCATCTTTATGGGCATTTATAATAAGCTCTTCAGGAAAATTTATTTTATTTAGCATTTTTAAGGCATCGTTAAAGCCGCCTATGTCAAAACATGTATGAGCATCACTATTTAAAATTATTTTATGATTATACGCTTTGCAAAGCAAGGCGATTTTTTCACAATTTTCCTCACTACCCATTCTTGAACGAATTGATGAGCTGTTGTTTATTTCAATAAGTATGTTTTTATCCTTTGCCTTTTTAACCAATTGTTCTATGTGAATTGGAAAACGAGGGTTACCGGAATGACCTATAATATGAACATTTGGATTATCCATTACCTTTAGAAAGGCAGCAGTGTTTTTATCGGCATCGTCATTAGCTTCCATTACTGGTTCATGAATACTGGCAATTAAAATATCCATTTTTTCTTGTATATGTAGGGGTAAATCTAGATTTCCGTCGTAATCTATAATATTAGCTTCGCAGCCGTAAAGCATTCTAACGCCATAAAGCTCTTTTGGTAAAGCTTTGAAATTTCCAAAATACCATTCATGTGGGGCACCAGGCATAGTTGGTCCGTGGTCGGTTGTTCCTAAAAGTTCCATTCCAATTTCGCTAGCATATTTTGCATTTTCTAAAATAGTAGTATAGGCATGCCCGCTAGCAATAGTATGAGTATGCATATCTAAAGTGTAGTTCATAAAGAAGCTCCTTTCACTTTCACTTATATAATTAAAAAATATTTCTAAATATATTATACATTAAAATTAGTATATATTTTGTAAACTCATAAAATAATTTTGTAAAGGCTTATAAGTTAATAAATACATAACATCACATAACAATAAATATGATATAATAATTGCAAAATGCCATAAATTCAGAAAAATAAATATTATATAGAAGGGAAGTAGAGGTACTTTTGCTGGCACATGAGAGACAAGAAATTATTATGCAAATGATTAATAAAGATAGAACGGTAAAGGTTTCAAGGTTAATTAAAACCTTTAATGTATCCATTGAAACTGTCAGAAGGGATTTAGAAATATTAGAAAAAGACGGTAAGTTAAGAAGGGTATATGGGGGAGCTGTTTTAGAAACAGTAAACGGTATCGAACTGACATCAATAGATAGAAAAACTAAAAATATTGATGAAAAAAGAGAATTAGCTAAAACAGCTACAAAATATGTAAAAGAAGGTCAGTCGATTGCACTTGATATTAGTACAACAAATCTAGAATTTGCAAGAGCATTAAAGAAAGTTATAAGAAGATTAACGGTGTTAACAAATTCATTAGAGATTGCAGCTGAATTTTCAGATATGGATAAATATACTGTGATTTTAATTGGCGGAGTAATGAGAAATGAAGAGCTGTGTATTGTTGGAGATTTAGCGGAACAATTTATTGAAAAATTTCATATCGATACAGCTTTTATGAGTATGAGTGGAATTTCTTTAAAAAATGGATTCACAGACTATGGCATGGGTGAAGTTCAAGTTAAAAAAAAGATGATGGAAGTAGCTCAGCAAATAATCGTTTTGGCAGATAGCTCTAAGTTTGATGTTGTATCTTTGCTTAAGGTTTGTGATATCGATAGTATAGATATTGTAATAACAGATTCAAAACTTAATTCTAATATAATAGAAAAGTACAGTGATAGCGGTGTCATAATAGTTAATAAATAATTTCATAATCTAAATTTAGAATACAGTGGTTCACTGTATTTTTTTTGTTGTATTTATTACTGTTTTTGTGTTGTTAGTTGGAGTTTTAACATTGTTTTTACGTATTCATAACATATTTAAAGTGTAAATATATTAAAATCACTATTGTAATCACTTTGAAATAAAGTGCTCAACGCTATTGAAAAAATAACACTTAAATAGAGCATGACAATAATATGGAGGTAAAAACATGGAAATAAATATTAAATTTATGAATTCTAAAAAAAGAGAGGCAATAATAGCGGTTTTATTTATTATTCCTGCATTAATTCCTCTTGTAGTATTTTGGATATGGCCAATGCTTTACTCGTTTTTTGTTAGCTTTACTAATTGGGATATGATGAGTCCTCAATACGATATGGTAGGTTTTAAAAATTACATTGATCTTTTACATAATGCTGATTTTTATAAAGCTATCTTTAATACATTATATTTTATGGCAGGAAGTGTTATTCCAACTATAATTGGCGGGTTAATGCTGGCGGTGCTTTTAAATAAGAAAATTAAAGGTATGGGCATATATAGAACTATTCTTTTCTCACCATGGATAACTCCAACAGTAGCAGTTTCCATAGTATGGTCATGGATTTTTCAGCCGAGAGCTGGAATAGCTAACTGGCTGTTATCTCTGATTCACATAGCACCACTACAATGGACTCAGAGTGAAAAATATGCTATGCCTGCTATTTTAATAGTAACTGTATGGAAAAGTGTAGGATGGGCAATGATATTTTATCTTGAGGCACTACAAAAAGTACCAAAAGAATTAATAGAAGCTGCAAAAATAGATGGTGCCAATAAAATAAATGCTTTTATGAAGGTAACGCTTCCTATGATTTCGCCTACAACATTTTTTTTAGTTATTATGACAGGAATTAATTCTTTACAGGCATATGACCAAATACAAATACTAACCCAAGGAGGACCTGCAGGAAGTACAAGAACTATATTATATATGTATTATCAATCCGCATTTCAAAACTTTAATGCAGGAGAAGCAGCTGCAATAGCTACTGTTTTAATATTAATAACAGCAATATTGTCACTAATACAATTTATTGCCTCAAAGTATTGGGTGCACTATTAAGTCGTACATAATTATAAGGATTTTAATCAAGTAATTAGGAGGAGCCTGAATGGGAGAAATAACTGTAAAAAGAGAAGAAAAAGAAATAATTGATATAGCACCAATTAAGAGAAGTATAAATATTAAAAATATAATAAGACATATTTTACTTATAGTATTTAGCTTTTTAATGGCATTTCCATTCCTATGGATGGTTTTAAGTGCAATTAAAACAAAAAATGAAATATGGCAATTTCCACCCAAGCTTTTTCCAGCTGTACCACAGTGGCATAATTTCATAGATGCTTGGAATTCAGCACCATTTGGATTGTATATTTTTAATAGTGCGTTTACATCACTTTTAATAGTTTTAATACAAATAATAAATTCAGCTTTGATAGCTTATGCATTAACAGAGCTTAAGTTTAAAGGCAAAAAACCTCTATTTGCAATAGTTATGGGTACATATATGCTTCCTGCAGCAGCTACATATTTGCCAAGCTATGTCATTTTATCAAATATGAATTTGATTGATACCTTAACGGGAGTTGTTATTTCTAATGCAGTAAGTGTATTTGGAATATTTCTTATAAGACAAGCATTTAAGCAAATAAAAAGGGAAGTTGTAGAAGCAGCAATGATAGATGGTGCAAGTCACTGGAAGATATTATGGCATATCATGTTTCCGTTAGCCAAATCATCATTTGTTACTTTTGGCTTGATTAGTTTTGTTTCTAATTACAATAATTATTTATGGCCATCATTGATTATAAAAAGTCCAAATAAATATTTAATAACAATTGGACTTAGACAATTTTTTATACAGCAAGGTGCTTATGGAATAAAGTGGCCTCAAATAATGGCAGCTAGTACCTTTACAATTGCTCCGCTTTTACTATTGTTCTTTGTTGCACAAAAATGGTTTATGAATGGAATAGCGGACTCTGGAGTTAAAGGCTAAAAGAAGTAATAAATAATTAGATTATATAAGAAAAATAAATATAAATTGGAGGAAAATTAAATGAAAAAGTTAAAAATCAAAAGTATTGTTGCTACTTTAATGATGACTACAATGGTGGTAGGTTTATTGTCAGGATGTACTCAAAATACCACTGCAGGAACAGCTCAAAATGGGCCAGTAAAAATAGAATTTTGGTATGGGCTAGGTGGAAAGCTTGGTGATAATGTGCAAGCTATTATTAAACAATTTAATGCATCGCAGAAGGATGTAATAGTAAAAGGTGTAGCACAAGGAAGTTATGATGAAACTTACCAAGCTTTGCAGGCTGCAATTGCTGCAAAAAAAGCACCAGCAGTTGTACTTTTAGATGATGAACAAATGTCAGAACTTGCAAACAAGCATGAACTTGCTCCTCTTGATGAATATATTTCAAAAGACAGTAGTTTTAATGCCAGTGATTTTGTTCCAGCCTTTTATAATGAAGGCAAAATAAATGGTAAGCAATATGCTTTACCTATGTATGGTACTACTCAAGTTTTATATTATCGTAAGGATATGTTTAAAAATGCTGGTATTTCAGAAGATTCACTCAACACCTGGGAAGGATTGTTTGCAGCAGCTGATAAGCTAACTACTAAAAATGGTGGAACAACTTCTGTTTATGGTTGGGAGCCTATGTATGGGGCAGATAACCTTATAGATGCAGCATATAGTGATGGCGGAAAAATATTAAGTAAAGATGGGAAAAAAGTAACTATAGATACGCCTGAATGGGTTAATACTTGGGATATGTTTAGAAAGGCAATTTTTGATAGTAAAACTATGAGAATTCATTCTGGAGGACAAGGATGGCAGTATTGGTATGACACTATAGATGATGTAATGAAAGACAAGGCAGCAGGTTATACTGGCTCTAGTGGAGACCAAGGAGATTTAGACTTTAGTAAAATTGCAGCACATGTTCAGCCAGGGTTCAGTAACCATAAAGCCGCACCTATTGCTTCTGCACAGACAATGAGCATTCCAGCAATTACGAATACTGCTGAGCAAGAAGCTGCTTTCAAATGGATGGAATACTTTACAAGTGCAAAAACTACAGCAGAATGGTCAATGAAAACAGGATATATTGCAGTTAGAAAATCAGCAACCTCAGATCCTACCTTTAAGGCATATGCAGCTAAAAACCCACAAATACTTGTACCTTTGAAGCAAGCATCTACAGCATCAGCACCTTTTGTTGACCCAACTGGCGGTAAAATTACAGATGCATTAACAAAAGCAGCAGATAAAGTTGAAATAGAAAATATTCCTGCAGCTGTAGCGTTAAAGGAAGCAGAAGATCAAGCACAACAGGCATTAGATGCAACTTCAAAATAAGAAATTGAGAGGCATAAAATATGAGCGTTAACTTAAAAATAAAAGGTTATTTCAATCAGCCAATGGAAAATCATAAGTTTTTTATAGAAGGCACTTATGAATGGATAAAGCTAAAAATATTTGCAAAGGATCCCAAATGGTTTAAGGTTCTCCTTTGGGATTCAAATAAAATTTTAAGACTTCAATATTTGTATTGCACTTCGCCGAAAACTGTAATAATTCATAACGATAAAAATATGACAAGTAGCGGAACAATACCAGGACCTATAGTAAATGGTCAGTGGATGTTAGAGATATTTGGATTTAGCGATAAAGAAAGTTTTGAATTTGATATTGATATAATTTGTGGTAATGATAAGATAGATGATTTAGAACAAATTCAGTTTATTGGAGATAAACTTTGGGTAAAATATGAAGAAGATATGGAAGGTCTAATTATTAATAATTATGATTGGAATAAAAAATTTGCTGAAGGTAAAAGATGGTATAAGGGTGATTTCCATACCCATACAAACTTGTCTGATGGAAAGTTATCTCCAGCTGAATTATTGGTACAAGCAGGAAAGCAAAATCTAGATTTCTTTGTTACTACAGAACACAATATAATTCACACAGGTTTTCCAAAAAGCAATATTTTGGTACTGCCAGGAATAGAAATAACAGATTTAAAAGGTCATTTTAATGCATTAGGAATCACAAGATGGATTGATTGGACACCAAACTCTGAAGATGGCGGCATATTTACCGATGAAGGAATGAACAGATTGCTAGAAAAAGCATCAGAAGCAAAGGCATTATGCTCTATTAACCATCCAACATTAAAGCCTTGGGCATTTAGATTTATGAAAACAGCCCTTAATAAAATAGATACAATTGAAATTTGGAATGATCCGACCTTTCCACAAAACAATCAAAAAGCTACGGAAGAAGCATTAAGCTTATGGAATATATTGTGGCAGGATGGATATATAGTATGGGGAATTGGAGGAAGTGATGCTCATAATTTGCCATCTGAACGTTATGAAAAAAGTACATTACCATCCATTATAGGAGATCCAGGGACATATGTTTTAGCTGACTCTCTATGTGCTAAAGATGTTATAGAAGCTGTGAAAAAAGGAAGAGTATATGTATCGAGAGGACCTCAATTAGACTTAAAAATAGTTGCTCAGGGAAATGAATATTTTTCTGGAGCAGATATTAGCTGTTTAGTAGGAGAAAGTGAAAAGGAGATAACATATAAGGTCAGTATAACAAACGTAAAAGCAGATGATAACATTATATGGATAGAAAATGGAGAAATAATAGCTAAAAATAACATTGGGCAATCAAAAGAATTGGAATACGTATTTACTTGGAAAGGTAAAGATTACAAATGGCTTAGGTTTGAGATAAGGGATAAAGAAGAGAAATTACTTGCCTTTGTAAATCCGATTTATAAAGGAAAAAAAAACCATAACTTAGAAAACTGGGAGCAATTAATTGAAGCAGGAGGAATTGAACTTGACTGAAATAAGAGGCATATTGTTTGATAAAGATGGAACACTTTTGGATTTTAATTCTATTTGGGTGCCAGCTGCAAATTGCATGATAGATAAAATATTATATAAGTATTCAAAGTTTGACAATACTATAATTAGAAATAAATTATTGCAAAGTATAGGAATAGAAGGCGAAAATATAAGTGGACAAGGGATTTTGGCATCTGGTACAGTTTTTGATATAGCAGATGCTTTTGCAAATGTATTTAGAAATGAGAAAATTGAAGTTTTTGTTAAAGATATAGTTAATGTTGTATCGGAAAGTTTAAGTGAATTTGTAAAAGATAATGGCGATAAGGTGGTGCCAATAGGTAATTTATCAACCCTTTTCTCCAAGTTAAAAAATATGAACATAAAAATAGGTATTGCAACTTCTGATACAATTACGTCAACTGAATATTGCTTAAAGACGTTAGGAATATTTGAACATTTTGATTTTATAGGCACTAGTGATGGAGAATATAACCCAAAGCCAAGTCCAGAATTAATCTACAATTTTTGTAAGGTTACTGGGCTAAAGGAAAAGGAAGTTGCAATTGTTGGTGATACAAGTACGGATATGGAATTCGCTAAAAATGGTAAGGTAGGCTTGGCAGTGGGAGTTCTTTCTGGTACAAGTAACTTAGAACAATTAAAAAAAGGTGCGGATTTAGTATATAGCTCGGTAAATGATATAGTAAAAGAAAATGCACTTTTTCCTGTTAAAGAAAGTTTATATTTTGTAAAATAAAATATTGCAATATTAAGGAAGATTAATGTTAAATCATATTGACAATAATAAATGTTGGATATATTATAAATATAACCAACGTTGGATATTAAGGAGAAAAATTCATGATTAGAGCATTAATATTGTATTTTTTAAGTATAAAGTCAACCCATGGATATGATATACAAAGGTTTATAGAAATAAATGGTATGGATCAATGGTCCAAAATACAATCAGGTTCTATATATTATGCTTTAAATAAATTAGAGCAGCAAGGGTATATTTACACATTAAGAGAAGAGAGAAATGGTGCAAGGATAAGAAAAATATATTCGGTTAACGACAAAGGTAGGGAAGAATTAAAGAAAATAATAAAAGAAGAACTTTTAAAACCTTTGGTTGGAATAGAGTCTGAAAAGTTTTTAATATATATTATGTTTAATGTATTGCCAAAGGATGAGCTTAAAGATGGATTGAATGAGCATATAAAAATGCTGGAAGAAAAAAAGAAATGGTGGGAAACAGGCAAAAAACTTAAAGTTATTGATACTACCCTTAAATCTGAAATTCTTCATTTCGATTATGTTATTAATTGCTTAGAATATCAAATAAATTGGCACAAGACACTTATAGAAGAAGTAGATGAATTAATTAAGTTTTCAGATGGTGTAAAAAAAGTAATAGGTAAAATTGATTTTGGTACATTTGATAATGTGGGCTATAAATTAGAAGAAAATAAAAATTTAACAAAAATTCAAAAATTAACAGATGATATAGTAAAAGATCCAACTAATCTAGAAAAAAAATTAGAAAACCTTATAAAACTTATAAAAGAAAATTAATTTAAGAGGGATTTACCCTCTTAAATTTAAAATATAATATCCAATGTTGGATATTGAAAGTTTAATAATAAATATTGAGGAGGAACGAATATGGAAATCTTATTAAAATTGACAAATGTTGAAAAAAGTTATGGAGAAAGAAAGGCGGTGAATAAAATAAATTTTATAGTGAAGGAAGGTGAAGTTTTAGGATTTTTAGGACCAAATGGTGCAGGTAAAAGCACATCTATCAATATGATTTCAACAATAATCGATTTAGATGGAGGAAAAATAGAATTCAGAAATAAAGATATTACTTCTAATATAAATTATTTTAAAAAAAATTTAGGGGTTGTACCTCAAGATATTGCGGTTTTTGGCAATCTCACCGCATATGATAATGTTAAGTTTTTCTGTAGTCTATACGGATTAAAAGGAAAAGAACTTAATGAAAATGTTAAAGAATCCTTAGAATATGTTGGATTATGGGACAGAAGGAAAGAGTTTCCAACGGCATTTTCAGGTGGCATGAAGAGAAGGTTAAATATAGCTTGTTCTATAGCTCATAAACCAAAGCTTCTAATTATGGATGAACCAACAGTAGGTATCGATCCTCAATCTAGAAACAATATATTAAATACTGTAAAAAAATTAAATAGTGAAGGTACTACAATTATATACACATCACACTATATGGAAGAGGTAGAAGCTGTTTGTAAAAGATTAATCATCATGGATGAAGGAAAAATAATAGAAGAAGGTACTATAGATAATTTAAAGTTAAAGTATTGTAAAGAAAATTTAGAAGAGGTTTTCCTAGAATTAACAGGAAAAGAACTTAGAGATTAAGGGAGGAATATAAATGAATGGTTTTCATACATTATTAAACTTTGGATTTAAAAGAAGGATAAAAGATCAATTTATTATAATGTATAACTTGGCTTTTCCGCTTATTCTTATTTTGCTTTTAGGATATCTAGCTACTAATTTTTTCAAAGGAGACTCTAATGTTACTTCTAATGATTATTATTCCTTTGTAATGCTACCATTTTTTATATTTAGCAGTATTATAACTATGGTATATGTAGCTAAGGATGAAAGTTTATACAAAACTTCATATAGATTTTTAATAGCTCCGATTAGTGGATTCCAAATAATTATGTCAAAAATTATATCTTGTACAGTTACAATTTGGGTTTCAACCCTTATAGTAATGATTATAATAAAGATATTATTGGGAGTATCCTTTAGCTATGGTTTATCATTTGTATTAATTTTGTTTTTTACAGAAGCATTCATGGCTTCAGCAATTGGAATATTTATAGGGTATAGTTTCAAAAACTTTGAAACTATAAAAGGTATAATAAGTATTCCTATAAATTTATTTGGTATAATTGGGGGTACATTTTTTCCAATCGGTTCTTTGGGAAAGACCTTTATGAAGGTAAGTTATATTTCGCCACTTACATGGGTTAATAAGGGAATTATTGCGTTAATATATGATAAAGATAGCAAGTTAGCAATTTATTCAATAATTATTACTTTGATTTTGGGAATGGTTTTTTCAGTAGTTTCTGTACTTGCATTTAAAAAGGAGGCATTTTTATAATGAGAACTGTATTTATTGTATGCAAAGCAAATTTCAAAAGATTAATGAGTAATAAACCTAAATTTATTATAAATCTCTTATTTCCTATCTTAGTAATAATGATATCTATTTTTGTAAATTCAATTAGCAAACCAGAAATAAATTTAGGTATTGTACAATCCTCAAATTTTAAAGAAGGCAGTAGGATCGTTTCATTGCTAAAAGAAACAAATGGATTAAATGTAGAGTTTGAAACCTCAAAATTAGTAAAAACCGATGTTATTCTTGGAAAATATGCAGAAGTTATAACTATTAAAAAGGCCTTTAAAAATGAAGAGGCTATTAAGAATATTGATGAATATTTTAGTTTTTATAATGTGTCTGACAAAAACCTAAACAAATATATGAAGGGAATTATATCATCATATCTTGTAAGTAATAAACCAATAATAATAGATAGTATAAATGCAAAACTAAATAAAGGAAATTTAACAGAGCCAGAAAGGATTGTTAGTTATCTAGCTACGGTATTACTAATTACTTGTGTAATAAATGGGGCACTAATAATCAAGGATAAAGAAGAAAACACCTTTAATAGGTTTTTATATTCTCCAAGTAAAAATATTCAATATGTATTAGGAAATGTGCTTTATAATTATATACTTAGCTATGTACAAGTAGTTATTGCAGTGATTGTTATATATTTATTTGGCATAAATATAGGATTATCATTAAAAATGTTCCTATTATGTGGTCTTATTTTGGTATTAGTTACTACAACTTTCGGAACCTTAATTAGTTGTATATTTAAAAAAGAATTGTACGCTAATTTATTTGCAGGTTCTATAAGTATTATTCTATCTTTACTTGGTGGAACTTTTATTGTATATGATAAGATGCCTAAAGGTATGCAAATTTTAAGTAATATTACTCCTGTAAGGTGGATAATTACTTGTGTAACTTGGTTTCAATATAAAACTTCAGGTGGAACTAATCCTATTTTTGTATTGCTTTTATTTAGTGCTCTATTTTCTATAAGCGCTGCTGTATTTTCAAAAATTCAAAAAGTTAATTTTCGATAAAAATTAATTTAAATAACTTATTAACTATAATATATGTTAAAATAATATTTATCAAAGACATAAGAGGTGAATATCAAATGAAAAATTTTGTTTTTGTATCAGATTTTGATGGGACGCTTACTAAGAAGGATTTTTATAAGATTTTGTCAGATGAATATTATAAGGAAGAAATTAAGGATATGTATAATAATTGGCAAAATGGAGAAATTAGAGATGTAGATTATCTTGGGTATATTTTTAAAAATGTAAAAAGAAATGAAGACGAAATTTTGGAAGATATAATGAAAATATCACTAGATCCATTTACCAAGCAATTTATTGAGAGGATAAATGCATTGGGTGGAGAATTTGTTATAGTTAGTGCTGGAACCAGTTACTATATAGAAAAGGTTTTAAAAATGCAAGGTATAGGGGATGTGAAAATATATTCTAATAGGGCTACCTTTAAAAATAATGGCTTACATTTTGCTTTAGATGAAAAGGATGAGTTTTATTCCGATATATTTGGAATAGATAAAGAAAAAGTTGTAAAAAAATTAAGAAGTAAATATAGTAAGGTGTTTTATGCTGGTGATAGCAGACCAGACGTTAAGGCAGCTTTAGAAGCTGATTTAGTTTTTGCAAAAGGAAAGCTTGTTAATTTATTAAAAGAAAAAGGTAAAGCCTTTATAGAATTTAACAATTTTTCTGAAATAATTGAAAAGGTAGAAGATTATTTGAGGGAGTGATTTTAATGAAAGAGGTTTCTCATAAAATAGCAATTCCATCAATACTAGAAGTTGGAAAAGGAAATATAAACAATATAGGTAAAATAATAAAAAAAGGTAATTTCAAAAAGGTTTCTGTTTATTTCGGAGACGGACTTTATGATTTATTTGGAAATGGTATAGTATCTTCTATAAAAGAAGCAGGAATTGAAGTCATAAATACAGAGACAGCTGATACTTTAGATTTTGAAGAAATAGGGGTTAAAGCTTTTGAAATTTCTAATGAAGTAGAAGCTTTAATTGCAGTAGGAGGCGGAAAAGCTATAGATGAAGTTAAGTATATGAGCTTTTTAACAAAACGTCCCTTTATAAGCATTCCAACATCAACTTCAAATGATGGATTTTCAAGTGCAGGAGCTTCACTTATGTTAAAGGGAAAGAGAAACTCTTTTCCAGCAAAAACACCCTATGGAATAATTGTAGATATAGATGTAATAAAAGGTGCACCAGAAAAATTTATTTATTCAGGAATAGGAGATCTTCTTTCTAACATAACAGCTCTTGAAGACTGGCGATTAGAAGAGGAAAACAAAGCTGCAGTTGTAGATGATTTTGCCGTTATGATTTCTAAAAAAGCAGTTAATAGTTTTGTCAGAACCCAAGCAGAAAGTATTAAGGATGATTTATTTTTAAAAGAACTTGTAGATTCATTGATTTTAAATGGCATTTCTATGGAGATTGCAGGAAACAGCTCTCCTGCTAGCGGAGCAGAGCATCTCATTTCTCATGCATTAGATAAACTATTGGAAAATCCTGAGCTTCACGGAATTCAAGTTGGAGTGGCTACATATATTATGGCAAAGGTGCAAAAGCATCGTTTTGAAAGAATTACCAAGGTACTCAAGGATACTGGATTTTTTCAATACGTAAAAACTTTGAAAATGAAAAAAGAAGATTTTATAAAAGCTGTAGATATGGCTCCTTCCATAAAGAAAAATAGATATACCTATATTCATATTGAAGAAAATCGAAATGCAGCTAAAAAATTTATAATGGAAGATGATATACTGAGAGAAATCTTAATATAAGAAATGGAGAAAATTTAATGGATTATAATTTAATAGCAACAACCACTTTTGGAATAGAAGTCATTACTGCGAAAGAGCTTAAAGCATTAGGATATGAAGATTTAAAGGTGGAGGACGGTAAAGTTTCTTTTACAGGAGACGAAATGGATATAGCTATAACAAATATATGGCTTAGAACTGCTGATAGAATTTTAATAAAGATGGCAAGCTTTAAGGCAGAGAGCTTTGAAGACTTATTTCAAGGCACCTTGGCAGTAAATTGGGGAGATATAATACCGGAAAATGGCAATATGCATGTTACTGGAAAGTCAATCAAATCTAAACTTTTCAGCGTTCCCGATTGTCAAAGTATTGTAAAAAAAGCAATAGTTCAGGCAATGAAGAAAAAATATAATAAAGAATGGTTTAGTGAAGATGGACCAGAATATAAAATAGAAGTTGCTATTTTAAAAGATATTGTAACCCTTACAATAGATACCACTGGTGCTGGACTTCATAAAAGAGGATACAGAAAAAACTCTGGAGGAGCCCCTTTAAAGGAAACATTAGCTGCAGCACTAGTTTTAATCAGCAATTGGAATCCGTCAAAGCAGCTAGCAGATGTTTGCTGTGGCTCGGGAACAATTGCAATAGAAGCAGCAATGATAGGAAAAAATATGGCTCCTGGAGTAAACAGGAGTTTTGTAGCAGAAACTTGGCCTTCTGCAGATAAAGAAATGTGGGAACAGGTAAGGGAAGGAGCAAGAAAAGGTGTTAATAAAGAACAGTTTAGAATTCTAGCTTCAGATATCGACAGTTGGGTTTTAAGGACAGGCAAGGATAATGCTGAAAAGGCTGGGGTTTCTGATTATATAGCATTTCAAAAGCTTCCTATGAATGAATTTTCTTCAAAGAAAAAAGGTGGAGTTATTATTTCTAATCCTCCTTATGGAGAAAGAATGGGTGAGGCAGAGGTTGTTGAAGAAATTAGTAAAGAATTTGGACAATTATATAGTAATCTAGATGATTGGTCGGTTTTTGTTATAACTCCATTTAAAGATTTTCAGAAAGTTTTTGGTAAGAAAGCAGATAAGAACCGAAAACTTTATAATGGAAGAATACAATGTTATTATTATCAGTATTTATAGGTGTTGCTATACGATAGAAAGAAGTAACGAACCAAGCATAGAATATAAAGTGTTAAAAGGTGAACCGAAGGCTGTTTTAATTATCAATTAAAACAGCCTTCGGTCACTATCAAAAAATATTTACACTTTAGTTGTAGAGTTTCTTATGATAAGTTCTGGCTCGTAAATAATAGAATCACTGTCTTCAAAATGATTATTATTTTGAATTAGCTTAATAATCAATTGTGCTGCATCCTTTCCCATTTTTTCTTTTGGATGGGTTATGGTTGTTAAATTTGGCTGCATAATTACTGAAAGCTGGGAATCATCATATCCAACTATAGATAATTGCTCAGGAATTTTAATATCGAGTTTGTTGGCAACAGTCATTACAATATAGGCTATTTCATCATTATAACAAAAAATACCAGTTGGTCTTTTTTCTGATGCCAAAATGTCTTCAATTTTATCTGGCAGTGAGTAAGTTATCTCTTCAGTTAGGTAAGTCAATATCTGCCAAGGTGAAGGGGGAATTTTATTTTCTTGACATTCGGATATAAATCCATTCATTCTATTTATGCCTTGTGCATCATCTACTTTAAAAATACCCATAAGTTTTGTGTGTCCTAGGCTAATAAGGTGATTTGTTGCAAGTTTTCCACCTTTAAAGTCATCTACTCTTAAGCTTGGAGCATTGATTTCATTGTAAGCAGCATTAATTGTGACAATAGGCATGTTTTTAGAAATAATGTTGTTTAAGTATCCAATATTTGGACTTTGATACGCACTTTTGGTAGGCTCTAATATAAGACCGTCTATTTTATGTGCTAATAAATTTTTTAAATTGCTATTTTCAAACATAACATTATTATTAGTAGAGGATAACAAAAGTGAGTAGGATTCAGAATATAAGGTATCCTCCATACCTCTAATTATATCTGGAAAAATATAGTTAGAAATATGAGTTGTTAATACTGCTATATTTTTAGCATTTTTTAAAACCTCTTTGTTTTCTGTCCAATCTGAAATGTATATTCCACTACCTTGTATACTATATACATACTGTTTTGATACAAGATCGCTAATAGCTTTTCTAATAGTATGTCTGCTGACACTGAACATACTTATTAGTTCTGATTCTGTAGGAATTTTTTCGTGAGGCTTATATTTTCCATTTATAGCCCAATCTATTATGCATTCTTCTACTTCTTCATATTTATGCTTCATAATTTTCTCCTATAAGCTTTCTGTATTTAATATTAGTATTATAACAAAATTATTGTGACACTACAATAATTAAAAAAAATTAGTACGTATAAATAACAAAATAGATTGACATTTATAATTATAAATATTATGCTTAATTTATGAAAGCGATTAAATATAAAATGATATGGAGGGGATAAAAGAAAACGATACAATGATACATTTAATAAGGAATAAGATAATATTGTGAAGGAAGGTAAAGGTATGTTAGAACATTTGAAGGAGAAAGTACTAGAAGCAAATTTAATGCTTCCTAAGTATAATCTAGTAACATTCACTTGGGGAAATGTAAGCGGTATAGATAGGGAAGCTGGGCTAGTTGTTATTAAACCAAGTGGAGTTAGCTATGATCAAATGTCTGTTAAAGATATGGTTGTAATAGACTTAGACGGAAATGTAGTTGAAGGGGCACTGAATCCATCAAGTGATACCCCAACCCACTTAGTATTATACAATTCCTTTAAAAATATCAAAGGAATTGTCCATACTCATTCGCCTTGGGCAGTATCTTTTGCTCAGGCAGGAAAAGCTATACCTGCATTTGGGACAACCCATGGAGACTATTTTTATGGGGATATTCCTGTGACTAGAAAAATGACCGCTGAAGAGATTGCTGGAGAATATGAAAAAGAGACTGGTAATGTCATCGTTGAAGCATTTAAAATAAATGAAATCAATCCGGATCATATGCCAGGGGTTTTAGTAAATGATCATGGACCATTTACTTGGGGTACAGATCCAGAAAATGCAGTTCATAATTCCGTTGTTTTAGAAGAAGTTGCTAAAATGGCATACCATTCTATACAGTTAAATAATGAAAACAGTAAAATGGATAAATGTTTACTAGATAAACATTTTTATCGTAAACATGGAGCAAATGCATATTATGGGCAAAATAAAAAATAAAGGAGAGAGTAATAATGTTGAAAAATAATAAAAAAGAATTTTGGTTTGTTGTAGGAAGTCAGCATCTATATGGAGAGGAAGCTTTAGCAGAAGTTAAACGTGATTCAGAGGCTATCGTGAACGAACTAAATGAAAAAGCAAATTTGCCATTCCCAATCGTATTTAAATCTTTAGCAACATCAGCTGCTGAAATTAGAAAAATAATGAAGGAAGTAAATTATAATGATGAGGTAGCAGGTGTTATTACTTGGATGCATACTTTTTCACCAGCAAAAATGTGGATAGCAGGTACAAAATTACTTCAAAAACCATTACTTCATTTAGCAACACAATTTTATGAAAATATCCCTTGGAAAACTATCGATATGGACTATATGAATTTACATCAAAGTGCTCATGGTGATAGAGAATATGGATTTATTAATGCTAGACTAAATAAAAATAATAAAGTTGTAGTTGGACATTGGAAAGATGCAGAAGTTCAAAAGGAAGTCGCTGAGTGGATGCAAGTAGCATACGGATATTGTGAAAGCGAAAACATAAAAGTTGCTCGTTTTGGTGATAACATGAGAGATGTTGCAGTAACTGAAGGAGATAAAGTAGAAGCACAAATTCAGTTTGGCTGGACAGTAGATTATTTTGCTATCGGTGATTTGGTTAAAGTAGTAAATGAGGTTTCACAAAAGGATATCGATGCTGCTTACGAAGAGTTTAAAGAAATATACACTTTAGATATGGGTAACAATGATCCTGCATATTATGAAAAACAAGTTAAAGAGCAAATTAAGATAGAAATAGGTTTACGTAACTTCTTAGAAGCAGGAAATTATACAGCCTTTACTACAAACTTTGAAGATTTATATGGACTTAGTCAATTACCTGGACTTGCAGTTCAACGTTTAAATGCTGAAGGATACGGATTTGCTGGAGAAGGTGACTGGAAGACAGCAGCATTGAGCCGTTTAATAAAGATCATGACTAATAATTGCAAAACTGGCTTTATGGAAGATTACACTTATGAATTAAGCGCTGGTTCTGAAGCAATATTAGGAGCACATATGCTTGAAGTTGATCCAACACTTGCAGCAAGCAAACCAAGAGTAGTTGTAAAACCATTAGGAATAGGTGGTAAAGATGACCCAGCGCGTTTAATATTTGATGGAACGGAAGGAAAAGGTGTAGTAGTATCTATGCTCGATCTTGGAACACATTATCGTCTACTAATTAATGAAGTAGAAGCAATAAAAGCTAAAGAAGATGCTCCAAATCTTCCAGTAGCAAAATTATTGTGGAAACCACAACCAAACTTTAAGGAAGCTGTAAAAGCATGGATTTATGCTGGTGGTGGACATCATACTGTAGCAACCTTTGCATTGACTGCAGAACAAGTATATGATTGGAGCCGTATGGTTAATCTTGAGGCAGTAGTTATCGATAAAGATACTAAAATAAAAGATATAATAAATGGAACTTGTAAATAATACAATTACTCTTTTAGAATATTAGATTATGGCAGCTATGAATTTTAAGCTTATAATGCATAGCTGTCAAAATATTGTTTAAAAATTAGTGCTTATAAATATAAAAAATGTAAATTATGTACGTATAAATATTAAATTTAAATTATTATAAATTAGGAGGAATATTATGACAAGTATAATGGGAAAAGATTTAATGAAGGAGATATTACCCCAGATTATTAAAAAAAAGTCGTTGCTTATTGGCGTGCAGCAAATTTTATGTCAGTAGGTCAGCTATACTTATTAGACAATTCTTTGCTAAGAGAACCTGTAAAGCCAGAACATTTAAAATCAAAAGTAGTTGGACATTGGGGAACAATTCCAAAACAAAATTTTGTTTATGAGGTATGGCAATAGGATAATAATGGATAAACATATCAAGATCCAGGTTTATTAGGACATATTGTGGACAAAAAATACAATGCTTTATTTACAACTGATAAGCCAATAATTTTTGCCTTCTATGGATTTGCTCATTTTATTAATCAATTAACATATCATCGTGAAAACAGAAACTTACATGTTCACGGTTATCAAGAAGAAGGAACTATAACTACTAGTTTCGATATGAGAGTTCAAAATAAATTAGACAGTTTCAATATTGTAAAAGATGTTGTAGAAGACTTGCCTCAGCTTGGAAATAGATGAGCACATCTTATCCAATTAATGAATAACAAGCTAGTTGAACATAATGAATACATTGGACAATACGGAGAAGATTTGCCTGAAATTATCAATTAGGAGTAGAACCTTTAATAAGCTGCTATCAATTTAAAATAAAGGACTATTAACTAGAAATTAGGTTAATAGTCCTCTTACATTATAAAGGTGAGAGAATTTATAAAAGTTATGAGGGACACTATAAATAACATCGATATAGCTTCAAGTAAAATGAATAGTCAAGCTTTTCAAGTTATTGAGATTTCTAAAAAGATACAAGTATCCTCTAAACTAGAGTTTGAGTCCATGGAGGATATAAGATGCTATATAGTATTCTCTAGGAGAAGCTATAAGGCTTGTTGGAGAGTCTTCTGTTAAAATCGATGAAATAATCGACGTTATCAGAAACATAGCTGAACAAACTAATTTGCTTTCATTAAATGCATCTATTGAAGCTACAAGAGTAGATAAGGATGGACAAAGTTTTGCTATGGTAGCAAATGAAATTAAAAAGTTATCCCAAACTAGATCTAAATCTGCTAGTGATATTTCTTCTCATATTAAGGAAATAAATAGGCTTGTTTCGAATACTGTTGAAAAGGCAGATTATAGTATAAATAATATAAATGAAAGCAGCAATTTAGTGAGCAATGATTTAAAAACCTTTGATATTATATTTGAAAAAATAAATATGACTAATAGTTTAATTAAAAATATGAATGAAAAAGTATTTAGTCTGAATGATGTGGCAACTATGGTTGCAGCTATATCAGAAGAGTAAGCAGCCAGTGCACAAGAAATCCTTGTTACATCACAGTCTTTGGTAACTCAATCAAAGAACGTAACTGAAAATAGTGAAAGTTTAGCTAGCGATGTAGAAAAATTATTAGGAACAGCTAAATTACTTAAAAATCAAGTGAAAATGTTTAAAATATAAAAGTTAATTGTAAAAAAGATTTGAATATAGTATTGCTTGAAGGAGCTGAAGATCATCCATCCACAAAATTACGAACTGATTCAATAAAAGATAGGTTTAAAGAAAAAGGAATCAATGTTAATTATGTGTTTGAAGATAATGCAAACTGGGATAAATAGTCTGCAAAAGGAATGATAAACATATTTTTAGCTACAGGCAAAAAATTTGATGCTTTAATGTGCAACAATGATGAAATGGCTCTTGGAAGTATAGATGCTTTCAAGGAAAATCAAATAGATCTGACTAAATTTCCTATTATCGGAGTTGATGCTATAGATGATGGATGTAAAGCTATCTTAAGTGGTGATATGAAATTCACGGTATATCAATCGGCTAAAAACAAAGCTAAAATGCTTGTAAAGGTAGTAGAGCTAGCCTCTGGCGATGATTTGAAGGACTTTAAAAACATCACTGAAGATGGTAAATATATTTGGATACCTTTTGAAAAAGTAGATAAAAACAATGTAAAGCAGATAACAGAATTCACA
Source organism: Bacillota bacterium (assembly GCA_021781655.1). GTDB lineage: Bacteria > Bacillota > Clostridia > Clostridiales > Clostridiaceae > JAJXWJ01. Next base: position 41,413 of record JAJXWJ010000010.1, on the reverse strand, counting down.
GAAATTCAACATATTGTTGAATTAATTATATTGAATTAATTTTTGCAATTTTACTTTTAAAAATAAAAAAAGCGCAAAGCCTTATGTATCAGGGTTTTACGCTTTATTATCGTGTTCGATAAAATTACAATTGTGTTGATTTCATATTTTTTAATTATCGTAAGAATAAAAATATAACTAGCAAATAATAAAAAATAGTATTTTAACAAATTGATGTATAATAAGAATTAAATATTACAAATTGTAAATATATTGACATATATAGAATATTAGTGTATAACAATAGTATGACATTATTTCATATATTGTAAAACAATGTCACAATATTGTTGTAATGACAACTTACAACATATATGTAATTTATTAAAAAAAGGGGGTGTTAAAATGATAAAAGATAACAAAAAAAATGTTAACAAAAGCAGAGAAGATGTTAACAAAAAGATATTATTAAAACCTATAAAAATAGATAATGTAAAATCAGGGAGAATGGTATCTTGTACTTGTTGTGGATGTGGGGGACCAAGCTAGCATAGTAGAAATTGACTTTCGCTAAGAGATTATTAATCTCTTAGCGAAAATAACTATAATTTTATTGTAAAGGTGATTTTATATTGAAAAACTTAAAATGCAATTATAATTCAATAATTAAATTAGATGAAAATTATGTTTATATTAAGTCTGATGAAGAATTATATTTATTAAACGAAGACACTTTAAAAATACTAAAGTGTATAGAAGAGTATAGTGAAGATGTAGATGAAAATATACTACATAAAGTTAATGTAAATAAAAATGATTTATATGAGTATGCAGATGATTTTTTAGATAAGGGACTATTAATTAATAGTGTTGAAAATAATTCTATTTTTCAAAAGACATTTTTAATAGTGTGTGATTTGAAATTAAGAACTTTGATATTAGAAAAGTTAAAAAAATTGAGAATAATAACTCCGATATTTTTTTTATTAGAGGAAATAGACAAAATTAAAGAATTAGAAAATACCGTAGATTTGGCTTTTGTGATTACAATCTACGAACCTATACATATTTATAGAAAATTAAATGAGATATTTTTAAGTAAAAATATCTCATGGATGAAGTGTATTATAAATAATAATTCAATAAAAATAGGACCTACATTTATACCTTACAATTCTTGTTGTTATGAATGTTACCAAACTAGAAAAATATCTAATTTAGAATCGATTGAAGCATATCATGAATACGTAAATGTTTTTGAAAAAATATATGAAAAGTTTATTGGAAGTATAACTATAAATAGTAGTGTTTTTGACTTGTCCTCAAATCTGTGTATTAATGAAATTGTCAATTATTTTAGTAATAATTCAAATTGCATAGGACAAGAAATAATATTGAATCTGAAAAATTTAGATATAGAAAAACATACAATATTAAAAGTTCCAAATTGTATATGTAGTAGGGCAAACAAATTATATTAGAATTTCAATTTAAGGAGTGAGTAAAAATACTTTTAGATAATAAAAATGAATCAATTATTCTCAAAAATATAGGTAAAATTGTTGATAACAAATATGGAATTATTCAAGATATAATAGAAGTTCCTTTTGAAAATGGTTTGCCTAATATTTATAGAACAATAGCAGTAAGAAAAGAACTTATTAATTATGAAAATCACATTATTAGTAAATCGTATAGTTATGGATATGGATATAATTTTGATAGGAATAAATCAATTATTTCGGCAATTGGAGAAGCATTAGAACGATATTGTTCTAGTATACAAGAAGAAGTAGGTATATTTAAAAGTTATTCTGAAGTTACAAAATTAGGTTTTAAAGCAATAAACTTAAATGATTTTTTACAATATAAAAAAGGTGAATCGTTGAATTATGGTGTGATTTCAAATGATACAAAAATACATTGGATTAAAGGCAAGTGTTTACGCAATAGCACGGAAGTATATATACCAGCTAGTTTGATATACATACCATATAAATACAAAAATGAGTTAATAAGAGATCAAATCACAACAGGTATGGCATGTGGTGAAACCCTTGATATGGCAATTTATAATGGAATTTGCGAACTTATTGAAAGAGATACATTTGGACTAATATGGCTAAACAAAATAAAAACACCACGGATAGATATAAAATCATTTAATAATAGCGAATTGAATAAAATTATTGATTATATAGAATCTTATGGAATAAATATCATAATAAGAGATATAACACTCGATATAGGAATTCCTACATATTGTATTATATTAAAAAATAAAGCTTTTGATAATAAAGATATACCAATAAGATACATAGGAATAAAATCTGGAATTAATGTTATAGATACACTGTATAGATTATTAGGAGAAACACTTGGAGGATTTATATCACTTGCAGATAGATACAAAGATGAAATTAATATTCCCAAAACTAAATCCTTGATAAAAAATATAGAAGATCACTGTTTATATTATGGAAAAAATAATGAAAGACATATCATGTCATTTTTAGAGGATGATTATACAATTAGCAAAAATATAGATTATAACTTATGTTTGAGTGAAAATATAGCTGATATACAAACTTATATGAAAAACATAGGAATTAATTTATATTATGTAGATTTAACAAGTGAAGATATAAAAGAGATAGGATTAAGAGTCGTCAAAGTCATTTCACCTGATCTATATTATTTACCGAGTAGTGATATAGGCACTAAATGCACTAGAATAGCAAATGTAATAAAGAAATTTGATATTAAAGAATCACTAAATTTAAATAAAAATCCTTTTTCTTAGAGGAGGCATTTCATGTTTGATGATATAAATATTCATGAGACTTTTCATGAGAACACTAAATTATTTGCTAATATACATTGGAAAGAAAAAGCATATAATTTGAATATTAATTTCAAATTATATGCTTACAATAATGCAATAAAAATAAAGCCTACTAAAATAAATAGTTCAGCTAATATAATAGAAGCTATATATAATAGAAGGTCTACTAGAGAGTTTAATAGACATAAAATTATTGACTTTAATGAATTATCAAATTTACTTTTTTATTCATTATTTAATACTAATTCATATAATAAAAGAGCCTATCCATCTGCAGGTAAAAGATATCCAATTGAATTATATTTAGTAGTGTTTAAAAATGATTTTATTGACAATGGTATATATCATATAAATCAAGAGGATAGAAAATTGTATAAAATTAGAAACGGAAAATTTAGTGAGGTAGTTTTACAAAATTGTTTAAATCAAGAATTTATTAAAAATTGTTCTTTTGTAATTTTATTTACAGGTTTCTTTGAAAGAACTATAGAAAAATACGGAGAACGTGGTTATAGGTATATACTTATAGATGCTGGTCATATTTCAGAAAACTTATATCTAGTTAGTTCGGCATTAAATATCGGTTGTGTTTCTATTGGAGGATTTTTAGATGATAAAATGGATGAATTATTAGCCATTACTAATAAAGAGACAACATTATATGCAATGGCATTCGGGAAAAAATAGGAGGGAGTAATAAAAATGTTAAACTTTTATAAAGATTATTTTACATGTGTTGCAGATAAAAAAAAAGACTATTATACTCTAGTAAATAAGAAAACAGGTGATATATTTTCAATAAATTATATAGGATTATTCGTACTGAAAATATGTGAGACTGATTCTGATGAGAATGAGATAATAAGAAAAACTCTTGAAAATTTTAATGATATTAATGAGGATGAAGTAAAGGATTATATTGATCAATTAATTAATAATAGTGTACTAATAGTTACAGATAATACATATCCAAAAAAAACCTTTCATATACAATGGCATATAAATCAACAGTGTAATTTAAGATGTAAGCATTGCTATCAAGAGGAATATAATAATAAAACTGAGTTGGATTTTTATGAAGTGACGAACATTATTGATAAATATTTCGATTTAATAAGAAAGTGGGATATGATACCAGAAATAACATTTACAGGTGGAGAGCCTCTGTTTAGACATGATATTTTTGATATAATAAGCTATATTAAAAATAAAGATTCTAGTTCTAGAATTTTTATTTTAACTAATGGCACTCTTGTAAGTGAAGAAATTGCTTATAAACTAAAGAAACTAGGTGTATCTGGAGTTCAAATAAGCTTAGATGGACCTGATCAAGAAACACATGATTATATAAGAGGTACTGGTAATTTTCAAAAGGCAATTTGTGGAATTAAAAATCTTCAGAATGTAGGTATTTGGACAAGTACTCATTATGTTCTTATGAAAGAAAACTATAAACTTGCAAATGATTTTGTAAAGTTAGCATCTGATTTAAAAATAAATAGGACTACATTTAGTAGATTAGTTCCTATAGGTAATGGAGTATCGAGTAGTGTAAATATGTTAGAACCTGACGAATTAAAAAAGACATTAGAAGAAATAATATTAGAAAGTAATAAGTATCCAGATGCTTATGTAAACACAGAAAGAGACTTATTTAGGTTGATTGATTCCTCTTATGGAAGTACTTGTCCTGTAGGTGACAATACATTAACTATACTAAGTGATGGTACTGTATTACCTTGTAGAAGATTTCCTGTAAAGATAGGTAACATAAGATATGAAAACTTCTTTGAAATACTATTAGATTCAAAATTACTAAATAAAATGAAAACTAATACAATAGATGATTGTACAAGCTGCAATTTAAAAGATATGTGTAAGGGCGGATGTCAAGGATTAGCATTCTCATATTTCGGTGAATATATGGAAAAAGCAGATCCTCAATGTTGGCGTATATATGATAAATTACCCCAAAAATTCTCAATAGATTTTGAATATGATCATTTACAAGCATATTATATTATGCCTCTTAATGAAATGAAAGAAAAGAACCTTCTATAATATATATAAAGGGGCGATTAACATGAATACTATAAAATTAAAACATTTATTTATAAATAACGGGTATAAAAAATTATTTATAGCGTATGCAATATCTGCGTTAGGTACAAATTTTACAATGGTTGCATTACCAATTTTAATATATAAATTAACAAATTCTGTATTAAGCGTCGGACTATCATTCACTATGTTTACTTTACCGGGTATTATATTTAGTCCGTTTATAGGCTTTATTGTAGATAATATAAACAAAAAAAAGATAATGTATTTAGCTGATTTCTTGCGTATGTTTATGGTTGTGCTTATCCCATTTTTAGCAAATTTAAGAACCCCAATTTTCTTATATTCAGATTTATTTTTATATTCTTGCATGAACAGATGTTATAATATATCATCTATGACAGCTCTACCTCTAATTACAGGAAAAGAAAAAATACATTCTGCTAATGCATTTTTAAGTACTATAGATTCAATTTGCGATATAACCGGACCTCTTATATCCGGATTGTTTATTGTGTATGTTAATATGAACGTATGTTTCTTTATTGACGCTACAAGTTTTCTTTTCTCTGGAACAATAATATATTTTATAAACCTTAGTGAAAATATAGTTAAAGTTAACTTAAATGTAGAAAATGTTTTTAATAATATAATTAGTGGATTTAAATACTCAACCAGTAGCAAATTTTTGAAACATGTTATTTTACTATATCCAGCAATTTATTTTTTTATGGGACTACAAACAACTGCTATTTTTTCGTGTGTTCAAATTTTTTTTAAAGGAAACAGTTTGTATTACAGTTTTATATTGGCTATTATGGGTTTGGGTGGTTTAATTGGTGCATTAACATCTACAAAGTACGGAAATGTTGTGAAAAATGAAACTTATATTCCTTTATGTTATATTATTATAGGTTTACTATATATACTCTTTTCTTTATCAAAAAATTTTCCATTAGAACTTCTTATATGCTTATTTATAGGATTTTTTACTGTTATTTCCTCATCGTTATGGATGACAGTTTTTCATTCAAGTGTATCACAAAAATTCAAAGGAAGAGTATTTTCATTTTTAAGTCCTATATATAGTATTGCTTCAACTAGTTCATTGGTACTATCTAGTTTTATATCAAAACAAATAGCTTTTCCTATTATATTAAGATTTGACGGTTGTTTTATGATAATATATTTAATTATTGTAACTGTATTTTCTCCTACTAGTAAATATTTTGTAAGAAATTACAAAATGGATTTAGGTTCAGATAATAACCTCGAATAGGGGAAACCAGGGAGGAAAAAGAGAGCATTTGACTGTTGAATAATTTAAGGTGGAAACTAAAAATGGGGAAGTAAAGATTAATGTTAAAAACAGCCATAAGCCATATTTACCTATAAACAGTATCACATAAGAAATCCAATTACTTATGTGATGTCATAAAATATAAAATATATAGATTTGAGACTTAAATACTGCCAACATAAAAAGTACATTTTTGTGTTAGTATCTTAAAAAAATGGGTACTTTAAGTGTTTGAAATAGTAATAACTTTCTTATGGCTGTTTTTTGCAAGAATCGTTGCTGTACCCCAATTTAAAAATATAAAATCATATTATATAAGTTCCGATTAAGAAAATACATGTCATAAAATACCATTAATATAAATGTTATTACTCAGCCATTGACAGCAGTAAAAAAATTCTTAAATTACCAAAAAAGAATTTTAACAGCTGATATCGAATATATACACCAGAGAAAATGAAAAAGTGATTTGGTTGGTGATAAATATTATGGATGAAAATAAAATCATTGAAAATAATAGAGCAGGAGTATCAGAGATTGCTTCATTAATGGAAGGATTTAACACTAGGCTAACAAATCATATTGATAGTCTCAATCAAGAACTACAGGAACTAAGAATAGAAAATAAAATCCTATATGCTCGGATTGGAGAATTAGAAGCTAAGTTAAATAAAAATAGTAACAATAGTAGCAAGCCACCTTCATCAATTAACATCTTCAATAGTTTGCACAGGTAAAAAGATTATATTAGAAAAAACCCAAAAAGAAATTAGTCCAATTAAATCTTTTAGTATAGTAAAAGAGTCTTTTAATAAAATTAGAGAAATAATATTTAAATGAGAAATAGTGCTTATTAGATTTTTAAGTAAGATAATATCGTCAATAATGAAGTATTCTATAAAATGAAAAAAGAAAGGTATAAAAACAACCTTAGAAATAATAGAAAGTATAAAAATAAGTGAATTTGATTTGGAAAGTTTAGTAATATAATACTGTAATAAAGTTAATATAGTGGTAAGATCATACATTTATAAACGTATGATTAATTTGTTTGCATTAAAATGATGATAGCATACAATAAATTAAAATCTAATAATAAATATATTTTCCAGAAAGAAAAAAATATAGCCATCAAGCTAAGTTAGAGATTATACTAACTTAGCTTGATGGCTATTGGGCTTCGCCCAAAAGAAGTTTAGCGAAGCGAAATAACGCGGCTTAGCCGCTTTTTTATTCATTATAGTATATTCCTGCTGAAATTTTATTATAATTATTATTTTAACTGCTAGGGGTATATTATTTTTTTAGATTAAATGTTCAACGGCTGATTTTTCAATTTCTATTCCAGCTTTGTAATAATTCATGAATTGTTCGAAGCCAACTACATCTTTTTCATCAGGTTTAACTTCATCAGCTACATACCCAGCGAAAACTTGTTTTGACAAAAATTCTGATAGTGTAAAATCAGAATTATTTTTTTCCATGAAGTTTGCCAGTATTGCTATGCCCCATGCACCACCTTCTCCAGCTGTTGTCATAACTGAAACGGGGGTGTTTACAGCTGCAGCAACTGCTGATTGTCCAACTATTGGAGTTTTGAACAAACCTCCATGGCCAAGTAATTTATCAAGCTTAACTTCTTCCTCTTTTAAGAGAATATCCATTCCAATTTTTAAGGCACCTAAGGCAGTAAAGAGATGAGCTCGCATAAGGTTTGGCAAGGTGAAATGGCTCTTTGGTTTACGTACGACTAAAGGTCTACCTTCTGCAACTCCTGTGATGCTTTCGCCAGCAAAATAGTTATATGCTAGAACGCCTCCACAATCGGGATCGCCCAAAAGTGCTTGACTATAAAGGGCCATATACAGGAGTTCCTTTGAAAGCTTGACATTAATTGCTTCCGTAAATTGCTGGAATACATTAACCCATGCATCAACGTCTGAGAAGCCATTATTTGCATGAGCCATTCCAACTAAGTCTCCTGAAGGCGTAGTTACAAGATCTATTTCAGTATGAAGCCTTGAAAGTGTTTTTTCTAGAACTATCATAGCAAAAATTGAAGTTCCAGCAGAAATATTACCTGTACGAGGTGCAATAGAATTTGTTGCAACCATTCCAGTACCTGCATCTCCTTCAGGTGGACATATAGGAATTCCGCTTTTTAGGTTTCCGCTTACATCCAGCATTTTTGCACCCTCAGCAGTTAAAGTTCCGGCATTAGCTCCTGCTAATAAAACTTTTGGGAAAAGTTTATTTATATCAAATGAGTATTTTGCAACGTCTGGTAAGTTAGTGAATTTTTTAAGTAAAGCTTCATCATAATCATGTGTATTTATATCAATTGGGAACATTCCCGAAGCATCGCATATTCCTAAAACCTTTTCATTTGTAAGCTGCCAATGAATATATCCAGCTAAAGTTGTCATGAAATCAAGTTTTTCTAAGTGAGGTTCGTTGTTTAAAATAGCTTGATATAAATGAGCTATACTCCATCTTTCAGGAATATTGTACTGAAATAATTCAGTAAGTTTTTTTGCTGCCTTTTCAGTCATTGTATTTCTCCAAGTTCTGAAAGGAACCAGAAGTTGACCTTCCTTATCAAAAGCCATATAACCATGCATCATTGCTGAAAAACCTATGGAACCTATATTTGTTAAGGTAACACCATATTTTTCCTTAACTTCAGCAAAAAGCTTTTGATAGCTGTATTGTAAGCCTTTCCAAATTTCTTCAAGTGGATAGGTCCAAATACCATCCTTAAGGCTTGTCTCCCATTCAAAGCTTCCGCTTGCCAGTGGAGTGAAATCGTTTCCGATTAAAATGGCTTTGATACGAGTAGAACCAAATTCTATGCCAAGTGATGTTTTGCCATTTTCAATTTCCTCTGCTCTTTGATCCTTCATAATCAATAAAAAAACCTCCTCAGTAATGTGAAAAAAACAAATTTCTTTGAAAGCGATTTAATATTATCATAATAATATTAATAAGAATAAATGTCAATATAAAAAACATTATTGTGCGTACAAATTTCAAATTTAATGAAAAAATTAAGATATAAAAGCAAGTTCAGTTGAAACAGGTCTAGCACTGCCATGATAGATAATATATTATGATAAAAATAAATGTTCATAATAATATTAATAAGATAATTACGATATAGATTTATAATATAAATTAAATTAGTACGTACTAATATGCGAATATTATTGACATTTATAATTATAAATATTATTCTATTTATGAAAGCGATTTAAGTTATATAAAGGAGGGATTAAAAAAGCAATACTATTTAAAAATCTGCATAAAATATATAAATTTTTAGGAGGCTTATAAAATGAAACTTTTTATTGATACAGCGAATGTTAACGATATAAGAGAAGCAAATGATATGGGAATAATATGTGGAGTGACTACCAACCCTTCACTAATTGCTAAAGAAGGAAGAGATTTTAATGAAGTTATAAAGGAAATAACTTCTATAGTAGATGGACCGATTAGTGGAGAGGTAATTTCGCTAGATGCTGAAGGCATGATAAAAGAAGGCAGAGAGATAGCAAAAATTCATAAAAACATGGTAGTAAAAATACCTATAACCGAAGAGGGTTTGAAAGCAGTAAAGGTACTATCTAATGAAGGAATTAAAACGAATGTAACACTTATATTTTCAGCTGGTCAAGCTCTTTTAGCTGCGAGAGCAGGAGCAACTTTTGTTAGTCCTTTTCTTGGAAGGCTAGATGATATATGTTCAAATTCAATGGAATTAATAAAGTCTATAGTTAACATTTTTGAAACTCATCATATTAAAACAGAAATAATCGCTGCTAGCATAAGAAGTCCAAAACATGTAATCGATGCAGCTGAAGCAGGAGCACATATTGGAACTATTCCTTATAACGTTTTAAAACAACTTATAAAGCATCCGCTTACTGATTCAGGAATAGAAAGATTTATGAAGGATTGGAAAGAAGCTTTTAATAAATAGTATGGAGGAATAATTAATGAATATTGATAATTTAGCTGTAAATACAATAAGAATACTATCTGCTGAAGCAATTCAGAAGGCTAAATCAGGACATCCAGGACTGCCAATGGGAGCTGCACCAATGGCATACACACTTTGGAATAGACATTTAAAACACAGTCCTAGTAATTCAAAATGGATAGATAGAGACAGGTTTGTACTATCTGCAGGACATGGTTCCATGCTTTTATATTCATTATTAAACATATTTGGATATGATGTAGCTGTTGAAGATATAAAAAACTTTAGACAGTTTGAAAGTAAAACTCCAGGACATCCTGAATATAAATTCACTGATGGAGTTGAAACTACAACAGGTCCACTTGGACAAGGAGTCTGCAATGCGGTTGGAATGGCAATAGCTGAAAGTCACTTGGCAAGCAAGTTCAATAAGCCAAATTATAATGTAATAGATCACTATACCTACGCTCTAGTTGGAGATGGTTGCTTGATGGAAGGAATTTCTGGAGAGGCATGTTCTCTTGCTGGTACCTTAGGACTTGGGAAATTAATTGTTTTATATGATTCAAATAATATAACTATTGAAGGAAATACTGATATTGCCTTTAGAGAAGATGTAGCATTAAGATATGAAGCATACGGCTGGCAGGTTTTAAAGGTTAAGGATGGTACCGATATTTTGGAGATAGATGCTGCAATAAAGGAAGCAAAAAAAGATTGTAATAGACCTTCTATTATAATAGTAAGAAATATTATTGGCTTTGGATGCCCTGCAAAACAAGGTAAATCATCTGCTCACGGGGAACCTCTAGGTGAAGAAAATTTAAAGCTAACAAAAGAACATTTAAATTGGACTTACGAACCTTTTACTGTTCCAGAGGAAATTGAAAACTTTAAGAAGGAATTTGTAATAAAAGCTAAAAAAATAGAAAATAAGTGGAATGAAATGCTTGCTTCTTATAAAGAGCAATATCCTGAGTTGAAAAAAGAATGGGAAATGTGGTTTGATGAAAAGAGTGGAGTAGATCTTTTGGAAAACGAACAATTTTGGAAGTTTGATAAACCACTAGCTACAAGAGAATCTTCAGGTATACTAATTAATAGATTAAGTAAGCTCATTCCTAATTTAATTGGAGGTTCTGCAGATTTAGCTCCATCCAATAAAACATATATGGAAGGCAAAGGCGATTTTTCTAAAGAGGATAGAAGCGGAGCAAATATGCATTTTGGAGTTAGAGAACATGCCATGGCAGCTATCGCAAACGGAATGTATTTACATGGTGGACTTAAGGTTTTTGTAGCAACCTTCTTCGTATTTAGTGATTATATGAAAGGTGCTATGAGACTTTCTGCCATAATGAAGCTTCCGATAATATACGTGTTAACTCACGATAGTATCGGTGTAGGTGAAGATGGACCGACACATGAACCTATCGAACAACTAGCTTCCTTAAGAACTATTCCGAATATGACTGTATTTAGACCAGCAGATTCCTGTGAAACAGCAGCAGCTTGGTATAGTGCTTTAAATTCAAAAAATGGGCCTACTGCTTTAGTACTTACAAGACAAAAGCTTCCTCTATACGAGAATTCGGGTAAAAATGCACTTAAGGGCGGATACATTTTAAAAGAAGCTAAAAATAAAGAAAAGCCTGATGTTATACTTATGGCTTCTGGTTCAGAGGTTGAACTGATTTTAAATGCTGCAATAGAGCTAGAAAAAGAAAATATTTCTGCAAGAGTTGTTAGCATGCCTTCCTTTGAATTATTTGAAGCTCAAAGTGAACAATATAAAAACCTTGTTTTACCTAAAAATATAAGAGCTAGAGTTGCAGTAGAAGCAGCCTCACCTTTTGGTTGGCATAAATATGTTGGAATCGATGGAGAAGTTATCGCTATGGAAGGCTTTGGTGCCTCAGGAAAAGCTGAAATTTTATTTGAACAGTTTGGTTTCACTGTAGAAAATGTAATAGAAAAGGTTAAAATGGTTATAAATAATTTGAATTAGAAAGGTGATTATAAATATGATCAAGAAAGAGATTTATGGCTACCTTGAAGAAAAACCAATTTATAAATATACTATTAATAATAAAGCAATGAAGTAAAAGAATATAGTATAAAGTATCATTTTGATTTAATTTCGAAAATATTGGATAATAAATAAAATTATAGCACATACTAATTTAGATGATTTATAAAAATTGGAGTGAATTAGTATGAGTAATTTATCAGACGTTTTTTCAAGTCGCCATGAAGCTTATTGGATTTTGAGTACAAAAGAAACAGGTTTTCCCCCTCTAAAAGATGACCTAAGAGTTGATGTGGCAATTATTGGCGGTGGAATTGTTGGAATAACTGCGGCATACCTACTTAAAAAGAAGGGCTATAAGGTTGCAGTTTTAGAAAGTGATAAAATTTTGCACGGCACTACTGGTCATACCACTGCCAAGCTCACATCTCAACATGGATTAATTTATCATAAACTAATAAGTAAATTTGGAGAAGAAAAAGCAAAGGAGTATGCAGATGCCAATGAAAGTTCCATTCAATTTGTATCGGATATAATTAAAGAAAACGGAATTGAATGTAATTACGAGGTTTGTCCGTCTTATGTTTATACTAGTTCAAAGGAATATATAAAAAAGATCGAAGAAGAAGTTGAGGCTGCTTCAAAATTGGGAATAAATTCAGCATATGTAGAAAAAATACCATTGCCTTTTGATACTATTTGTGCAGTGAGGTTTGATAATCAAGCAAAATTTCATCCGCTGAAATATTTGCTTGCCCTTTCTTCTAAGATAACAGAGGAAGGCAGCGATATATTTGAGCATACTACAGTGGTAGATATAAAACATGAACACAATAGTAAAAGTGAAGTTATAACGAGAGATGGTAAAAAGGTTACGTCAGATTTTGTTATAATAGCTTCCCACTATCCCTGCTATGATGGTCTAGGAATGTATTTTGCAAGAATGTATATTGAAAAATCGTATTTAATTGGATTAAAAATAAAGGATAAATTTTCAGAAGCAATATTTATAAATGCTGAAAGCCCTACAAGGTCTTTAAGAACTGCCAATACAGGTGAAGATGAAATCTTATTGGTTGGAGGAGAAAATCACATTACTGCTTCAGAAAAGGACACAAATATTCATTATGAAAGTTTAGCTAATTTTTCAAAAGAAAACTTTAACCTAGATAAGATTTTGTATAGATGGTCCACTCAAGATTGTATGACAGTAGATGGTGTCCCTTATGTTGGAAAGTTAACTTCAAAAACAGAAGACATATTTGTTGCTACTGGTTTTGGAAAATGGGGAATGACAAATGGTACTGCTGCAGCTAGAATTTTAACTGACCATATAATAAAAGGGGAAAGTCCATGGCAAGAAGTGTATAATCCTTCTAGATTCGATGTTTTAGCAGCTAGTGGAAAATTTATTGCACATAACTTAGATGTTGCTAATAATTATATAGGTGGCAAAATTGCCTCTGTGCCAAAAGATATTAAGCTAAAGAGCGGCGAAGCTGAAGTAATTAAAACCGATGAAGGCAAGATGGGAGCTTATAAAGATGAAAATGGAAAGCTCCACCTTGTAAATATAACGTGTACCCACTTAGGTTGTGAATTAGTTTGGAACGATGCAGAAAAAACATGGGATTGTCCTTGTCATGGCTCAAGATTTACTTTCGATGGTGAAAATGTTGAAGGCCCTGCTTTTATTCCTTTAAACCATCAAGGAGAGGGGCAAAATGAAAAGGATGCAAATATAAAATAAAACATTGAATTTTTCTACTCTGCAATCTTCCTCAAGCTAGCAGCCCCTGCAGTAAAAAATACTATCGCAAATAGAAGTAATATGCCTATATTAGGTAGAATATCTGTTATACCTTTATTTTTAAGCACTAAATCTGTAAGAGCTGTAACTGCCCAACTTTGAGGCATAAATAAAGCAAACTTTTTAAGAATATCCGGAAAATATTGTATTGGCATATATGATCCGCCTAAGAGGCAGGAAATATTTACAATTAGCATCGTTATTACAGATATATTGTTTTCGGATTTTATAACTCTTGATATTAGAAGACCTAAACCTTGAACAACAAGAAGTATTGCTGTGAATAATAGGAATAGGGCTAAATAGGATTTACCCCAGTATGCATTAAATAAAAATTTTGTAGTTATTATAATTAAAAAATCTTGTAGCCATCCAATTATAAGAAAAGATATAACTATTGAGGCGGCAATTGTAATATTACTATTAGGAGTAGATAAAGCTCTTTTTAAAGTTCCGTTAACTTTTTCACCTATAAGTTCATTTACAATAAATATTGAAGAGAACATTAAAAAGCTTATTACAAAACCGATAGTAATTAATCCAGAAAGAGAATTTGTATTATTATAAGATAAAACAGAACTCATAACATTAATTTTATTTTCAGATGTATCTTTAATAATGGTATCTTTTAAAGAAGAAAGAGATACTTTAGAATTAAAATTCATATCTTTAATAGTAGAAATAGCTGTATTAGAAATTAAATTATCTTTTATAAAGGAATCAATAATATTTTCGGCTACAACATTAGAATTTCCTTGCTGCAATTTTAAAATGTCTACCTTAGGCACCATTCCTTTGTTTAGTTGCTCCGTGAAATTATTTGGTATTACTATTGTTAAATTTACTGCACCACTTTCAACTTGAGCCTTAGCATCAGCTATATCTAAAATATTAATATTAAAATCACCTGAATTTTTAAAGTTTTTAATTAAGCTACCGCTAAGTGTTCCTTTATCATTATTTACGAAATCAATATACATATTGTTATTTGAACTGTTTTGACCTTGAGTAAAGAAAGTCATTATACATATAACTATTGTAGGCAGTGTTAAAGTCATAATAATTACAGATTTGTTTTGAAGCATACGTTTCAAATTTAAAATTGTAAGTCTAAATATTTGCATTTAATTTCTTCCTCCTTTCTAAGCTTTTACTTCTAAAAATCTAAAGTAAAGGCTAGAAGCTACCATTATTGCTAAGCTGACTAATATTGTGATGATAATATTTGTAATGGATAATGAGTATCCAAGCATTACATTAGAGTAATTATTATTTAAAACATAATTTATAGTCAATTGACTTATAGTTTTCATTAAGCCTGTATTATACATAGTAGGATAAAAGCTTCCTGAAATAATAGACATAAGTGCAAAGGCTAAAGAAGCTACAGTACGCATAATTTTGCCGGTTTTAAATACAGAACCTAACAGAGCTGTTAAGGCAGAAATTAAAATGCTATGCATGAATATAATTAAAGCAATATATTTTAAATTACCCCAATATACCCCGATTAAAAGTTTTGAAATTACAACAAAGGATGTAATTAATATAAAGGATATAATAAAAGAAGATATATATTTACCGAAGCAAAATGAAAATTTACTAGTTGAGGTAGACTCTATCCGTTTAAGAGTTCCAAATTCTTTTTCTGCAATTATGTTACTTGCTTCATATACAGCAATAAAAAGACTAAACATTATAAGTATATTAAGAGAAAATTGTTGTTTTGAATTTAAATCGATTTTTTTACTTAAATTCACTTCATTAACATAGCTTTTGTTAATGATAGAATAAAGTTTTGGAGATAACCTTGCAAAAATTGCATTGCTAATAATAGTGCTATTACTACTTTTTAATAGTGCGGAGTAAATGCCAATATTTATGTTTAATTGCTTAGTGTAAGTATTTACAATACTATCTACTATATCAGTACTAGCTCCTGCTGAAGGTGCTTTTAATATTTCAATATTAGAAGTTTTTCCAGTGCGAATATTGGAACTGAAATTTTTAGGAATAATTATAGCAGCACTAAAATCTCCACTAAGAAGTTTATCTTTTACATAAGAAATATTTGAAGCTTCACTTAAATTTAAAATTGATTTTAGCTTATTATTTTTAAATATTTCTTCTAATGGACTAGACATATCGCTCTTATCGTTATCTACTATGACTAAATTAAATTTTGGAAGTGTCATATTTGGACTCATAATTTTTTGATATACTGCCCCATAAAGATAAGAGAATAGTAATGGTGCTATTATAAAAATAAAAATCATTAGCTTTATTTCTACTAAAAATTGCTTTAATCCATTTATAGCAATTGAGATTGTCTTCATTTTATCCCTCCTTGTCTATTTATCTCTTAAGTTTTTTCCTGTAAGTTTTAGAAATACTGTTTCTAATGATGGGCTATCTATACTTATATTTTGTATCTTAATTTTATTTGAAACTAATATATCGATAATAAATGGTAAAGCTACTTCACAATTTTTAACGGAAATTGATAATATATTATTTTTGAAAAAGGAATTGTTTATATTGTCATTATGCTTTAGCTTCAATAGTATATCTGGATTGAAATTAGTTACAGTAAGGGACAGAGTTTCTTCATTTGATACTATTCTTTTAATTTCTTCTTTAGTTCCGCTTGCAACCAATTTTCCTTCGTCTAAAATAACGAGCTTATTACAAAGCGATTCGACTTCCTCCATGTAATGGCTTGTATATATTATTGTAGTATTATATTTTTTGTTTAATTCTTTTGTAAATTCTAGAATATGATTTCTTGACTGAGGGTCTATTCCAACTGTTGGTTCATCCATAATTAATATTTTTGGGTGATGCATTATAGCAGAGGCTATATTTATTCTTCTTTTCATGCCACCAGAAAAGTTATTTATCTTTTCTTTTTTTCTATCAGTTAGGCCTGTAACTTCCAAAGCTTCATCTATTCTATTTTTTAATTCTTTTCCTTGAAGGCCGTATAAAGTTCCCCAAAATTTCAAATTATCAACTGCACTAAGGTTTTTATATAGAGCTATATCTTGGGGTACTAGTCCAATACTTTTTTTTGCCAGCGATGGATTTGAATTTGTAGAGTAACCATTTATTATAATTTCTCCACCCTCATTTTTTATTAAACCAACAATCATTGATATTGTAGTGGATTTTCCTGCACCATTAGGTCCTAACAGTCCAAAAATTTCACCTTCCGTTATTGAAAAGTTTAAGTTATCAACTACCAATTTATCATTATAACGTTTAGTAACGTTTTTTAATTCAACTATTGACATTGTAATCTCTCCTCTCTTTAAATTAATTGTATAACTTTTTATAAAAAAATATAAATGAGTTAAGTCACTTTGAATAGAATGACTTAAGTCATGGAATTATAATATAGACAATATTTTTTCATAGTAATATAGAAAAGGTTAATTGTTAATTTAAGAATAAATTTGTAGATTAATTGATGAATTTATAGTATAATGATATCAATTATCTAAAAAAGGTAATGGGGGCTTATTTCTTTTATTCATATAGTAATTATGAATATTAAAATAATTGTCAAAATAAAATATAAAGAAAGGGTGAGTGTAATTTTGAAGAGTATTTTTAGAACAAAGCCAATTAGCAGTTTAATCAAAGAAACTCAAGGCGAAAAATCCCTTAACAAAGCTTTAGGAGCTTTCGAACTTACAATGCTTGGAATAGGTGCAATTGTAGGAAGCGGTATTTTCGTCCTAACAGGAGAAGCAGCAGCCAAGTTTTCTGGACCTGCATTAGTGTTATCCTTTGTAGCTGCAGGTTTTGCCTGTGCTTTTGCAGCACTTTGTTATGCGGAATTTGCTGCAATAGTACCAGTAGCAGGTAGTGCATATACTTATGGTTATGCGGCACTTGGTGAGGTGTGGGCTTGGATAATAGGCTGGGATTTAATACTTGAATATGCTGTAGCAATAGGAGCAGTAGCAATTGGGTGGTCTGGCTACGTTACATCTTTGATGAACAATATCGGCATTAAGTTGCCTTCAGCACTTGTTAATTCTCCATATGATGGTGGAATAATAAATTTGCCTGCTATCCTTATTATTGGAGTTATATCATTGCTTTTAATTACGGGAGTTAAGGAAAGTGCAAGATTCAACAACATTATCGTTATAATAAAATTAGGAGTTATTTTCTTATTTATCTTTTTAGCAGTAGGTCATGTTAAACCAGCTAATTGGCATCCGTTTATGCCAAATGGTTTTAGTGGAGTAATGCAGGGTGCGGCTTATGTATTCTTTGCTTACATCGGTTTCGATGCTGTTTCTACTGCAGCAGAAGAAGTTAAAAATCCACAAAAGGATTTACCAAAAGGTATAATTGCATCATTAGTAATTTGTACAATATTATATATAGTTGTATCTGCAATTCTTACCGGTACAGTTCCATACATGAAGTTTGCAGGAGTTTCTGCTCCAGTTGCATTTGCATTGCAGGAAATAGGAATAAATTGGGGCTCTGCGTTAGTTTCGGTAGGAGCAATATTTGGTTTAACCTCTGTTCTTTTAGTTATGATGTTTGGACAAACTAGAATATTTTTCGCTATGTCAAGAGATGGACTTTTACCAGAAGTTATTGGAGGAATAAATAAAAAGACTAAAACTCCTATTAATAGTACTTTGATAGTTGGAGTGGTTACTGCTCTTATAGCAGGCTTCTTGCCAATTGAAATCGTATCTGAATTAACAAATATAGGAACTTTAGCAGCCTTTATAATCGTTTCTGTAGGTGTAATTGTATTAAGAAAAAGAAGACCAGATATAAATAGACCTTTCAAGTGTCCTCTTGTACCAATAACACCAATGATTTCTGTAATAGCATGTGGAGCATTAATTTTTCAACTTCAAACTGCTACAAAGATAAGATTTGTTGTTTGGTTTGTTTTAGGTTTAATAGTCTATATGGTATACGGAAGGTATCATAGTACTATGAACCAAGATGAAGATATTTCAGAAATAGCAGAGTAAATAAAGGGCTACTCAATAATAGAAATATTATGGAGCAGCCCCTCTATTTATATTAGGTTATTTTTAAAAGCAAAAATTGCAATTTGTGTTCTATCTCTAAGTTCTAGCTTAGATAAAATTTCAGTAATATTATTTTTTACCGTTCCTTCAGTAATAAAGAGCCTTTCACCAATTTCTTTATTAGTGAATCCTTCACTAATTTCAGTTATAATTTCTAATTCTCTTGATGTCAAATTATAAGTGTTTTTGACTTTATCTAAAGCTTTAGATTTATCCATTGTTTTATTTTCAATTATAGCAGTAGCAATTTCCGGATTCATAATTATGTTTCCAATGTAAGCACTTTTTATAGTATGTAAAATTACTTCATGAGAAGTATCTTTTAAAATATATCCGCTGGCTCCATATTTTATTGCATCAAAAATATAATCATCATCTTTAAATGTAGTTAAAATAATTATTTTAACTCCGCTATAAGCCTCTTTAATTAATTTTGTGGCTTTGACACCATCGCAAATTGGCATTCTTATGTCCATTAGCATTACATCAACATTAGTTTCTTTGCATAAATTAAAGGCTTCCTCACCATTTTCACAAAGACCTGCTATTTCAATTTCTTTGCTGGAGCCTAAAATGATTTTTAAACTTTCACGAATTAATTTTTCATCGTCTACAATTGCTAATTTTATCTTATTCAATACTATTACCACCTTTTAATTCAGCTATGTTTTCAATTCTAGGAACTTTAATATTAGTTTCAAATCCATTTGATGGAGAACTATGGAAGTTAATTTCTCCTCCAATACTTTTTATTCTTTCTTTCATATTATTTATTCCAAAGCTTTCATTTATATTTAAGACACCTTCACCATCATCTTTTATGTAAATATATATATCTTCTTCATTAAAAGTCATTGTAACATTAATAATTGAAGCTTTTCCGTGTCTTATAGCATTATTTAATGTTTCTTGAATAACTCTATATAATGTGAAGCTTTGATCTGACGATAGTTCAAACTGATATTTTGAAATAGATAGGTTAACCTTTACCTTTGAATTTTTTTCAAAATTGTTAAGTAGCTCTTTAATTGCAAAAATCCCATTGAAATTATCAAAGCTAGTAGGACTAAGAGCTCGTACAGCTCTTCTAACATCTTCAAGACCTATTTTAGAATTTTGAAGCATAGTATTAAGCATTTCTTTAGCATCATCTGTTGATTTATCCATAACAAAGGGGATAGCTTGGAGCTGAATAATTTGTGTTGATAAAGTATGTCCAATAATATCGTGTATTTCCTTGGAAATTCTATTTCTTTCCCTCAAAATTGATATTTCCTCTATAGTATTAGAATATTGTTCAAGTCTTTCGTAGGCTTCCTTTAAGTTTTCTTCAGATATTCTGATTTTATCGTATAACTTTTCAGCTTCAAGTTTTTTTAGTTTTTCTTCACTTAAATAATAGCCTAAGCTTCCAAAGCCAATTGCAATTAAAGTATTGAATATTACATTAGTAAGTGGGTGTATTTGGAGGTATGTAAAATTGGGATGAATACTTTCGATTATAATGCCTAAGTATAATATTAATAAGGCTATAAAGGAATAAGGCTTTGAAAGCATAATCGTAGCATCTAAAATTGCAATAAAATAATATACAAAGGTGAAACCACCAAAATTATAATATAATAATGAAATTAAAATCATTTCAATTAATAAAGAGGTTATTATTATAAGCTTTTTGTTTTCAAAGAAGTAGATTCTTAATTGAGTATTAATTATGTAAAGTAAAAAAATGAATATTAATTTTGGTACATCATAAAGGCTTGAAATATTTGATATTATAATTGATATTGCTACTAAAAAATAAATGCTGTAACGAATAATTAAAAAGTTTTTGTATGTACTGCTGTTCATTAAATGGAGCCTCCGTAAATATTTGTATTTTAATTATAAGTTTAATGTATATTTTAGAAAGGTTCAATAAAAATTGCTTATATTTTATACAAACTTTGCACAAAATAACTTTGAATAAATTTAAAGGGGAAGATAAAATGAAGAGAAAAAAGATTAAAGGTATTATAGGGTTAGCAATTAGTGCGGTAATCATGCTTGCAGCACCTCCAGTTTACGCTGCTCCAATTGAAGGGAATATTATAAGCTTAAATCATCATGGTGATGGACCTATATATAAGGCCCAAATTTTAGAAAGATTTAACTTGAGAGAAGAGGATTTAATTAATGCAGAAAAGGCAAATAAATCATTTTTTGATATAGCCAAAGCAAAAGGTTTTGATGATAAAGAGGTAAGAAGCATAATTATTGAGGAAAAGTATAAAATAATCGATGAAAAAGTAAAAAGCGGGAAATTGACAAAAGAAGAGGGCGATAATATCAAGGTGAAAGTTAAAGAAAGTATTGAAAAATGGGATGGGAAATTAAATCCGGAAAAGAAGTGGAAGAGGGTAAGAAAATTAGAGGAATAAGGTAAAATAAAGGACTTTCAAACAGTATTATAATGGTTCAAAAGCTCCTTTATTTCACTTATAATATTGATAATATAAAAATATAATGTTATATTATTCTTTAAAGGTATATACGTAAAAATAAATATGTGACATCTTTAGAGAATAATAATTAAATGCTGCATATATAAAGGAGTTAAAAAAATGTCTGAATACTTAAAAGAGCAAATACTAGAACTAAAGAGAGAAAAAAATGCAATTATTTTAGCACATTATTACCAAATTCCAGAAATTCAAGAGTTAGCAGATTTTGTTGGTGACTCTTTTGAACTTAGCAGGCGCGCAAAAGAAAATGATGCAGATGTTATTGTATTTTGTGGAGTTAAGTTTATGGCAGAAAGTGCAAAAATATTATCACCACAAAAAACCGTGTTACTTCCAGTAAAAGAAGCAGGATGTCCAATGGCTGATATGGCTGTAGTTAAAGATATATTAAAAATGAAAGAGGAACATCCAAATGCTAAGGTAGTTACCTACGTTAATTCTTCAGTAGAGGTAAAAGCGGTTTCAGATGTATGTTGCACTTCTTCAAATGCAATAAAAATAGTAAAAAATATAGATGCTGATGAAATAATATTTGTTCCAGATAAAAATTTAGGCTCATATGTGGCAGAGCATGTACCTGAAAAGAAAATAATTTTATGGGAAGGTCATTGCTGTGTGCATAATAGGATTGCAAAGGAAGATGTAATAAAAGCAAAGGAAGAAATGCCAGAAGCAAAGGTTTTAGTTCATCCAGAATGTAGAAAAGAAGTTCGAAATCTTGCAGATTATATTGGAAGCACTAGCGGCATAATAGACTTTGCAACAAAAGATTCAGCTAATAAGTTTATTGTAGTTACTGAAGAAGGAGTAATTCATAAGTCTAAGACACAAAATCCGAATAAGGAGTTTTATAATATTAGAGGAATGACTTGCAGAAATATGAAAAAGACAACTATGGAACACATATTATGGAGCTTAGAGGATAATTATTTTCAAATAGAAATAGATGAAGAAATAAGAAATAAAGCAGCAAAAGCTTTAGAAAATATGCTTGTTCTAGGGAAGTGATATGATGGATATTTGCACTGATGTATTGATAGTTGGTACTGGAGTTGCAGGACTTTTTTCGGCCCTAAATATTGAAGCTGATAAAAAAGTAATTATAATATCAAAGACAAAAGCAGATGAGTGTAACACGTATCTTGCTCAAGGTGGAATCTCCAAAGCAAAAAATAAAGATGATACGGAGTCTTTTGTACAAGATACTTTAAAGGCAGGAAGACACAAAAATAGAAAAGAAGCAGTTGAAGTTTTAGCAAAGGAATCTATAAAAAATATAGATTTACTATTAAGTTTAGGTATGAAATTTGATTATAAAGATGAAGAATTTGATTATACTAGAGAAGGTGGACACAGTATAAATAGAATTGTTCATTCAACAGATGAAACTGGCAAAATGGTTTTTGAAACTCTTTATAAGGAAGCTAAAAAGAGAAAAAACATTTCTATTATTGAAGATTGCATATTAGTGGACATACTTAAAGAGGATAAAAGCTGCTATGGTGGTATAGTTATAAAAAATGGCAGTGTAAGCTTAATACATTCAAAGTTCACTATTTTAGCTTCTGGCGGCATAGGTGGTCTATTCACAAATTCTACAAATAGAAGAACAAGTACTGGTGATGGCATAGCAATTGCTTTTAGAAACAATATAGAGTTGGAAAATTTAGAATACATTCAATTTCATCCTACAGCCTTGTATGAGGATAAAGATAGAGAAAGAAGATTTTTGATTTCCGAATCCCTTAGAGGAGAAGGAGCTAAGCTTAAAAATATTAATGGTGAAGCTTTTACCGATGAACTCTTGCCTAGAGATATAGTGTCAAATAATATTTGGAGAGAACAGTTAAGAACAGGAACGGATTTTGTTTATTTAGACATAAGTCAAATGGGAGAAAAATTTTTAAAAAATAGATTTCCCGGAATATACAAAGGTTGCCTCGCTCGTGGATTAAACTTTAAAGATGGTGTAATCCCTGTAACGCCAGTACAGCACTATTTTATGGGAGGAATAAAAGTAGATTTAAATTCAAAAACTTCTATGAATGGTTTATATGCATGTGGTGAAGTTAGCTGTACAGGCGTTCATGGAGCAAATAGATTAGCAAGTAATTCTCTTTTAGAAGGTTTGGTTTTTTCTAGGAGAGCTGCTATAGATATTAATAGCAAAATTGATGATAAGCAATTAAAAGTTGTAAAAAAAGATATAACACTAGAAAAAGCGCTTCAGCTTAAAAAAGAAAATTTAAGCTGTGCATTAGAACAATTTAAAAAGGTATTAGGAGAGAAAGAACATGAACTCATTAATAATCGATGAAATCATAATGAATGCATTAAAAGAAGATGGTGCTTATGATGATATTACTACTAACTCAATAATGAGCAGTAGCAGTAAGTCTTCTGTTGATGTAATAGCAAAAGAAGAAGGAATCATAGCAGGAGTAGAAGTTTTTAAAAGAGTTTTTGAAATCTTAGGAGATGTTACAGTACAGTTTTTTGTAAATGATGGAGAAAGAGTGAACTATGGTCAAGTTTTAGCAAAACTTTCAGGTTCAACCTACAGTATTTTAAGTGGAGAAAGAACAGCTTTAAACATTTTGCAAAGAATGAGCGGAGTAGCAACCTTGACAAATGAATTTGTAAAGAAGCTTGAAGGTACAAAAACAGTGCTTTTAGATACCCGAAAAACTACACCTAACTTAAGAGTACTAGAAAAATATGCAGTAAAAGTTGGTGGTGGACAAAATCATAGATATAACTTAAGTGATGGAGTACTCCTAAAAGATAATCACATAGCAGCTGCTGGCGGAATCAAGAGTGCTGTGGAACTTGCTAGAAAAAATGTTTCTTTTGTTAAAAAGATTGAAGTAGAAACTGAAACTATCCAGCAAGTAAGAGAAGCGGTTGAAGCAAAAGCAGACATTATTATGCTTGATAATATGAAGCTTGAAACTATAAAAGAAGCTTTAGAAATTATAAATGGGAATGCACATACAGAAGTTTCTGGAAATGTTAATCTAGATACAATAAGGACACTTGCTGAAACAGGAGTTGATTACATATCAACAGGATATATAACTCACTCATATAAGGTTTTGGATATAAGCATGAAAAATCTAGTTACTATTGAAAAATAGGAAGGTATACTCATATGAGTATGCCTTTCTTCAAAATTAGGAGAATAAATATGACTAAGGAATTTAAGGCAAGTTTAAGTCTATTATTTGTTACTGTTGTTTGGGGTGGCAGTTTTCCAATAATGAGTAAAGGGATAAAATTCGTAGGAGTATACACTTTCTTAACCTTTAGATTTTTACTTGCAGCAGCAATATTGCTTATATTTTGTTTTAATAGATTTAATAAAATAAATAAAGCTACAATTAAGGCAGGAGTAATAATAGGACTTGCTATGTTTATTGGTAGTGCACTGCAGACAGAAGGATTACTGTATACTTCTCCAAGTAAATCTGGTTTTCTCACTGGACTTAATGTAGTAATGGTACCAATTATAATAGCTATAAGGAAGATGAAGCTTCCAGACATCTATACCATAATAGGAGTTATTTTATCAGTAATAGGTCTTTCATTAATTTCATTAAATGGGGATTTTTCGTTTAATTATGGTGATTTTCTTACAATGTTATGTGCATTAGCTTTTGCTATGCAAATAATTTGGATAGATAAATATGCACAAAATATAGACCCATTATTGTTAACCTTAATAGAATTTTTAGTAATAGGGCTGTTAGCTCTAGTACCAGCTGTAGCAATAGAAAAAGTCCAATTTATACCAAATACCTTTTCGATTTGGTCTGTATTATATACTTCAATTTTTTCTTCAATTTTGGCCTATGGAATTCAAAATAAAATGCAACCCTTTGTAAGTCCTTCAAATGCAGCGGTTATTTATTTAGCAGAACCAGTATTCAGTGCAATTTTTTCCGTATTTGTAGGGGATATAATAACCCTTAGAGTACTATTCGGATGTGTTATAATTTTTTTAAGCATGATAGTTGTAAATTATAAAAATATTATGCAAAATAAGAATATAGATAAAATGCAAATATTGAATTAAAGTATATTAAATTAAGTTGAATTAAATTAAATTAAATTAGAAAGAAAAAAGAAAGGTGGACAAATGATGAAAATATTATATTATGATTGTTTCTCAGGAATAAGCGGAGATATGAATCTAGCGGCAATGCTAAATCTTGAAGTACCAGAGGACTACTTAATTGATGAATTAAAAAAACTTAAGCTAGAAGGTTATCACATTGCTACATCAGAAGCCTCCAGAAAAGGTATTTTTGGCACTATGGTAGATGTTGCACCTTTGGCATCTGTGGCACCTTTGGTGCCTGACCCCTTGGGGTCAGGCACCAAAGGTGGTGGTGATGATGACCATCATCATCACCACCACCATCATGAACATAGGGGACTTTTAGAAATTGAAAATATAATAAACTCTAGTGAATTAAACGATAACGTTAAAAAGTTGAGTTTAGATATATTTAAAGAGGTTGCAAAAGCAGAAGCTAAAGTGCATAACAAACCTTTATATGAAGTTCATTTTCATGAAGTTGGAGCGGTAGATTCGATTATAGATACTGTTGGAGCAGCCATTTGTTTAGACTATTTGAAGGTTGACAAAGTAATGTGCTCTAAAATAGAACTTGGAGGTGGATTTGTTAACTGTGCACATGGACTTATACCTGTGCCAGCCCCAGCTGTAGTTGAGATTTTAAAAGATGTTCCTGTTACTTCTGGTGCAGTTCAATTTGAAACTACTACACCTACAGGAGCTGCTATATTAAAGGCAACAGTGGATGAATTTACTGATAGAAAAGATTTCAAAATTCAAAAGGTAGCTTATGGAATAGGTCATAGGGATACTGAAATACCAAATGTTTTAAGGTTAATTTTAGCTGAAGATAGTGATGCCCAAAATACTTCAGATAAAGAAAAGGCATATATGGTAGAATGTAATATAGACGATATGAATGCAGAAATGTATGATTATATAATCGAAAAGCTATTTAATATAGGGGCATCAGATGCATTTTTGACTCCAATAATAATGAAAAAGGGAAGACCGGCTGTGAAAATTAATGCTCTTACAAAGGGCGAAAACTTAGAGGCTGTTAAGGCTTTCATATTAAAAGAAACTTCTACCTTAGGAATAAGATATTATGAAGTTGAAAAAACTATGTTAAATAGAGATTTCACAAAATTAGAAACAAAGTATGGATTAGTTACAATTAAAAATGGATACTATGAAGGTAAAAAAATAAAAAGTAAGCCAGAATATAGCGAATGTAAAAAAATTGCAGTAGAAAATGGTATTGCTTTGAAAGAAGTTTATGACGAAATAAATAAAAATATAAAATAATAAAAAGACTGTTGCAAACAATATAAAGTAAATTGCAACAGTCCATTTTTTATTTGATTTTACCAGAGATTAAATACTTTTTTAAATCGTTCTTAAGCATTAGAAAATAGCTAGGAACAGCATAAATCAATATTCCCATCGTAAATATTTGTGGAATATATCCGCTAAATAATACATCTAAAGCATCTCCAAAGTAATATGAGCCTAGACCAATTAGAAATAAATTAAGCACATAAAAAACTATTTTTATATTAAGTTTAGAAAAACCTTTAGCTACTATATATACTATTATAGCTGCACAAATTAGTCCAAGTAGTGAAGATGTAGCCACAAGTAAGGGTGAAGTACTTGAACTGGCTAAAATAAACAAAGTGGCTTCTAACAATTCTCTAAAAAATGTTATGGCAGAAATTATTAAAACTCCTTTTTGAGTTAAATTGATATATTTGTCACTAGGAGCTGTATCAAAAGTTTTACTTTTTCTTAAAAGGACTATACTATACAATATTAGGACAGACAAGACTAGTCCAAGTATTCCATCAAATAGTTCTCCAGCTGCTGATTCTAGCAAAGTAGCCTGAAAGAATAGTATAGAACCGATTATTATTGAAAAAGTTGAACCTAAAAAACCACCTAGAAATACACTTTTACTCATCTGGTACAATTTATTTTTATTAAAATATACTACTAGAGGGATAATAATTAAAAAAATCTCAATACCTTCTCTAAAGCATATGATAAATGGTGCAAGCATTGGTAATCACCTCCTACTTGCTATTTAGTAGGTCATTCTACTTGCTATATTATATTCAAAACAGTTTTTTTTGTTAAGAATTATTTTTCGATTATATAAATATACTTATTGTATAAGTAATTCTCCCGGGGGGATATTGATGAACGTTTTTAATGCCATGGAAAAAGCAATAAAAGAAATGCTTGTTAAGACAGCAGTAGAAATTTTAGATAAGAATCCAGAAAAAAATTGTGAGAAGCTGTATTATTTAGTAAGCAGAACATTAAAAGATCCAGAAGCTAAAGCACAGGTAGATTTTGTTTATAAGTATTATAAAGAAAACAAGCCAACAAATGAATTTGTACAAAATATATTAAAAACTACAGACAAAAGATGTTTAAAAAAATTTTTTACTAACTTTTTTTCAAATGCGGTTTGGTTTGGACTAGAGCAAAGAGTAAAAATAGAAAATGAGGGCGGCGGAGTAATACCCTTTGTAATTTTAATAAGTCCATCTATGCGTTGTAATTTGAGTTGTACAGGTTGTTATGCTGGAAATTATAGCAAGCAAGATGATATCTCAAAAGAAGAAGTAGAAAGAATAATAAGTGAAGCAAGGGAACTGGGCATATATTACATTATAATTTTAGGAGGAGAGCCTTTTATAAATAATTATATGCTTGATATTTATGAAAAATATGATGATATGATGTTTACCCCTTTCACAAATGGAACGATGATAACAGAAGAAATTGCAGATAGGTTAAAAAAGCTAGGTAATGTAATTCCAATGCTATCTTTAGAAGGCTTTGAAAAGGAAACAGATGATAGAAGAGGTAAAGGTACCTTTGAAAAAGTTATTAAGGCGATGGAGTTTCTTAAAAAGAGAGGTATTCTTTTTGGAGTATCCTCTGCAGTTTCATCAAACAATGTGGACACTGTTACGTCTGAACAATTTATTGACATGCTAATTGAAAAAGGATCAAAAATGAGCTGGTACTTCTTGTATATGCCTATTGGCGAAAATCCAGATATAAAAAGTATGCTATCACCAAAAGAAAGATTGTATTTAGGGGAACGAACAAGAAAAATAAGAATAGAAAAGCCATATTTTGCTATAGATTTTTTCAATGATGCTCCATATGTAGGTGGATGTATTGCAGGAAAATATTATTGTCATATTAATTCGAAGGAAGATGTAGAACCTTGTATTTTTAGCCATTTTGCAACAGATAATATAAAAGAAAAGCCACTTAAGGAAGTTTTCAATAGTAAATATTTTAGGGAAATAAGAAGTAGACAACCGTATAACAACAATTTACTCATGCCCTGTATGATGATAGACAACCCTAAAGTTATTAGAGAAGTTGTTAAAAAAACAAATGCATATGCTACCCACGCTAGTGCCTCTAAAATGATAAATGATGCTAAGTTTATGGAAAGCTTAGATAATTTATCAGAAGAATTTAAACTAGAAGCAGATAAAGCTTGGAAGGAAATATTTAAATAATACACTTTAGTCTTAGTGGATAATTTTGTTAGTTATAAAAACCCTTTTATTAAAGGTTGATTTGTGAGTAATATTATATTATAACTAAATAACATAGAAGTGAATTTAAAGGAGAAAATACAAATGAATATTCAAATATATGGCATAAAAAAGTGTTTTGATACAAAAAAAGCGGAAAGATATTTTAAAGAAAGAAAAATAAAGTTTCAATTTGTAGATTTAAACATAAAAGCCTTTGGTAAAAGGGAAATGGAAAGTGTTGTAGCTGCAGTTGGACTTGAAAATGTAATAAATAAAAACTGTAAGGAATATAAAAATTTAAATATTCAAAACATTAGAAGCAGTCAAATTAAACAGGAACTTTTATTAAATAATCCTTCATTATACGTAACACCAATCGTTAGAAATGGTAAGCTTGCAACAGTAGGATTTAAGCCAGAGGTTTGGAAAGACTGGGAGTAGGACTATACGAATCAAAATTGAAAGTGAAAGAGGGTTATAAGTCCACTGAAAAATTGGATGTTTTCCAGTGGACTTATAAAAGCGTTCTTCATTCATAAAAGGTATG
Organism: Bacillota bacterium; assembly: GCA_021781655.1. Taxonomy (GTDB): domain Bacteria; phylum Bacillota; class Clostridia; order Clostridiales; family Clostridiaceae; genus JAJXWJ01. The sequence continues at coordinate 11,631 of JAJXWJ010000010.1, read as the reverse complement.
AAGGGACACTCTTTTTCTTCCGTTAGATTTGGAAACATATAAGCTTTTATCTGCAAATTTAAGCAAATTTTCTAAAGTTATATGTTTTTTATTATTAGTAGAAATACCTGCACTAAAGGTATAATTGATTGTATTTTTTTCGTAAGTTGCAGGGTTATTTGAAATATGTGAAAGAAAATTTTCAGTGATACTTTTACAGGTTTTAATATTTGTGTTTGGTAGTAAAATTGCAAATTCTTCTCCGCCTAATCGAGCAATTATAGCGTCTTTACCAAAATGTTTTTTCATTTCACTTGTAAAATGTATTAGGACAGAATCTCCAGCAGCATGACCTCTTGTGTCATTTATTTTTTTGAAATAATCTATGTCAAGCATTAGAAGAGATACATATATACCAGTACTATTTGAACGTTCAAGTTCTAGTTTTGCTAGATTCATAAATTCTGCTCTATTAAAAACATTTGTGAGAGGGTCAGTAGTAGCTAATATTTTAAGAACTTTTTCAGTATTTTTTTGAACAGTAATATTTGTGAGAGTAACTAATTTCCCGATTTTTAAGTCGGTAAGTATATTAATCGGAACTATGTGAACGGAATAATATTCATCAGTTTCATAATGTGAAAAAACAAGTGTATCCATATTTGTATTGTTTACTATACTTAAAAACTCAGTTTCATTTTTTAAAATAGTATAGATTGATTTTTTACTAGATTTCCTGTTTAGTATTGGAAAAACAATTTTAGCAGCTGAATTAAAATCGATAAGAATATCTTCGTTGTCAAGTAAAAGCATTGCATAAGGGCTTTTATCAAATAATGCTTGTCTAGCTAGAGTTTTTAGTTCAAGAAAATCAAACTTAAATAAGGCTATATTTAGCAAAAAAAGTGATGCCGGCAAAAGAATTATGACGTAATCTATATTTAGCATATAAGGATTAATAACTATTAGTGCAAGTCCAATAAAGGGGATTATAGAAGAAAGAATTAGTATTAAATATCCAATTTTATCTTTCGCATTGCAGTTAAATAAATTTATTAAATATATAGTAATTATAGAAATAAAAATTATACACAAATAACCACAATATAAATAATATATAGGACCTTTTGATAAAGATAGATAATTTATGCCGTACATCATTTTAATGTTCATTGATAAGTAATATAAGTGATGCAAGGGATTAGTAAGTCGTATAATAAAAACAGTAATTGGTACTAAGAATAGCCATAGTAATTTCTTTCTGAAAGACACAACAGTTTTAGTGTAAAATAGTGAAATTAAAAGGCTAAATACAGGATAAAATGGAATTGATAAATATTGAACCATGTTCCAAAATTCCATTTGGTTTAAAGATGTACTATTTATCTCACCTAAATATCCTAATAAATAAATACTTACCAAAAAACAAAGTGCTGAAAATGATTTGGATAGTGCAGTTCTTCCTTTTGAAATGACATAGGCACTGTAAAATATTGAAATAGTAACTGAAATAAAGAGATAAATACTCATAAACATTGTAAATACTGTCAAATTAACACCTCACTGTGAATTATATATATAATTCTAGCATTACATATAATTAATAGCAAGGGAATGAAAAATTGATGTAAGTATAGACATTTCTTCTTTATACAATTAGAATTAAATGAGAAATAAAATATTTAGGAGCTATAGGTATGAAAAAAATAATAGTATTTAGTATAATGGCAGCAATGTTTCTGGCTTTAGTTTCCTGTAATAACGGAACTACAAGTCAAACTACTAATAAAGTAGTTCAATTAACTGGTACGGTTAATATATGGACTTCTACAGAAGATGAAGCAATGCTTTCAGAAGGTGCAGCTGAATTTAATAAATTAAATCCAAAGGTTAAAATTAATATTAAAACTATGGATACAAATAGTGAAGCATCAGCACTAACTTCTGCAATTCAAAATAAAAGTGATTTGCCAGATATTATAACTATGGATACATATAACTGTGAGCATTTTATTGATAAATTTCAAAATAATCTTTTAGATGTATCTTCTATTTCTGGTTTCAAAAGTGATTCCTTTGTAAAAAGCAGCATAAATAATGGATATATAAATAACAAATATTATGCTATACCATGGTATGTTAGCCCAACATATGTTGTATATAGAGAAGATATTTTAGATTCATATGGAATTAATACTGAAGATATAAAGTCTTGGGATGATATTATAGATTTAGAAGGTAGTAAAATAAAGCAAACAGGAAAGGGGATTTTTCCATTAAGTTATTTTAAAAGTGGAAACTACTATCTTGATGCTTATAACGAATTAGCAATAAATTATTTTGATCAAAACAATAAAGCAGCTTTATTAAATGCTGATAGTATGAAGGTTTATAATACTATAAATAATATGTATTTTAATAATGTGTTTTATGATGAAAGTAAGGATGGAAACGAAATAAATTCATTTGTTAAAGGTGATACTTTAGGCTTAGTTTGTGACTTAAAAACTTTAAAGGACATTGAGAGTAAATATGAGAATCTAAAAGGAAAGCTTGATGTGGAGAAGCTTCCAGGTTTTGAGCCAGGTGGAAACAGAGATGTAATAGGAAGTGGAAGTAATATTTTAACCTTAAAAGGCAGTTCAAATAACAAGGCAGCAATAGTGTTTATTAAATATTTAAGCATGAATTCAAAATATGCTTTAACTGAATTTAATAATTTTGGAAAGCTGTCTGCATATAATAACCTTTATAAGGAGCAAAGTTACTTTTCTACGGATGGATATTACGGAAATAAAAGTTTAGGAAGAATTGCTATAGATGAAGTTAATGGTGCAAGGGATGTAGCGTACCCTAAAAATTTTGAGTTTATAGAGACTTCCATTGCTAATGCCATAACTGATAGTGCTTTAAATAAAAAAAGCTTGTCAGATAGTATAACAGGAATTCAAAATAATTTAAATACCACTACTAATAATTAAAAAAGGCTGTTGAAGAATAGAAAAATATTACGCACTAACTCTTAAGCTTAAATTGTTAAAAAGTGAAACGCATTATATATTAATTGACAATTAAAACTCAATGCGTTTCACTTTCTTAGGATTTTTATAGAGGCAACTTGCGTCGCATCTTTATTTTTAAACAAACTATTTATTTAAAACCTTATCGTAAATTTCTAAAGTATCCATAGCTGTTTTTATCCATGAGAAATTTAAGGAATGTCTAAAACCTTTTTGACATAAATCAGCTTTTAAAATATCATTATTTAATACGTTGTAGAGTGTTCTACTTAAACTATCCGTATCTAATGGGTCAATTAAAATAGCACTATCCTTTACTATTTCAGCGATTGAAGAAGTGTTAGAAGCAATCACAGGAACGGCGCAGCTCATGGCCTCTAGTGGAGGTAATCCAAACCCTTCATACATTGAAGGATAAACAAAAACTTCACAGCTATTATAAAATATTGGTAAATCTACTTCATCAACATAATCTGTAAAATAAATCTTTGATGAAATTCTTGAATTTGAGCATAATTTCATAAGCTTTTCAGCACAATCTTTTTTCGAGCCGCATAGAACTAAATTTACATCTGACTTTGAATCTTTAACAAGAGAAATAAAAGCTTTAATTAATGAATGCACATTTTTTCTTTCGCTAAAGCCACCTAAATACAAAATAAAAGGCGGAGGAATATTGTATTTATTAAAGATTATATTTTGACAATATTTTTTATTTAACGGTTTAAAATTATCATTTGCTGATAAATGAGTGACAAAAATTTTATTTGGATCTACGGGAAAAAATTTTAATATATCATTTTTTGAACATTCAGAAACGGTTATTATACCATCAGCTTTTTCTATAATTCGAGGCATTTCTTTCAAAAATCTCAATAAATAGCCTTTGCCAACAGTTTCGGGCATAATGTATGGAATTAGATCATGAATAGTTACTATTTTTAAACAAGATATTTCATCCCAAATACCTATTCCATTTTGAGGAACATGGTACAAATTTATATCATCTTTATTTATGTGAAAAGGAAAGTAATTTTCTTCGAAAAACTTATGGTTCTTTTTTGAAACAAGCTTTATAAAACTGTTGTTTTTTTTATACTGTTGGAAGTTCTCCCCACAGTAAAATATGGAGTAATTATTTTTATTATCTAAATATAACAAATTCTTAAGCAAATTTTCAGTATAAGTACCTATTCCAGTACCTTTGTATAAATTTGCACCACGGGCATCAAAAGCTATATTCATGTTACCTCCAAAACAAAATGCTGCTTATAATAAATATATTAAAGAAATTAATAAAATGTGCTTAAAATTTAATATATTTAAGACGTTCACACAGATGAATAAAAAATCATATATTATTAGGGAATAATGCTTTTCGGAGGCATATGTTGTGAAGGTTGAAGAAACAATATTGCTTGTAAACGAACAATATGAAATTAATATTTCCTCTGCAACAAGGATAAAAAATGTTTATAAACTGGAAGGTGATAAAAAGGATTATTGTTTAAAATTGGTAAGCTATGAATATGGTCATTTTTTATTTATATTAGGAGTTATTAAACACCTAGTAAATATGGGCTTCAATAATACTTTAAAATTAATTCAAACTAAAAGTGGAAAAGACTATATAAAATACGAAGATAAATTTGCTTACGTTACAGAATGGATAGAAGCAAGGGAATGTAATTATGATAATCCGATAGATCTTATTATTGCCACATCAACCCTTGCAAATCTCCATAGAAAAAGTGAAGGTTTTATTGTTACAAAGGAAATGAAACCAAGAATTTATTGGTCAAAATGGATTGAGAATTTTGAAACAAGAAGAAATGAAATATTGGGTTTCAAAAACAAAGCATATAAAAGCTCTGAATTTGATTATAACTATTTAAGACAGTGTACTACTGTAGCAGAAAAAGCACAGGTAGCAATTGAAAATTTAAAAAAAACTAATTATTATGAAAAAATGATGATAGAAAAGAAAAAGGGAGGATATTGTCATCATGACTATGCCCACCATAATGTGCTAATAAATAAAAATAATAAGGCTTTTATTATTGATTTCGATTACTGCATACTAGATACTCACCTCCATGATTTAGCAAGTCTTTTAATTAGAAAAATGAAACATGGTAGATGGGATGTAGAATATTCAAAAGATATTATGGAAGTATATAGAACTATTTATCCACTAAAACAGGATGATATCCCTATTATGGCTGCCTTTATGGAGTTTCCGCAAGATTTTTGGCAATTAGGTATTCAATATTATTGGGAAGAACAACCTTGGGAAGAACAATTTTTTTTAAATAAATTAAATAAAATAATTATAGATAAAGCTGGCAAGGAAGAATTTCTTCAAGATTTCAAAAAGCTTAAAGTAAGGTGGTAAGTGTATGGGGGAAAATATAGAATATGAAAAAAAGATACCTTTCGATAAATTTTTAAGTTCCAAGGGAATTGAAGTAGAAAAAACGACTAATAAAGTTATTATTCAAAACATAACAAAAAAAGATATTTATAATCAGCTAGAACTAATTCACACTTTCCATAATATAGCAAAAAATTACAATAGTTTAAACTCAAAATTTATTAAAAACAAATTGGGTAAGGCTATTGAAAAGTATAAAATTAGTATTAAAAACCTAAAAAAGGATATAAATAGCTATAATTCTAGTAACGCCATAAATGAGTTTGAAAATTATTTAGTCCAAAGCTCATTAAACTATACACTTAGAGCAGAAAAAGCAATTGAGTTAATTATTGATTCAAATTATATAGGACTAATAAAAAGAAGTATGAGAAGATTTGAAATATGTTTAGGAAATACATTCTTATCTAACCTTTGGGAGGATAATGGAATTAAAATAGGTACACTAAAACATTGCTCCTACAATATGATTGAAATGGATGGTGTGTATTTTTTAAATAAATTGAAAAGAAACGGTTTGAAAACGGATTATATTGAAGCTATAAATAAATTTTGTGAAATCCAAGGCTTAGGAGAAGACAGCGTTCAATTTATGAAAGCTTTACTTTCTTATCCACACGAATTTATGAAATGTGCTGAAAGGTATAGAGAGGGTAGGAAAGGTTGGACGATAAATGAATACAAAAACAATTTATTTATTGCAGAACAAAAGGATGGAGAAAGTATCTTTTAGAGAGGTGGATTTTAGTGATAGATTTGAAATACAGAGATAAAGATTACTTAGTACAATACGATTTGGATTCGGAGCTTTTTGATAAGTTTAATCTCAAGGTAATAGATTTAATTCCTATAAGAAAGGTTTATACTTTAATAACAACAGAAGGAGAAAAAATATTAAAGAGAATAGATTACACTTTAGAAGAATTCGAATTTATAGTGGAAGCATTAAAATATGTTAAACCCAATTATAGTAAAACAATAGATTTTTTATGTAGCAAGGATGGATTACCTTATGTTAAATGGAAAGGTGAAATTTATTGTGTAACTGACTATATAAATGGAAGAGAGTGTGAATTTAGCAACCCTGTAGACTTAAGCATTGCTACTAAAGGCTTAGCAGAACTTCACAAAGCTTCTGAAGGATTTAAATATAATAAATATAATAAAAATAAATGCGGAACTTTAATTAGCAGTATGAAGCGAAAAAAGGAAGAAATGCTGTTTTTTAAAAATATGGCTAATATATATATGAAAAAAAGAAGTTTTGATACTATATTTTTAAATAAAGTAGATTATTATTTGTCAAAAATTGAAGAAAGCATAAAGGTTCTTGAAAATACACAATATCTTAAATTATGCAGTGAAGAAGATAAAGTCGTTTTATGTCATCATGATTTAGCACATCACAACATTTTAATTAAAAACAACGAAGCGTATTTTATCGACTTTGATTATTCAATAATCGACCTTAGAGTACACGATTTATGTAACTTTATAAATAAAGTAATAAAAAATTTCTGCTATGATATGGAGAAAGCTAAAAATATAATTGAAATTTATAGAAGAGAAAATAGTTTAAATGGTACAGAATTAGAGGTATTATATGGAATGTTTGTCTTTCCTGAAGATTTTTATGGAATTGCAAAGGATTATTATACAAGACGGAAAAATTGGGAGGAAAACATATTTATTTCAAGACTTAATAGAAAAATAAATGCCGAAGGAGATAGAATTAAATTTTTACAGCAACTAAATAGTAATTTATAGGTAATTAATTGCAATAAAAGAAGAGTAAGTTTACTTCCTCTCTTATTGCAATATTTTTTTATAAACAGACAAGGTTTCAAGAGCAGTATTTTTCCATTTTAACTTTTGTGCTAACATAAGACCTTTTTTTGCAAGACCATTTTTTTTATCGTTATCAAAAATAACAGAAATTATGGCATCGCAAAGTGAATCAATATCATAAGGATTTACAAGAAGTGCACTGCCAGCTGTTATTTCTGGAAGTGAAGTTAAATTTGAAGTAATAACAGGAATACCACAAGCCATTGCTTCAATAGGAGGAAGTCCAAATCCCTCATAATAAGAAGGATATACAAAAAGTTCTGCAGAAGAATAAAGGTAAGGCATATGCAGCATATCGATGAAGCCTGGAAAAATAACCTTATTTACTAAACCAAGTTTTTCAACTAAAGATATATAATTATCGTAGGACACCCCTTTATTACCAGCTATGACTAAAGTCAAATTTGTGTTAACTGTATGGATTAATTTTTCAAAAGCTTTAATAAGACCAATAATATTTTTTCTAGGACTAAAGCCTCCTACATATAATATAAAATCGTTATCAATACCATATGCTTTTTTAATTATTTTTTTGCTCATACATTTATTTTTAGGACAATAAATATCTTCTGAAGCAAGATAAGTAACATAAATTTTACTTAGTGGATAATCAAAAGCTTTAGCTATATCAATTTTTGAATAATTTGATACAGTAATTATTCCATCGCAAAGCTTTACAATTTGAGGTAAGTCTTCATTAAATATTTTTATTAATCTTTTGCTTGTAGTTTCGGGCATTTTATACGGAATAACATCATGTAACGTAATTACAAAAGGGCATTTTTTATTTGTACATAAGCCAACACCGTTTTGAGGAACGTGATATATTTCAATATCTTTATCTGTTAAAATTTTAGGAAAATTAACAGCCTCCCAAAAGTTGCTCTCTTTACTTTTAGTAGTGCCACTTAATTTGAAATTTTTTGAAAAATTAAAGTCTAAAGGATTACTATCTGGCATAAATAATAAATAGTCGTTAATTTTATCTATATTATTTAAGTTTTTTATAAGCTGATAAGTATAAGTGCCAATGCCCGTACCCCTATACCACTTAGCAGCCCTTGCATCTATGCATATTTTCATATGGTGCCCTTCTATTAATTACTATAGTTTATTATATTAATTTTACATAAAAGTGTTAATTATTTTATAAGTAGTCTTGTGTAAGTTGTACTGTTATGTTTATTTGCTTCATATATTTTATATTATGGGGGGTGATAAAAATGATGAGGGAGTTTGAGATAGAGAGGCAATTTGATATTAAAATTGAATCCATTAAACCCAATCGAGGAGTATACTACTTAAGAACGAATAAGGGTAACAAGTGTTTAAAAAAAATCGATTATGGAATTCAAAAGCTTCTGTTTGTATATTCTGCAAAGGAACATTTAATTTCTAAAGGGTTTACTGGTGTAGATAGGTATAGTTTGAACATAGAGGGTAATCCTTATGCACTTGTAAATGAAGATATTTATACGCTTTCAGAATGGATTGAAGGTAGAGAATGCAATTTTCATGATGACGAAGATTTAAAAAGTGCATCGACCACCCTTGCTTTTTTACATGAAAGTTCAAAGGGCTATGAACCACCAGAAAACAGCAAATTAAAAACAGATCTTGGAAGATGGTCGCATCTTATGGAAAAAAGAGTGAAATCCTTTGAAAAGATGCGAGATATGGCCAGGAAAAAAAGTAATAAGACATCTTTTGACTTAAACTACATTAAAAATGTAGACTATTTTAAAAAAATTGGTTTACAATCAATAAATGTATTAAATAGTTCAGAATATATTGATTTATGCAGAATTACAGAAGAAGAGAAAGGTTTTTGTCATCACGATTTTACGTATCATAATATTATAATAGATAAAGAAAATTATGTAAATGTAATAGATTTTGATTACTGTAAACGTGAAATAAGGGCTTATGACTTATCAAATTATTTGATAAAGGTTTTGAAAAGACGAGATTTTGACATTAATGCTGCTAAACTAATTATTGATTCCTATAATAAAATTAGTCCACTTGAAGAACGTGAATATAAAGTTTTATTTGCATTTCTTCTTTTTCCACAAAGATTTTGGAGATTATCAAATAGATTTTATTACAATGAAGTTAATTGGGGACAAAATACTTTTGGAACCAAATTGCAAGAGCTCATAAATGAGAGAGAAAAATATATGAAATTTATCGAAGATTTTAAGGAATCTTATGGGCAATAAAATAAAGATGCGACGCAAGTTGCCTCTATAAAAATCCTAAAAAAGTGCAACGCATTGCGTTTCACTTTTAAACTTTTTATAGCTTAACAATGTGCGTCGCAGCTTCTTTCTATTTTATATTTACTATAATTTCTGTAAACTCGGTCAAATCTTTTAAATGCTTGTGGATAATTTCTTGAATTACATTTAAATTAACGGCTTGATAGTTATGAACAGCTATATTTCTAAAACCTATCATAGCTTTAAGTTTTTTAGTAAGTGAATTGCTAATTATATTATTTGAATTCAATACCTCAAAGGCATCTCTACTATTTTGAGGTATGCCTAGTTTTTTTTCTGAAACTACATGCATAGCAAGATCTATAGAGGCTTCACAGGCTCTTTGAATATTTAATATTATAGAGTCCTGTTTAGTATAATTTTTTAAATTATTAGGATTATTCTCATATTCTTCGTTTATGCGTTTAATGCATCTTTCTATAATATCAATTTTATTATAAAGTACATCATTTCCCATATACAGAACTCTTTTCTTTATATTATCTAATATAACTTGTCTTTCTTCATTAAGCAGTGTATATTCTTTAAATGATCTCATTTCGAAAAACATACGTCTGTTGTTGTCATTACAAAAGATTACTTTACCATTACCAATAACTTGTGCTTTAAAAACAGTAGAAGAATTTTTTAAATTTATTAAATCTACATCCCTATTTACTATATCTGCTATATTTTGAGCAATTATAAATACGTCATAATCGCTTATTTTTGAATCGCTTAAAAAGGCTATGTCAATATCACTATCTTCCCTAAAGGTATCTGTTAAAACTGAGCCAAAAAAATAAATTAAATATGGGTTGAAATTAGCTATTAGTATTTCAATTATCTTTTCGATTTCAATATTATTTATACCCATCTCATCACCACCAAAAACTCGTGTAGTTGCTTTATACAATATATTATAGCATTATACTAAAAATTTAAACATACATTTAAATTTTAGTTGTAGCATCACCAAAAAAAAATCATAAAATAAAATAAGTAATCTAGTGAAAGTGAAAAAACATGAAGCAAGGAGATATAGTTGTAAGAAAATCGTACGGTAAAGATATAGCATTTACTATAATTGAAATAAAAAAAAATAAAGAAGGCACTATATGTTTAATGAATGGCTTGAATTTAAGGATTACAGCGGATGCCCCAATAGAAGATTTGGAAAAGGTTGAAGGCGAAAGATTAGGAATATCGGATGTTATATTCAATAAAAAAGTTAATAATTCCATTAGAAACATATTAAGAAGTAGAGCAACAAATGATTATAAAATAGACAATAGAAGTTTTAAGGCTTTTAAATCGCAAGCAGCTGAACCAAATGAAACTATGATTTTTAAAAGACCAGGCAAAGTTTTGCATATTGATGGGGATGCTAGATATCTTGAAATCTGTTTAAAGGTATATAAACAATTAGCGATAGAAGCATCGGGAGAAGTGATTAGTGAAGCAGAACAACCATCAAAGGTGCTGGATTTGGTTAAACAATACAAGCCTGATATAGTTGTAGTAACTGGTCATGATAGTATAGTTAAGGATGTTGAAGATTATATGGATATAAATAATTATAGAAACACAAAATATTTTGTGGAAACCGTCAGTATGCTTAGAGAATACGAACCAGATTATGATACGCTAGTAATTTTCGCTGGGGCGTGCCAGTCTTGTTATGAGGCTATACTAGATGCTGGTGCTAATTTTTCTAGTAGCCCTGAAAGAGTGCTCATCCATTGCTTAGACCCAGTATTTATTTGTGAAAAGGTAGCTTATACAAATGTAAATGAAACTGTAAGCATTCATGAGGCAGTAACAAGTACCATTACCGGTAGTAAAGGTGTTGGGGGAATACAGACTAGGGGGAAATGCAGGAATGGATTTCCTAGGTCGGTTTATATTTAAAGTAAAGAAAGTAGAAATGAAATAGTATCAAAAAAATCCAATATTTTTCAAAAAATATTGGATTTTTTTGTGATAAATATGATTTAAAATATTACTATTTTGATAGGAGAATTTAAGAAATAAATAATATTAGAAGAAATATGTGAGAAAGAGGTATTATTTTTAAATCTACATTGTT
>JAJXWJ010000073.1 GCA_021781655.1 Bacillota bacterium | reverse complement strand
CAAATTGAAGGGAGGTAACCCTGGTTTTTGTGGTAACTTGTGAATAAAAGGCAAGATAAAGGATAATACTATATGTGAAAAGTAAATATGTCGCAAAGACACGTAGTGAAAGTCGGGCATATATATAGTTACTTTTTATAGGGATTGCTAACAGCTTTAACTCTGTTATACTTGAATACCATAGTTATTCAAGGCTAACGAAAGTTTATGGAGTTTTAATACAAAAGTATTAACCCAAGTGGTTGAATCCTGTGACGCCACCACATTTATAATGTGAAAAATCGATTTATCACGATTTTAGAAACCAGGCGGATTTTAATGAACGAAGGAATAGTAAAATGGTTTAATGAGAGAAAAGGGTTTGGCTTTATATCAAGAGACGATGGAGATGATGTTTTTGTCCACTATTCTGCTATTAAAGAGCCAGGAAAAAGAAAGAACCTAGAGCAAGGACAATCGGTTAAATTTGATATAGTTGAAGGGGAAAAAGGAACACAAGCCTCAAATGTACAAAAGTTTTAGCCACAATGATAAATAAGAGGTAAGAGTTAATAGTTAATGTGGATTTGTTTTTCTGTTATACTACGAAAAAACATCCTTAATTATTCCATCTTACTTCTAATTCGTACATAGAACATGCTACGATTCACTTACTAACTAATTTTAAATTGTGACTTGGTTCAAAAGATTATCTTTTTAGATTTAAAGTACTTTAAGGAGAAAATTGAAATGTTTTTAGTAATAGATAACTATGATTCGTTTGTTTATAATTTAGTAAGATATTTTGAAGAGTTGGGAGAAAAAATATTAGTAGTAAGAAATGATAAAATCTCTATCCAGAAAATTACGAAGCTTGAAATAGAAGGGATAATTATTTCACCAGGTCCTAAAAGTCCAAGTGATTCAGGAATTTGTTTGAAGGTAATAGAGCAATTTAAAGGAATTATACCTATATTTGGAGTATGCTTAGGTCATCAAATTATTGGACAATACTTTGGAGCAAATATTATAAAGGGTTCAAAGCCTATGCATGGAAAAATAAGCAGGGTATTTCATAATGATAAAGGCGTATTTAAAAATATAAATAATGGCTTTAAAGTAACAAGGTATCATTCTTTAATTATAGAAAAAATTAGTTTGCCAAAGTCTTTAGAAATAACTGGAATTTCAGATGATGATGTAATAATGGGAATAAGACACAAAGAATACTGCATGGAAGGTGTACAATTTCATCCTGAAGCAGAGCTTACAGAGTTTGGTCACAAATTATTAAGTAATTTTATTAGAGAAGCGAGAGAGTATAATAATGGAAACCTATATAGAAAAATTAGAAGTAGATCTTAAACCATATGAAATATATGAAATTTTTAAAGCTGAAAAAAACAGTTCTTTTTTAGATAGTGGAAGGGACTATGACTCCATAGGTAGATATTCCTTTATTGGGATAAATCCATTTATAACCTTTAAGTTCATAAATAACAATGTTTATATTAATGGGAAATATGAAAAATGTGATCCATTTGTAAAATTAAAAGAGATAGTAAACCTTTATAAAAGTAAAAATAATATTGGACTTCCATTTATATCCGGTGGGATAGGATATTTTTCATATGATTTAAGTAAGAATATAGAAATTAGTTCATGTAAAGATATAGAAGTGCCAGATATATATTTTAATTTTTATGATAATATAATTATTTTTGATAATCTTAGAAAGGAAACATATATTTCAGCTTTAGGAGTAAAAAATAGTAAGGCTATAAGTATAAACGAAATTAAAAATAAAATATACGCAGGAAGACAACTTCATACTAAAGTGAATTTTAATAGAAATTCATCAATAAAATTTCAATCAAATTTTTTAAAAGAAGACTATATAGCTGCAATAAACAAAATTAAGAAATATATAGAAAATGGAGATGCATATGTAGTAAATTTGACACAAAGATTTAAATGTAAAATAAAAGAAGAGCCATTTGAAATTTATAAAAGATTAAGGAAGGGGAATCCGGCACCTTTTGCTGCTTATTTAAACCTTGAAAATTTAAGTGTACTATCTTCATCTCCGGAAAGATTTATTAATTTACATGAAGGAAATATTATAACTACGCCGATAAAAGGGACTACTCCTAGGGGTGAAAACGAAGAAGAGGACCAATACTACAGGTTACAATTATTTAATAGTGAAAAAGATAAGTCTGAACTTTTAATGATAGTTGATTTAGAGAGAAATGACTTAAGCAAGGTTTGTATTCCTGGAACAGTTAAGGTTATAGAATTATTTAAAATAGAAAAATATGCTACTGTCTTTCATTTAGTATCAACAATTAGCGGTAAACTAAAAAAAGATAATGATTTCAGTGATTTGATAAAGGCTGTTTTCCCAGGAGGCTCCATTACAGGAGCACCTAAAATTCGTGCAATGGAAATAATTGATGAATTAGAAGTTCTAAACAGGAACATATATACTGGTTCTATTGGATATATTGGATTTGATGGAAACTTAGATTTAAATATTGCTATTAGAACTATAAATATTAAAGATGAAACAGCATATTTTGGAGTTGGTGGAGGTATTACCTACGAATCAGATTCAGAGTCGGAATATGAAGAAACTTTAATTAAAGCAAAAGCTTTAATTAAAGCTATAAATGGTGAGGTATATTGAATGGATTATACAATAATAAAAGATGAAGAAACTTTAATAAAATTCGATTCTGGCTTTTTTTTTGGGAAAGGTTTGTTTGAAACAATTTTAATTAAAGATAAGCCAATATTTTTAAAGGAGCATCTTTTGAGACTAAATAATGGCTTGAAATGTTTGGGAATAAATTTTCAAATTGAAGAAAGTGAACTTTTAGAACAAATTAATGGCATGAAAAATTGTGCATTGAAGCTTATGGTTTCAGAAAAGAATGTAATAATTTCCAGTAGAGCTATAACTTATACTTCAAAAAATTATAAGGATGGCTTTAAAGTAAAAGCTAGTAAATATAAAAGAAATCCTTATAGTCCAACTGTAGCTTTAAAAAGTTTCAATTATATGGATAATATTTTAGAGAAAAATATAGCAAACAATGAAGGATATGATGAGGTTTTATTTTTTAATACACATAATATTTTGTGTGAAGGAAGCATGACCAATGTATTTATAGTTGAAAAAAACGATATTTTAACACCTAGTGACGATTGTGGCTTACTTAAAGGAGTAGTTAGAGATTTTATAATCAAAAACTTAAAAGAAAGGTATAACGTAAAAGAGACTAAAATAAGTTTGGAACAAATTAAAAATTGTGATGGAATGTTTTTAACAAATAGTCTCATGGGAATTATGTGGGTTAGTAAGTATGAGCAATTAATTTTTGAAAACAATCACATCATAGAAAAAATAAAAATAGAATACGAAAACTACATAAAATAAGGATGGTGATTAAATTGGATTTATTTACAATGGCCATGAATAATAACAATAAAAGCAAACCTTTAGCAGAAAAAATGAGGCCGAGAAATTTAGACGAGTTTTATGGGCAAAAAAAAATTATCGGAAAAGGGAAATTATTGAGGAGACTTATTGAAACTGATAATCTATCTTCTATTATACTCTTTGGACCACCAGGAGTTGGCAAAACTACACTTGCACTAATAATTTCAAAAGAAACAAAATGCGAATTTCTAAAAATAAATGCTACAACTGCAGGTGTTAAAGAAATTAAAGAACAATTAAATATAGCAGAAGAAAATTTAAAGCTTTATAATAAAAAAACCATTGTTTTTATCGATGAAATCCATTCGCTTAAAAGAGGAGCACAGCAAGATGTTTTATTAGATGCTGTTGAAAAAGGTATCATCGTGCTCATAGGAGCTACTACTGAAAATCCATTTTTTGAGCTTAATGGAGCACTGCTCAGTAGATCAAAAATTTTTCAGCTAGAAAGGCTTAGTAGTGAAGAAATTATTGAAATACTTACAAATGTTTTAAAAGACAAAGACCGTGGCTACGGAAATATTAGCATTGAAGTTACTGAAAATGCACTTTTGCATTTTGCAGAACTTTCTTCTGGTGATGCACGCTCAGCTATTAGTGGACTGGAGCTAGCAGTTTTGTCTACAAATAGAAACAATGACGGTAAAATTATAATAGATAAGTCTGTTGCAGAAGAATGTATGCAAAAAAAAATAGTTTCATACGATAAATCAGGAGACAATCATTATGATATAACCTCAGCTTTTATAAAAAGTTTAAGAGGCTCTGACCCGGATGCAGCTTTATATTGGTTTTCAAGAATGATTTTAGGAGGGGAAGATCCAAGGTTTATTGTAAGAAGAATAATAGTACATGCATCAGAAGATGTGGGACTTAAAGATCCAACGGCAATGCTTCTAGCCCAGGCAGCCTCTAATGCTTTAGAAACAGTTGGTATGCCAGAGGCTAGAATTCCTATTGCAGAGGCAATAATTTATATTGCAAACGCACCTAAGAGCAATAGTGTAGTAACGGCTATAAATAATGCTATGGAGGATGCAGCAAAATATCAATATAGAGTGCCTATTCATTTGAGAGATTCTCATTATAAAGGTGCAAAAAGTTTTGGAAATGGTATAGACTACAAATATCCACACAATTATCCCGGAAACTATGTAGAGCAGAAATACTTTCCTGATGAAATGGACAATAGAAAATATTATAATGAAAAGAAATAATTAAAATATTAATTTATAAAGAAAATTGCAAGTTTTAAGTTGAAAAAATTCATAAATACACTTATAATATATTTACACTAAATAAAAGAGCAATTTATGTATATAATTATGTACATAATTGTCAAAATACTTTCTAAGTTTTATGTACTAAGGAGATTAAATATTAAGGGGGGCTTTAAATGAGTTTAAATGTTGGTTTACCTAAGCCGCAAGGGCTATATAATCCTGAGTTCGAAAAGGATAATTGTGGCATAGGCTTAATCGCTAGTATAAAAGGTGAAAAAACTCATGAAATTGTAAAAAAAGGTATAGAAATACTTGTGAATTTAACACATAGAGGCGCTGTAGGTTCTGATACTAATACTGGTGATGGTGCAGGAATATTATTTCAAATACCTCACGAATTTTTTAGCATCGTATGTGATAATTTAGGTATAGATTTGCCACAAGAGGGTAAATATGGCGTAGGTATGGTTTTCTTGCCAAAGGAGACAGCATTAGGCTATCAATGTGAAGGAATAATTGAAAGAGTAGTAGAAGAAGAAGGTCAAAAAGTACTGGGCTGGAGAAGTGTACCTAAAGATAACAGATTGATTGGAGAAACTGCAAAAGGTTCAGAGCCAGTTATAAAGCAAATATTTATTGGTAGAACTACTGAGACTTTAGAAGAATTTGAAAGAAAGCTTTATATAATAAGAAAAAGAGCAGAATTTGAAGTTAAAAAAATCTTAGGCAGCGAAGCAGAATGCTTCTATATTTGCAGTCTTTCAAGTAAAAAAATCGTTTATAAAGGAATGCTTCTTGCAGAGCAAATTAGCGGTTTTTACTTAGATTTGAATGACGTAAACTTTAAAAGTGCAATAGCTCTTGTACATCAAAGATATAGTACTAATACCTTCCCAACATGGGATTTAGCACAGCCCTTTAGATATTTAGCTCATAATGGTGAAATAAATACTATTAGAGGTAATAGAAACTGGATGAATGCTAGAGAAGGACTGTTAGCCTCAGAAGTATTTGGTGAAGATATTGAAAAGCTATTTCCAATAGTTAATACTAGCGGCAGCGATTCAGCTTCCTTAGATAATATTTTCGAGCTTCTTGTTATGGGTGGAAGAAAGCCAGCTCATGCAATGATGATGTTAATTCCAGAAGCGTGGGAAAGCAATAAAGAAATTAGTGGAGAAAAGAGAGCCTTCTACGAATATCACGGTTCTTTAGTGGAACCATGGGATGGACCAGCAGCAGTTTCATTTACTGATGGTGAGCAAGTAGGAGCAGTGTTAGATAGAAATGGTTTAAGACCAGGAAGATATGCAATAACTAAAGATGATATTGTTGTTCTTGCATCAGAAGCAGGGGTAATAAATTTTCCTACCGAAGATATAGTTGAAAAAGGAAGATTAGAACCTGGAAAAATGTTTTTGGTAGATACAAAAGAAGGAAGAATAATAAGAGACTCAGAAGTAAAAAGTAGCATTTTTTCTGAATATCCATACGAAGAAATAATGGAAAAAAATCGTTATAAATTGGATGATTTTGAGGCTATAGTTGGAGAAAGTGTAATAATTCCAGAAGCTTTAAAAGAAAAACAGCAAGCTTTTGGTTATACCTTAGAAGATATAAAAAGATTAGTTAAAACTATGGCATCTACAGGAAAAGAGAAGTTAGGTTCTATGGGTAATGACACTCCTCTTGCAGTACTTTCAAATAGACCTCAAATTTTATTTGCATATTTTAAACAGCTTTTTGCACAAGTTACTAATCCGCCAATAGATCCAATAAGAGAAGAGCTTGTTACGTCCCTAATGAATTATATTGGAACTCAAGGAAATCTTTTAAATAAAGCAGTTTCTGAGAATCCATTTATTGAAATAGATTCTCCTATATTAACAGATTTACAAATGGCAAAAATTAAAAGATTAAGAACTACGGATTTTAAAGCTACAACTATTCCTATAACTTTTAAATATGATTCCGGTGTTGAAGGCTTCAAAACTGCACTTGAAAAAATATGTGAAAGAGCTTCAGAGAGAGTTGAAGAAGGCTATAATATATTAATATTAAGCGACAAAGGGGTGGATGCTTACGAAGCAGCACTTCCAAGTTTACTTGCTGTTTCTGCAATACAGCATCACTTAATTCGTGAAAAAACTCGTACCAAGGTTTCTATTATAATTGAAACCGGTGAAGCAAGAGAAACTATGCATTTTGCACTTCTTCTTGGTTATGGTGCAACAGCTATTAACCCTTATTTGGCTTATGAATCTATTGCAGATATGGTAAATTGCAATGAAATTAAAGATGTTTCTTACGAGAAAGCAGTTGATAATTACAATTATGCTGTTGATCACGGTTTATTAAAAATTCTTTCTAAAATGGGTATTTCAACGATTAGAAGCTATCATGGAGCTCAAATATTTGAAGCTATTGGCTTAAATAGTAGCTTAGTAAATAAATATTTTGTAGGTACTCCATCAAGAATTGAAGGAATAGGCATAGAAACACTTGCAGAAGAAGTATTAATTAGGCATAAAAATGCCTTTAACAAAATAAGAAAACCAGTAGCAGAACTTGACCTTGGAGGCTTGTATTCATGGAGAAGAGATGGTGAATATCATTTATTTAACCCTGAAACCATTTATAAACTTCAAGTTGCAACAAGAACTGGAGATTATAACAAGTTTAAGGAATATACCAAGCTTATTAATGAACAAGATGAACATTTGTGTACAATAAGGAGTATGTTTAATCTTAATGAAGAAAATTCCATTTCCATAGATGAGGTAGAACCAGTAAGTGAAATACTTAAGAGATTCTGTGCAGGAGCGATGTCCTTTGGCTCTATAAGTAAAGAAGCACATGAAACTATTGCAATTGCTATGAATAGAATCGGCGGTAAGAGCAACAGTGGTGAAGGTGGAGAAGATCCAGTAAGATTTAAAAAGGATGCTAACGGCGAATGGAGAAGAAGTGCCATTAAGCAGGTTGCTTCTGGTAGATTTGGAGTTACCACAGAATACCTTGTAAATGCAGATGAAATTCAAATAAAGATGGCTCAAGGTGCTAAGCCAGGTGAAGGTGGACAGCTTCCAGGAAAGAAAGTAGATTCAGAAATCGGAAGGGTTAGACATTCAACTCCTGGAATAGATTTAATATCACCACCACCTCATCATGATATATATTCAATAGAAGATTTAGCTCAGCTCATATACGACTTAAAATCAACTAATCCAAAGGCAAGAATAAATGTTAAGCTTGTTTCAGAAGTTGGAGTAGGTACTGTAGCGGCTGGTGTTGCTAAAGCCCATGCTGATGCAATATTAATTAGTGGACATGATGGAGGAACAGGTGCTTCTCCAGTATCATCAATAATGCACGCAGGTATTCCATGGGAGTTAGGATTATCAGAAGCACAGCAGGTACTTTTATTGAATGATTTAAGAAGTAGAGTTGTTCTACAAACTGATGGACAACTTAAGACAGGTAGAGATATTGTAGTTGCTACTTTACTAGGTGCAGAAGAATTTGTATTTGCAACAACCTTATTGGTTGTAATGGGATGTACAATGCTTAGAAATTGTCATTTAAATACATGTGAAATGGGTATTGCAACTCAAGATCCAGAACTTAGAAAAAATTTCAAAGGAAAACCTGAAAATATTATTAATTTCTTAACCTTTATGGCAATGGAAGTTAGAGAATATATGGCTAAACTTGGATTTAGGACAATGAATGAAATGATTGGAAGAGTGGATAGAATACAAGTTAAAGATGTGAACAATCATTGGAAAGCTAGAGGCTTAGATTTATCAAATATTCTTCATAAGCCTGATATGCCAAAGAGAATAAAATCATATTGTGTTCATCAGCAAGACCATGGTTTAGAAAATTCAATGGATCATCTTTTAATAGAATTTGCTAAAGATGCTCTTGAAAATAAAAAACATGTAGTAGCTAATTTTGAGATTAAAAATGTAAATAGAACTGTTGGTGCTATGATAAGTGGAAAGATAGCAAAACGTTATGGTCATGAAGGCTTAAAAGACGATACAATAGTATTTAACTTTACTGGTTCGGCTGGACAAAGTTTTGGTGCCTTTGGTGCTCATGGTTTAACTCTTAACCTAGAAGGTGAAGCTAATGACTATGTAGGAAAAGGCTTATCTGGAGCAAAAATATCCATAAAGACACCTAAAAATGCTAACTTTAAACAAGATGAAAATGTAATCGCCGGAAATACTATTTTATATGGAGCAATCGAAGGAGAACTGTATATAAATGGACTTGCTGGTGAAAGATTTGCTGTTAGAAATAGTGGTGCAACAGCTGTCGTTGAAGGTGTTGGTGACCATGGTTTAGAATACATGACTGGTGGAGTAGTTGTTATTATTGGTAAGGTAGGCAGAAATTTCACTGCAGGTATGAGTGGTGGTATAGCATATGTCCTTGATAATGGTGAAATTAAAGATAAGATTAATAATGATTCCTTACTGATTGAAAAATTGAATGATAAAGATAAGGAAGCAGTAGAAACTCTTCTTAAAAACCATTTAAAATATACTGATAGCTTAAAGGCAGCCGCTATATTAAAAGATTGGCAAAGCAATTCTAAAAAGTTCTTAAAACTTATTACTAAGGAATATAAGAAAATTTTAGAAGAAAAAAGTAAACAAGCTTCTGCTTTACAATAATATAGGAGGTAAGGAATATGGGAAAAACTACTGGATTTAAAGAATATAACAGAGAAGTTTCAGAGCACCGTCCTGTTGAAGAAAGAATAAAAGATTATAAAGAAATAAATATACCAATGGAAATAGAAAAGTTGCAAATTCAAGGTGCAAGATGCATGGAATGTGGAATACCTTTTTGTAATTGGGGTTGCTCAATAGGAAACTTAATACCAGATTTTAATGATATGGTATATAATGGTGAATTTGAAAAGGCTCATAAAAGACTCGCTTTAACAAATACTTTTCCTGAATTTACAGGAAGAGTTTGCCCGGCACTTTGTGAAGGAGCTTGTACATTAGGTGTAAATTCCGATGCTGTTTCAATTAAAGAAATTGAACTTGGAATAATAGAAAAAGCTTTTAAGGAAGGGTTTGTAAAACCAAATCCTCCTAAGGTTAGAACTGGAAAGAAGATAGCAGTTGTAGGTTCAGGACCTTCTGGCCTTTCAACAGCAGCTGAGCTTAATTCAGCTGGGCATACAGTAACAGTATTTGAAAGAAATGATAGAATAGGTGGACTCTTAAGGTATGGTATTCCAGACTATAAGCTTGATAAATCTGTAATAGACAGAAGGCTTAAAGTTTTAGAAGCAGAAGGTATAACTTTTAAAACAAGTATAAACGTTGGAGTAGATATATCTAAAGAAGAGCTTTTAGAGGAATTTGATGCTGTAGTATTATGCTGTGGCTCTACAGTTCCAAGGGACTTGCCTATAGAAGGCAGAAACTTAAAAGGGATTTACTTTGCAGTAGATTTTTTAAGATTCATCAATAAAAAAGTTGCTGGCGATGATATAAGCAAAATAAATGTTGATGTTAAAGGTAAAAATGTTTTGGTTATAGGTGGTGGAGATACTGGTTCAGACTGTATTGGTACTTCTATAAGAGAAGGAGCAAATAAAGTGTTTCAGTTTGAAATAATGCCAAAGCCTCCTGTTGAAAGAGATGAAACAATGCCATGGCCGGAATTTCCAAGAACACTAAAAATGTCAACATCCCACGAGGAAGGTTGTATTCGTGAGTTTTGTGTCAATACTAAGAAATTCATAGGTAAAGATGGTACTGTAGAATCTATAGAAGCTGTTAGAGTGGAATGGAAGAAGGATGCTAATGGTAGAACTTCTCCAGTAGAAATAGAGGGTTCAAACTTTACAGAAAAAATCGATTTAGTACTTCTTGCAATGGGATTTGTTCATACTGAACATAAAGGTATTGTAGAAGCTCTAGGACTTAACCTAGATGGAAGAGGAAATGTTATAGCTGATAAAAATAATATGACCAATGTAGAAAAAGTGTTTACAGCTGGTGATATGAAAAGAGGTCAATCTTTAGTTGTTTGGGCTATTAATGAGGGAAGACAGGCAGCTAAAAATGTTGATAAATATTTAATGGGTGAGACTTCACTTAGAGGATAATAAAAAAGGTTTCTGCAATTTTGCAGAAACCTTTTTTATTATAATGAGTTGAATATAACAGTTGCTTTAAATAAGTCTCCATCTAGTTCAATATTAAGCTCGCCATTTTGTCTAGTACATATATTGTTTCTAATTATAATTTAATAAAAAAGCTAACGATTTATAAGCTATTGATAAAATGAAAACTATGAGTGTGAATAAATGCTAAATCGTCAAATAAATAAAGAATTGATTGTCAAAAATATAGTTGACAATATTACTCTGATTTGATATTATAAGAACATAAAGTTTAGTAAAACAGTCAAGATTAAATTGCTTGACTTTAAAGGAAGTGAGAATATGAAGCTATCCACGAAAGGAAGATACGGGGTTAAAGCTATTGTTGATTTAGCTATCAATTGTAGAACAAATCCTGTTTCTATAAAGTCTATAGCGGAGAGACAAAGTATTTCCGAATACTATTTAGAGCAACTTTTTTTACCTTTAAGAAAAGTAGGCATTATAAAAAGTATAAGAGGAGCTCAAGGTGGATATGTTTTAAATAGGGAGCCGAGAGAACTGACAGTTGCTGAAGTTTTGGATGTACTCGAGGGACCAATAGAAATTTCAGATTGCTTAGAAGATGGTTTTTGTGATAACAGCAGCTGCTGTGCAACAAGGCTTCTTTGGGCAAAACTAAAGGAAAGCATAGATAATGTTACAACATCTATAACCTTTCAAGATATGATAGATGATTATGAAAGCATGAAAGTTAAGGAGTGAAAAGGATGAGCAAAAAAGTTTATTTAGATTATGCAGCTACTACATATACGAGACCAGAAGTTTTAGAGGAAATGCTTCCTTATTTTACAGAACAGTTTGGTAATCCGTCATCGTTATACACATTTTCAGAAGATACAAAAAAGGCTATTTTAAAAGCAAGAGAAAGAATAGCTAAAGCTATAAATGCAGATAAAGATGAAATATATTTTACAGCAGGTGGTTCAGAAGCTGATAACTGGGCAATTAAGGGTATAGTTTCTGCACTTAGAAACAAAGGTAATCACATTATAACTACGGCCATTGAGCACCATGCAGTAATAAATACTTGTAAGTATTTAGAAAGAAATGGCTGTGAAGTAACGTATTTACCAGTTGATGCGGAAGGTTTTATAAATATAGAAGATCTTAAAAATGCTATTACAGATAAAACAATTTTAGTTTCGATTATGTTTGCTAACAACGAAGTAGGAACACTTCAGCCAATAAAAGAAATTGGAACCTTTTTAAGAGAAAAGAAGATACTTTTTCATACAGATGCTGTTCAGGCTGTAGGACATGTACCTGTGGATGTTAAAGATATGAACATAGATTTGCTTTCCCTTGCTGGACATAAGTTTTATGGACCAAAAGGTGTTGGAGCATTATATATTAGAAAAGGTATAAGAATAGATAATTTAATTCATGGCGGCGGTCAAGAAAGAAATAAGAGAGCAAGTACCGAAAATATTTCAGGTATAGTTGGTCTTGGAAAAGCAATAGAACTTGCAACTGCTGAACTTGCAGAAGAATCAAAAAGAGTTTATGACCTTAGAGAAAAATTAATAGATGGAATATTAGAAAGAATACCATATACAAAACTAAATGGGCCAAGAGGAAATAAAAGGCTTCCTGGAAATACAGATTTTAGTTTTATAGGTATAGAAGGAGAAACCCTTCTACTTGATTTAGATGACGAAGGAATATACGGTTCTACTGGAAGCGCTTGTGCATCAGGTTCATTAGATCCTTCTCATGTACTTTTAGCATTAGGTTTAAATCATGAAACAGCTCATGGTTCTTTAAGACTTACTTTAGGAGCAAAAACAACAGAAGATGAAATTGATTATGTATTAGAAGTTTTACCAAGAATAATAAAAAGAAGAAGAGAAATGTCCCCTTTATGGGAACAATTTCTAAAAGAGAAAGGGGAAAATTAATTATGATGTATAGCGATAAAGTAATGGATCACTTTAGAAATCCTAGAAATGTTGGAGAAATTGAAAATGCAAATGGAATTGGTGAAGTTGGAAATGCACAATGTGGAGATATAATGAAAATATATCTAAAGGTTTCCGATAATAAAATAGAAGATGTAAAGTTTAAAACCTTTGGATGTGGGTCTGCAATTGCATCTTCAAGTATGGCAACTGAATTAATTAAAGGAAAAACATTAGAGGAAGCTTGGGAACTTTCCAACAAAGCAGTGGCTGAGGCACTAGATGGACTTCCACCAGTTAAAATGCATTGCTCTGTACTTGCAGAAGAAGCTATTCATAAAGCAATTAATAATTATAGAGAAAGCGTAGGACTAGAGCCTTGGGAATTAAAGTCTCATTCAGACACTATTCATGAACATGTACATGGACATTAATTTCTAATTATATTGACATAGTTAGTTATTTTAAATATAATCTAGTTATATGATTTGAGCGATGAGGAGAAAAAGTATTTAAATTTGGTATATTTAGAGAGGAAGTGCTAGGTGAAAACTTCTTGACCAATTTATTGAAGCAAACTCCGAGCTGTACTTAAACAAGTGACACTAACGTGTAATTAGGGTGGTACCGCGGAATTTTAGCCTTTCGTCCCTTGAATCTCAAGGAACGGGGCTTTTTTTGTTTGTGGCATACTGAAAAATTATTAATTATTTTCTAGTGCCTAAGAATATTTTTTAAAAATGGAGGAATACATATGAATAGTATGGGATTAAATGAAATTAGAGAAGCGTATTTAAAGTTTTTTGAATCAAAAGAACACTTAAGGTTACAAAGCTTTTCTTTAGTGCCTAAAAACGATAAGAGTCTTCTTATAATAAATGCAGGAATGGCACCACTTAAGCCTTATTTTACAGGACTATCTACTCCTCCAAGGAAGAGGATAACTACTTGTCAAAAATGTGTTAGAACTGGCGATATAGAAAACGTAGGAAAAACGTCAAGACATGCAACTTTTTTTGAAATGCTTGGTAACTTTTCTTTTGGGGATTATTTTAAAGAGGAAGTTATTCCGTGGGCTTATGAATTCGTAACAGAGGTTTTAAAGCTTCCAAAAGAAAAATTATATGTTACAATCTATCAAGATGATGATGAGGCTTTCAAAATTTGGGCTGAAAAAGTAGGATTCGATTCTAATAGAATATTTAGGCTTGGTAAAGAAGATAATTTTTGGGAGCATGGACTTGGGCCTTGTGGACCTTGCTCAGAAATTCATTATGACAGAGGGGAAGGCGTAATTTCTACTGTAGAAGAATTTGTAGAAGCATCTGAAAACGATAGGGTTGTGGAGTTTTGGAATCTTGTGTTTACCCAATTTGACAAAGATGAAGAAGGCAATTATAATAAATTAGCTAATCCTAACATCGATACAGGTATGGGACTTGAAAGAATGGCTTGTATTATGCAAAACAAGGTTAGTATTTTTGAAATAGATACTATTAAAAAAATTTTAGACGAAGTTTGTAAAATTGCAAAAGTTACTTATGGTGAAGATGAAAAGAAAGATTTATCTATTCGTATAATAACAGATCACATAAGAAGTACTTCCTTTATGATTTGTGATGATATTTTACCTTCAAATGAAGGAAGAGGCTACGTATTAAGAAGATTGCTTAGAAGGGCTGCAAGGCATGGAAAAGCACTTGGCATAGAAGGGACTTTTTTAAGTTCTATATGTGATATTGTTATTGAAAATTCAAAGGATGCCTATCCGCAATTATTGGAAAAGGCAGAGTACATCAAAAAGGTGTTAAAGCTTGAAGAGGAAAGATTTGCCGAAACAATAGATAGTGGTATTGAAATATTAAATGATTATATCATTGAAATTAAAAGCAAAAATGAAAAAGTAATTTCTGGAGAAAAAGTATTTAAATTATATGATACTTATGGCTTCCCAATGGAACTTACTGAAGAAATAGCAGAAGATAATGGACTTTCTATAGATAATGAAGGTTTCAATGAAGAGATGCAAAAACAAAAAACTCGAGCTAGAGCTGCTAGAGCAGAATATACTTATATGGGTACAGAAAACAGCGTTTTAGATAAAATACCAGCAGAACTTACTACAGTATTTGATGGATACGATAATTTAAAGCTTACATCAAAAGTAAACTTTTTGATAAATGAAAACCAATTTGTTTCGTCTGTTGAAGAAGGTGCAGAAGCAATTTTGCTATCAGAAGCTACACCATTTTATAGTGAAATGGGTGGTCAGGTTGGAGATATTGGAAAAGTTTACAATGATAATTTTGAAGGAATAGTCACAGGTTGTAAAAAAAATATTGCTGGGAAAATAATTCACTTTGTAACAGCAATAAAAGGAACTATTAATGTAGGCGATAGTTTAACTTTTGAAGTGGATAAAGCAAGGAGAAGCAGTATATGTAAAAACCATACAGCAACTCATATGCTTCAAGAAGCATTAATAGAAGTATTAGGAAGTCATGTTCATCAATCAGGTTCCTTGGTTGATAGTGACAGGCTTAGATTCGACTTTACTCATTTTGCTGGTTTATCAGCTGAAGAAATTAAGAAGGTTGAAACAATAGTAAATGAAAAAATAATGGAGGCTTTTGCCGTTAATACGGAAGTTATGTCTCTTGATGAAGCTAAAAATTCAGGAGCTACAGCACTTTTCGATGATAAATATGGTGATAGTGTTAGGGTAGTTAGTGTTGGTGATTTCAGTAAAGAACTATGTGGTGGAACCCATGTGAAAAATAGTGGTGAAATAGGAATCTTTAAAATAATTAATGAAACAGGTATTGCTGCTGGAGTTAGAAGAATAGAAGCAGCAACTGGTTTTAAAGCATTAGAAACTATAGATGAAAAGAATGTTATATTAAAAAATATAGAAAAGGATTTAAAATGTTCAGAAAAAGATATAAATATTAAATTAGATGGACTTTTAAATGACTTAAAAGAAAAAGAAAAAGAAATTATAAAATTGAAGGCTAAAATTGCTTCAGGTAGTGAAGATGAAATATTAAATTCAGTAACAACTATTAACGGTATTAAGCTTGCAGCAGCTGTTGTAAAAGATATTGATGGAAATGCTCTTAGAAATCTTGCAGATAAAATTAGAGATAAGCTTCAAGAAGGTGTTGTTGTTCTAGGAAGTGCTTCAGGTGAAAAAGTGCAATTAATAGCAATGGCAACTAGTGATGCTGTTACAAAAGGAGCACATGCTGGAAATATTATTAAAGAAGCAGCTACAATTTGCGGCGGTGGCGGCGGTGGAAGACCAGATATGGCACAAGCTGGAGGAAAAGATCCGTCAAAATTAAAGGAAGCAATAGAAAATGTTAAAAATACTTTGGCAAAATTAGTTAAATAGTATACATTGGCTTAAATTTGCATTATAATATATATAACTAGGACGAAACAATTTTACAAAGGGGTGAAGTCCATATGGGAAACGGGAACGATAATACGATTCAGTTTGATGTACTTAAAAGCAAAAAAGACTTAACAAAGGCGATTATGAATGAAGTTTTTAACTCGTTAAAGGAAAAGGGATATGATCCTATTAATCAATTAGTTGGTTATATTATATCTGGTGATCCTACTTATATTACTAATTATAATGGTGCACGAGCTTTAGTAAGAAAGCTGGATCGAGATGAAATACTTGAAGAAGTGTTAAAATCTTATTTAGAAGTAAAATAAAAGTGCCTTAAAGGCATTTTTATTTTAATTTTTCAGTGGGAAAAATTAAT
>JAJXWJ010000160.1 GCA_021781655.1 Bacillota bacterium | reverse complement strand
GTTTGTATAATATTCATCAAATTCATCCTCTCAAAACTTATTATGCATATTTTAAATTATAAACATTAAAATTAAATTAAAAACCTTATTTTTATTTATTTTTTTCTTTAATTAAGCCTTTTCTGTAAGCATAAAGTAGCAATTTTAAATGCTCAATTTGTTCCTTTAAATCTTCTCCGATGTCTGTATCCTTAACCCTTTTCCTCTTTGTAGATTGCTCTAGTACAACAGTTGAGGACAAAATATCTTTCCCTTCCATTATAGCTTTTTCTGTAGACTCAAAGGTTTCATGAGATACAAGTTGTAAACCAAAAGAATTATATATAAGAGTGTATCCTGCAATACCAGTTTTGCTTTGATAAGCTCTTGAAAAACCTCCATCGATGACTAAAAGCTTTCCATTTGCTTTTATTGGACTTTCTCCATTAATCTTTTCTACTGGAACATGCCCATTAATAATATGGGAAGTTTCTGGATCCAATCCAAATTCCTTTAAAATGTTTTTACACACTATTTCATCATCTCTGTGTGTATAATAAGGATCTTTTTTCTCATTATGTGTTTTTGCATCTTTAATAAAATACCTCTCGAAGGTTTTCATATGTTCCTTGCCAAAGAGCGGAGAAAAAGGACCTGTCCATAGATACCAAATCATATCTCTTCCCTTTTGCCTTTCACAAGTATTTTCTTTATAAAAATAACCTTCTCTAATCAGTATTTCTAATTTTTCTAAAAGTGCCTTTCCAGCGTACTTTTTTCCGTTAATAGTAACTTGCCTAAAACTTTTATCTTCATTTAGCGGAACACATCCATGATATAGAAGATTAGAATTAAATTTTAAATACAAGCTTCCATTTGAAAATAAAAATCTAACATGTCTATTAAGCTTTTCACTGCTCATAAAAGAAAATTTTAACTTTTCAACAAGTTCTTTTTCTTCTAAAGTTAATTTATATGGGTTCTTTGGGTCAATAGTTGGAAATTTATCATCAGTTAATTTGTAGTTATTTCCATCTATTTCTATTGTTCCATTATTATAATCGATTTTGTGTAACATTAGACGGTTTTCCATTTTAAACTCTTTATTACGAGAAATAATTTCATTTTCCAGCTTAAACTGAATTACAGCAATAGCCTTGTGCATTCGTGCAATAAGCTGTATTTCATTTCTGCTGTAATTTTTGTCACCATCTATTTTAGGATAAAAATTTAAACATGGATCATCTTTGTAATATTCCAAAGCAAAAGTAGCAAGAGGAAGAATATTTATTCCGTACCCATCTTCAATGGTATCTAAATTTGCATATCTGGCACAAATTCTTACAACATTAGCCATACAAGCTTCTGAACCTGCTGCTGCTCCCATCCATAGCACATCATGATTACCCCATTGAATATCTACTGCATGATAGTCTATAAGCGTATCCATAATAATATGTGCTCCCGGACCTCTATCATAAATATCACCAATTATATGAAGCCTATCTATAACAAGCCTCTGAATAAGTTTTGAAAGTGCAATAATAAACTCTCTCGCTCTATCGATATCTATTATGGTTTCTATAATTTCAGTATAGTATTCATTTTTATTCAAATTTTTTACGTGCTCATGTAAAAGTTCTTCGATAATATATTCAAAGTCCTTTGGCAGTGCCTTTCTGACCTTTGACCTTGTGTACTTTGATGATACATGTCTGCATATTTCTATCAATCTGTATAGATTGATTTTATACCAATCATCTATATTGCTTTCTTCCTTTATAACTATGTCCATTCTTTGCTCTGGATAGTATATTAAGGTCAATAACTTCTTCTTTTCCTCTTGCCTTAAGGTGTTTTTAAATATATCTTCAACTTCTCTTTTTATAACACCAGAAGCATTTTTTAACACATGAATAAATGGCTCATACTCTCCATGTATATCTGTTAAAAAATGTTCTGTTCCTTTAGGTAAATTTAGTATTGCCTTCAAATTTATTATTTCTGTACATGCTCTATTTATATTTGGATATTGTATTGAAAGCAATTTTAAATATTTCAATTGTTCTTCTTCACACATATGTATTACTCAGTCCTTTAAATTTTTATTTCTATAACTACTTGTTATATCATAACTGTAAGGTGAATAATGATTATTTGATCTTACCTCTTAGTTCTTTTATTTGAATATTTTTATCTTTAACCATTGTCATCAAAATTTCTGCACTTACTATATTAGTTGCTAGTGGAATAGAATAAACATCGCATAATCTTAATAGTGCACTTACATCCGGTTCATGAGGCTGAGCTGTTAGCGGATCTCTTAAAAATATAACTATATCCAAATCATCTTTAGCTATCATAGCTCCAATTTGCTGATCTCCACCTAGTGGACCAGATTGAAACCTTGTAACCTTAAGACCTGTAGCATCCATAACTTTTTGTCCCGTAGTCCCAGTTGCAAAAAGGTCATGTTCCTTTAAAATATCAGTATAATATTTTGCGAATTCTATCATTTGCTCCTTCTTTTTATCGTGTGCAATTAGTGCAATTTTCATATGTTTACCCCCATCTTTTACCTACGCCTTTGCATGGTTATTTTATATTTACCTTTATAATATATCATGAAAATAATAATTTTAGTATCTATTTATAGCTTAATTTTGTCGTAAATTGTAACTTTATTATTTATTATTTATGAAGATTGAATAATTATTTTTATTTATTTCATACATACCTGTGTCATAGATCTCATCGCACTTTTTGCCGTTAAATAAGTTATTTAAAACTTTAACTGCCGTTTCTCCCCATAATTTGTTTCTTTGTACAATCTGGCTACAAACGATTCCATCTAATATCGCATCAGTTACCTTTTCATCTTTACTAAGAACTATGAGTTTCTTATCTAAGCCTCTATCTTTCCATAAATCTACAGCTATCTCTCCTGCTTTTCCATTTACCAAATATAACAAATCAAAATCTTTTTTGTTAATGATATCTTCTAAAATTTTTCTTGTATTCCCTTCCTCTGTATCTTTTTGTTCAATCTTTTCCACAATCTGAATATTCGGGCTATCCTTTAATGCTTCTACAAAACCTCTATATCTTTCCTGCACCGTAGGAACCTCTGATGCACATAATAATGAAATAACTTTTCCTTTATTATTTAAATGCTTTATTGCTGCTTTTCCAGCTGCAATTCCTCCTACAAAACTATTTGAAGTGACAAAAACATCTCTTTTACTACCTTTAACATCTACATCAATACATACAACTTTTATACCCTTTTCATGTGCTTCATCAATAACAGTTTTGACTTTATTTGTATCTGCAGCTACCACAATTATTCCGTCCATACCAGCTTTTATAAAGTCTTTAAAATTTTCAACCTGTTTATCTGGATCATATTTTTCCGGTGTATTACACACTATCTCAACATCAAGTTTCTTTCCTGTAATTATAGCTCCTTCTTCTACTTCTCTATAAAAGTCTTGATTTTCTAAACAAATGACTCCAATTTTTTTCTTAACCTTTACGACTTCTTGAGCTTTTATCTTCTCTAATTCTTTATTTAT
>JAJXWJ010000072.1 GCA_021781655.1 Bacillota bacterium | reverse complement strand
AAACATTTTTATATGTTTCATTTAATAGTGTATCTTCAAAATTTTTCATAATAATTAAAGGCATAAAATATTCGAACATAGTACCACTCCAAGAAACTAATGCTTTACCTTTATTTATTAATGTCATCGCCCTTCCAAGCTTAAACCAGTGGGCTGGAGGAGCATCCCCTTTTGCAATTGCAACAAAACTTGCTTGCCTAGCTTCTGAAGCAAGTAAATCATAACAATTGCTACCGAGTTCTCCTTTTTCAACATCATACCCTATAGAAAATAATTGCTTTTTTTCGTCAAATAATAATTTAAAATCTGTTGAATCCGCTATAACCTTTAATCTATTATAGATGTTATTTATTGAATTAACGATTTCATCAATTTGCGTTTTTGATTGTAGCATAAGGTTTGACAACTCGTTAACCCATTTTATATCATCACTAATAGCATCATCGTTTAAAGCTATTGAAGAAATGATTTTTTCAATTTCTAAACTATCATTTTTCAAAGTGATTTTGTCATATATTTTTTTTATACTGTCCCCTTTATCTAGAAGCATAGCTTCTCTATCCTCTAAAATCTCTGCAAAAGGGAATAACTTCTCCAAATTTTTTATTATATCTTGTGCAGTGCTTCTTATTTTACTATTCCAGTATAAAGTAACATTCCTATTGTTTTTTTCTATTTTATCGCAGGATTCTAAAAGGTCTGCTAAAAGCTTTTTATAAGCTATTAAATCGTTATTTAAAGTGAACATTCCTGAAATTGCTGGATCAAAATAATTTTTTATTTGAAGCTTTTTTTCAATTTCTTCATTTCCAAGCCTTAGTGTATCAGAAATTCCTTGAATCCTATTCCAATTTATTATTGGTTCATTTAAATAATCTTGTAAGCCTTTCATACATAACCACAAATATCCGACTAAGTTTCCACTGTCTACTGTAGATATAAATTTAGGATACAATGGAGCTTTGCTTTTTGTATCATACCAATTATATAGATGTCCTTTATATTTTTCTAAAACTTCGACACTTGAAATTGTTTTTTCTAACCTAGATATTAACTGCTTAATATCTAAATATCCAAAATCATATGCAACAAAACTTGATGAAATCCCCATACCAATATTAGTTGGTGATGTTCTATGAGCTATTCCATTTGCTGGCTCTTCCTGAAAATTATCCGGAGCTAAAAAGTTATCACCCTCAGCATTAAAATCTTCAAAATAAGCAAAAGTTCTTCGACAAATTTCTCTTAACATATCTTTTTCAATGTGCGAAATAGCTACTTCCTTCTTTTTTATGTCCTTGCTAATGTAAAAAGCTATATATGGACTTATAAACCATAAAAAACAAGATGGGGCCATAACAATTGCAATATAAAAACCCCTTTTAAAAGCTAAATATTCAATTACAACAGCTATTACACTGCTAACCCACATTAAAGATAAGTAGCCAAAAAAGGATTTACTGCTCTTTGCTTCCACATCAGCAGCAGTCTGCCACTCTAGCATATTCTTTTTACTTACGATAAGTCTATACAATGTTCTTAATATAGCATCTATCATATTGTAAGCCATAAATGGTAAAAAACAAAATATTAAAAATATTTGTTCTAAAACAAATTTGTTGCTATCTATTTTACCTGAAATACTTATGCCTCTCATGGGCGAAGCAATTACTTCGGTAACATCAAAAATCCAAGGACATATTAAAGAAATAAAAATTAAACTAAGCCATACATCTATACTATCTGGTGCTATAGACAAAGAAATTGCAATCAATAAAATTATAGACGGTGTTAAAACACTTCTTCTAAGATTATCTACCATTTCCCATCTTGATATGAAATTTAATGGTGATTTTCTAATTATATACGGAATCAGCTGCCAGTCTCCTCTTACCCATCTATGAAGCCTTCTCGCATTTGCATTGTAATAAGCCGGGAAACCATCAATGAGCTCTACATCTGTGACTAAAGAACATTTAACATAAGCTCCTTCCAAAAGATCATGGCTAAGTACAGAATTTTCTTTTATTTCACTAGTTAAAATACTATTAAATGCATCCACATCATAAATTCCTTTACCTACAAAAATACCTTCACCAAACAAGTCTTGATATATATCAGAAACTGCTGCATTATATGTATCTATACCAGTTTCCCCAGAAAATATTCTTGAAAATAAAGTTTTATTTGCACTGACAGTACTAATGCTAATTCTTGGCTGCATAATGCCATATCCTCTAATAACCTTCTTATCCTTTATATAAACTTTGTTTAAAACATGATTCATAGCACCTACTAACCTTTTGGCAGAAGCTCTTGGTAGCTTTGTATCAGCATCCAACGTTATTACATATTTTATATCTTGCAAGTCCTCTATAGGGTTACTGATTACATTATAACTGCTTTTTTTATTCCCTCTCAAAATACAGTTTAGCTCCATGATTTTTCCACGTTTTCTTTCGTAGCCCATCCATTTTTTTTCTTTTTCATTATACATTCTATACCTGTTAAAAAAATAGAATATTTTTTCTTCATCATTTCTATATTTTTCATTTAAATAATTTGTTACATTTAAAGCTGTATTAACGATACCATCATCAGCTGCTTCCTTTTCATTAACACTGTCTTTAAAGTCTCCTAAAATAGCAAAGTACAAATTTTTTTCTTTGTTTGCTAAATAATATACTTCTAGTTCATTAAAAAGTTCCTTAACTTTTTCTTCATTTTCTAAAAGTGTAGGTATACAAACTAAGGTTTTTGAATTATCTGGAATTCCTTCTTTTAGTTCCATTTTAGGTACATATCTCGGTGAAGCTATATGGACAATACTCCAATTTAAGATTGAATTTACTATTTCACTGCATGGAATAATTGCAACTAGGCCTGATATTATATACTTCCAAAGTATTTTATTGTTATCATCTGAAAAACATATTAAAAGAATTGCAGCTGTTAAAATGCATGTTCCTAAAATATTAGCAAGCACAAAAAAAACTTCTCCATATTTTTTAAATGGAAGGGCTAAAATTCTTAATCCCTTTTCTTTATATCCTAATTTTTTCTTTATGCAACTTATACCATCATCTATAATATAATATCCAACATGAGTTTCATAATCATTATTTGAATTTCCTTCTGCATCTTTTGCACAGCTTATGCATAACTTTGCTACATAGGATTCTGGTAGTTTTAAATATTTAGCTAAGCTTTCAATTTTATATCTGTAATAATTTCTAGATTCAAAATCCATTTTTTTATAAATCCCACTTGGATCTCCCTTTAATATTTCCTCTACATAACTTAATTTTTCGAAACAATCATTCCAATTTATTGCTTCTACAGCTCTTATAGAATTAATGCAATTTCCCATGGAAATTTGATAACTCATTTGTTTTTGATGTTCTAAAAGTACAACCTTTTCACTGTTAATTTCTAATACATCTAAGTTTTTGTCTATCCAGTTATAAATTTTATCGTCATCTATGGCATTATCTCTTAATAGCTTTAAAAGCCTTCCAGTAAAATGAGCCGTAAATTTTAAATTTTCTTCACTTATTTTAGCAAGAATTTCTTCACTTTCGCCAATGTTTGATGCATTAATTAATTTTATGCCTATTTCTTCAGCCAAATTTCTGTCTTTTTGAGCTTCCACGATTTTTTTTAGAGTTTTCTCTATATTTTGCAAAATTGCTATTCTTAACATTATTGGAAGAACCCATAATTCCTTATTTGTTAGTATAGCTTGCTTTTGATATCCATTTATAAAACTAAGAATTGTATTTTCATTTATTTTCCCATCTGAATGTGCAACTAACTCTATTGCTATATGATAAATTCTTGGATAACCTTTCATGCCCCCAGAAGTTACAATCGGCAAATTCTTATTATGATTTTTAGGAATATTGTATTTAATATCTTTAAATTCTTTTTCTATTAAATAGATGTTATCCATTATCCATTCACTAGCAGAAATAACGTCTTTCTTATCATTTATTTCCTTATCTAAATAATTGTAGCCTTTTATGACAGCATTATAGGATCGCTCTAGGTTTTCCATTAACTTTTTATTACTTTTTGAGCTTTTTAATTTATTATGATATTCTGAAATATCTGCAGCATGTTTCTCTAATTCACCATCTTCTACCTTAACATAAGGTTCTTCTTCATGATGATTCTCTCTTCTCAATGTTATAACTACACCTGCTGCTACGATTAAAACAAAAATTCCAAGTATTATGTATGCGTAAAGCATAAATACCAACCCTTTCTAAATTACTTAGCTTAAATTATTATTCCCTTTATTTAAATAATTAAACTAAATTTTTAGAATACGTAAATAAAAAAAGTGGATATCACAATTTTTATGCAACATCCACTTTTTTATTTCATTAACTACTATATTATTTCATTTTGCAGCAAATCGTCATAAGACTGTCTTTTGCAAATTAACCTTGCCTGGCCATCTTTAACTAAAACTACTGCTGGTCTTGGTATTTTATTATAATTTGAACTCATAGAAAAACCATATGCGCCTGTTGTCGCTACTGCTAAAATATCTCCACTTACTACCCTTGGAATATTAGCATCTGTAATTAAAATATCCCCTGATTCGCAGCATTTTCCTGCAATTGTTACCTTTTCTAATTGCTCATCACAAAATTTATTTGCCACAGCACATTCATAAACTGCATTGTAAAGAGCAGGTCTTATATTATCTGTCATTCCACCATCAACAGATACATATTTTCTAACTCCTTTTATTTCTTTAATGGAACCAACTGTATATAATGTAGTGCCCGCATTGCCTATTATAGACCTTCCTGGCTCAATTATTAACCTTGGCAATTTTATACTTAGCGTTTTAACTACTTGTGTCGCCTTATCTAAAATAGCAGTGCAAAATGCTTCTGCAGTTTTTGGATCATCCTCACTTGTATAATATATTCCAAAACCACCGCCTAAATCTAGTTCGTTTATTTCATAATCGGTTTTTTCCTTAATTTCTTGTATTAGTTTAAGCATCACTTCTACAGCTTCTTTGTATGGTGCAATATCAAAAATCTGGGAGCCTATATGGCAATGCAACCCTTCAAGCTTTATATTTGGCAATTTCATAGCAGTTTCTACTGCATTTATAGTTTCACTATTTAACATTGTAAAACCAAATTTCGAATCTATTTGACCTGTTTTAATATACTCATGTGTGTGAGCCTCTATTCCAGGCGTTATTCTTAAATATATTTTTTGACATATATCCTTTTCATTAGCAATTTCATTTATTTTATTCATTTCATAATAATTGTCTACCACAAAAGTTCCAACGCCAAAGTTTATACCCATGGTTATTTCTTCTATTGTTTTATTGTTGCCATGAAAAATTATATTTTCCATAGGAAATCCACTTTTATATGCTGTGTACAGCTCACCACCAGAAACAACATCTAGACTTAAGCCTTCTTCGCTTATTATTTTGCACATAGCTTTTGTTAAAAAAGCTTTGCCTGCATACGCTACTTTGTTTTCACAAGCTTTAAAATTATTTAAATAAGCTCTGCACTTGTCTCTTACAAGCTGTTCATCTATTACATAAAGCGGACTTCCAAACTCATTAATTAATTCTTTAGTACTCATATTTCCAATATATAATTCATTTTCTTTTACTTCCATTGTCCCAAAAAGCTTCATAATCTGCCTCCTCATAATTTATAGATTATAAAATTGTTCAAACGATTTATTTAAGTATAAGTGATCGTAAATACCGCTAAGTTCCCTTATTGAATGCATAGCGATAACCGGTGTTCCGATATCTACACTCCTAATCCCTAAATGAGTTGAATTTATTGGTCCTATTGTGCTCCCACCCAATTCATCCGATCTATTTACAAATTTTTGTACTGGAACTCCAGCCATTTTACATATTCCCTCAAATACACTGCTTGAATCCCCATCTGACGTATACTTTTGATTGGCATTTATTTTTATTACTGGTCCATTATTAATAATTGGCCTGTTTGTTGGGTCGCTTTTTTCTCCTTTGTTAGGATGTACTGCATGTGCAGAATCAGCTGAAATCATAAATGACTTATGTAAGCTTCTAAAGTAATCTTCTCTATCCCCTCCAAAGGCTATTACTATTCTTTCCAACACATTTGATAAAAAGCTTGAATCCGCTCCTTGTTTTGTTGCACTTCCAACCTCTTCATTATCAAAGCATACAAGAACATTGGTTGCCTCTGAAGCTTTAGTATTAACCAATGAATGCACTGCTGCATGTAGCATTTCTAAGTCATCCAATCTGCTGCTAGATATAAATTCATTTTCTAGTCCTATTATTTTGCCTTTCTCATATTCATATAAGTATAAATCAAAATCTAAAATGTTACTACTTTCAATTTTTAATTTATCTGCAATTATATTTAATAGAAAATTGTCTTTTTCAAAGGTTTCATTAACTAAAGACAACAAAGGAAGCATATCCACTTGCTTATTAAGCTCTATTCCTTTATTAATATTTCTATTTTGATGAATAGCAAGGTTTGGAATAACCATTATCGGTTTATTTATATTTATTAAGATAGCTTCTGGTCTTAGCACATCCTTACCTTTAATAACTACTCTACCTGCCAACGATAGAGGTCTATCCATCCAAGTATTAAGAATAGGGCCACCATAAACTTCTGTGTTAAGTTTTAAATATTTACCTTCCGCAACTATAACAGGATTAGGTTTTATTCTAAAGCAAGGGCTATCTGTATGACCTCCAATAATTTTAAAACCTTTTTTAGCAACTAATCCTGTACCTACACAAAATGCAACTATTGCAGAGTCATTTCGGCTTACATAATACTTACCGCCCTTTTTAAGTTCCCACCTATTACCTTCACATAACTGTTCATATCCATTATTTAAAAAAATACTTTTTATGCTTTTAACTGCATGAAATGCAGAAGGACTCTCATATATAAAATCTATTAAATCCTGAGCAAAATCTATTGCTTTATTCAAAGTTACCACGCTCCCATAAAATATTCTAACTAAATGGTTTTATTTTAGTATACAAAAAACAAAAGTTTATTTCTACAAAAAAGAATATAATATATCAATATTTATAAGAAGTTTATTCTAATTTTTCCATTTACCTTTTTTAACTAGGTTAACATGCTAGTTATAATAATATATGTTATAATGATTTCAAATGGCAGTATAGGATGGTGTTTTTTATGATAACTAAATTTTTGACAACAAATTTTATTAAAAACAATGATAAAATTCATGATAAAGAAGTACGTGAACAATACGGTAGATTGAGCGGTATTATAGGAATAATTATAAACTTAATCCTATTTACTGTAGAACTTACCCTTGGTATATTTTCAAACAGTATAGCTATGATAGCAGATGCTTTTCACGACCTTGCCGATGTAACTTCATCAATAGTTACATTAATAGGATTTAAACTTGCTAGCAAACCTGCTGACAAGGAGCATCCTTTTGGTCATGGACGAATAGAGTATATTTCTGCATTAATAGTGTCTTTTATAATTATTTTAATTGGCTATGAATTTATTCGTTCTTCCTTTGATAGAATACTTCACCCAGAAGCTGTGCACTTTAGTATAACTTCATTAATAATAATTTTAATTGCAATTCCTTTAAAACTTTGGCTAAGCCATTTTAATAAAACTATAGGAAAAAAAATACAATCATCTACTATAGTAGCTACTGGAGTAGATGCCTTAAATGATGTTGCTATACTTATAGGTGTAATACTTTCACTTTTAATATCACAATTTTTACATGTTACCGTAGATGGATATATAGGAGCAATAGTTGCTATCTTTATAATCTTTTCTGGTGTATCTTTTATAAAAGATACTATAGATCCTCTTCTTGGAAAAGTTCCCGACCCTTATTTAGTTAAAGAAATTTCTAAAAGTATTATGTCTTATGATTATATTTTAGGAATTCACGACTTAATAATTCACGATTACGGTCCTGGAAGATGTATGGCTTCTCTCCATGCAGAAGTTCCAAGTAACGTTTCAATAGTTGATATACACGATGTTATCGATAAAGCTGAAAAAGATCTATCTGAAAAGCTTAATATATTCGTAGTTATCCACATGGATCCAATTTGTGAAGACTCAGGAGAAGTTGGAGAACTTAAAGGGATGATAGCTGAAATATTAAAAAACTTTCCTCTAATACATTCCTTTCATGACTTTAGAATCGTTGGTGAGGGTGAAAATAGAAACTTAATTTTTGACATAGTGCTTAGTCAAGATTTTGATTTTACCGAAATTTCTGAGCATAAACTTAAGGAAGATATAGATACAAGAATTAAAAGTATTCATCCAAATTTTAATTCCAAAATCACTATTGATAGAGATTTCATTAATTAACATTTAAAAAACAAGTCCATCTAGCATAACTATTGACTAAATGGACTTGTTTTTCACTTACTTTAGCAAGCTTTTGCTGTAGATTTTTACAATATCAGTAAGTTCAACATTTTCAGGATGATTTTTAAGTTTGTCTTTATTGGAAAATAATTTGTTTGAATAATCTAGTATTTCTTCTTCTGTTATATCAATATTTATATTAACTAATTTTTTTAAATATTGTTCTAAATCCATTAGACTATCAAGCTTTAGGCATTTTAACATATTGTCTATCTTTGTTTTATCTTTAAAATTCTTTAAATATTCCATCGTCAAAGCTGCATTTGCTAAGCCATGAGGAATTCCCTTAAAATAAGTTAATGGATATCCCATACCATGGGGTAAAGATGTGCCATTTTGAGCTATTTGAATTCCCGCAATAGTAGATGCAAGCATAACCTTTTCTCTAAATTCATCGGATAGCTCAGACTTAAGTAATTTATCAAAGCAGAAATTAAATAGCTCAAAACCTTTTTCACCATATATGTCCGACATAAAAGTACTGTTTGAATTTAAATAACCTTCAACTAGATGTGTGAATGCATCTAAAGCAGTATTAACAGTTATTTCATGCGACAAATTACTAGTATATTTATAATCAAGAAAAGCAGCTTTTGGAAATACTGTTTGTCCCAAATTTTTTTTAGTTTTATCTTTATTGGAAGTTACAATACTGTATTGAGTAACTTCTGAACCAGTACCAGAAGTAGTTGCTACTTCTACTACAGGAATAGCTAAAAGCTTTCCAGCATCGAAAATATTATCGGCATTAATTTTAGGATTTTTAATAAAAATAGCCATTGCTTTAGCCGCATCCATAGGTGAACCACCGCCTATTCCAATGACAAAATCTACATTGTTTTCCTTACCAATACTGCTTCCTTTTTCTATTGTCTCTAAAGAAGGATTTTCTTCCACTTCATCAAACAAAAAAAATTCTACTCCAACTTCTTTAAGTGCCATAGTTACATCATTATAAGAGCCATTCTTTTTTGCAGAATTTCTACCTGTAACAATCAAAGCACTAGAGCCAAGCTTACTGAAAACCTCTTTATTATTTAAAACTGAATTTTCTCCAAAATATATTTCGGTAGGCATTGCATATTTAAACTTCATAAAATCATTTCCTTTCGTTTTTACTTTATTATACAACAAA
This sequence comes from Bacillota bacterium, assembly GCA_021781655.1. GTDB lineage: Bacteria > Bacillota > Clostridia > Clostridiales > Clostridiaceae > JAJXWJ01. The sequence goes on along the minus strand of JAJXWJ010000072.1, from coordinate 7,101 downwards.
TTTGTAATCTTTTTAATCATATGTTTCACACTTCACTATTCAAAACAATTTACATATTGAAGTTACCTCTATAATTCTTCTATATACTTCTTTATTAATCATCATATTACCACATTTGACAACCTCTAAGCATCACTTAACATCAGGCTCTAAAAACAGTGTATTTCAAATGTAGCAAAGTATCCAAGCTTTTCTCCATTAAACTTCCATACGACTTTCATTGTAAACGAATTAAATTAAACTACTCTGGGTGAATATCTTTTCATATACGTCAAATCCCTACTTAAGTCGTCTAATCATGTGCCTATATCTCTACCATCTAACATTATAAAGTGCCAAAATGATGAGTTTTGATAATGATAGTAGAAGAATCCAAAGATAATTTGATTGAATGTAACAAGATTGCTAATACAGCATAAAGATATGAAGGAGATGTTTAACTATTTTTTAAGTATATTATTGATAATAATTATATAAATAAGTTAAATGAGAAGGAATTTGTAAAATTGTGTAGAATTAAAATAATGAAGTAAAGAAGCAAATGAATAGTCATGAGTAAAAATTAATACAAATATCAAAGGATATAAAAGGAAGTGAGAGTGGCTTGGATTTAATAAGCATAGGAGGAAATGGAGTAATAGCAGTAAGCTATGGAGCATTAGAAAATGCAAAAAGTAGTTTAAAAAGATCAAAAACAATAAATGAAGAAGTAATTATGGGAATAAGCGCAGCAGAAGGAAAGTTAGAAATAGATATAGGGTCAAGTAGAATAAGAGCAGTGGAAGATAATTTAGAAAGCTATTGTAGAAGGATAAATAGAGTACAGACAAGCATAGATGGAATGATAAATAAAATAGATAAGATAGGGAAAAATTGCCGAGAAGTAGATAGTAGATGTGCAGCAAAAATAAGAGGAATAACAGCAGTAAGTAGTGTAAGTAATCAGTGGAATATACTAGATGGAATAGAAGGATGTATAAATAAAGCAGGAAGTGAACTAGAAGGATTATTAGGAGAAGGAAAGAGGGCCTTTGAAGAGTTTGGAAGTTCAATAGGAAGCTGGTTTGAGGAACATCCAATAGTAGGGAACATAATAGGTGCGCTAGGAGACGGAATAGTAATAGCAGGAACAATAGCGGCAGTAGTGGTAGCAGGACCAGAAGTATTAGGAGTAGCAGCAGTAGTAGGAGTAGTATTTGCAGTAAATGGGTTGATAAATGAAGGAGTAAAGATATATAATAATGTAACAAGCGGAAGAAATACAGGCTATGATGTAATGGAAAGCGGATTAAAGAAGGCACTAGGAGATAGCACGGGAGAAGATGTATATGGAATAGCAAATTTACTAGCTATATCAGTAGCAGCACCAGAGATGGCGGAGAATGGAGTAAACCTGTTAAAGAACGGAGTAAACCTGTTAAAGAACGGAGTAAACTTAATAAAGGATGGAATAGGTGCAGCAAAGGATTTTATAAAGGAAAGCAAATTAGAGATAGGTTTCCATGAAATTGCAGGGGTTGGTGGTGTAAGGTCACCATATATTAATTTTATTCAAAAAGAGAAGGAAGATATAAGTAGTATTAAGACGATTGAAAATATTGAAAAGGTTGATGAGGGGGCGGCTGACCCTATAACGAAATCAGAATATAGTAGTCTTAGAAAGAGGACACCAAGTAATGACATTAGAAAAATGGTTAATCCAGAAGGAACTAAGATAGACCCTGTATATGGATATGCAACTGATGTTTTAGAGGCAGACCATATTGTGCCAATGAAAGAGATTGTTGATATGCCAGGATTCTCCCAGTTATCTAGAGAGCAACAAATAGAAGTTTTAAATTTACAAGATAATTTTATAGGATTAGGTAAATCAACAAATGCATCTAAAGGTGCTAAAAATTGGACTGACTGGCAAGGTCATTCGAAATTAGGTGAAGTTCCAAGTGACGTAAGAAGCAATATGTTAGAACTGGAAAGTTCAGCTAGAACTGCATTGCAAAAAGCGATTGAAGAGAGGTTGAAGAAATGATAAGTATTGAAAGAAATATTGGTGTGAAATTATTCAGGGTAAATTCTGAAGAATACTTAAGGGAACAAGCAGAGGCATTGCTTGAAATAATAGGTAATATTGAATCAAGCAAATTAAAGGATAAATTTAAAGTTCAAGTAGGATGGAGCATCTTTACAATAGTAGAAGGTAGCGAGGGATTCAATGTAGTTGCACCTGATTATAGCAGAAATCCATTTAGCGAAAGCACTGATGACTTAACCATATCCTTATGGATACAATTAGAGCAAGGTACTCTCTTAAATAAATTGAAGCTAGAAGGTGAAATGATTTCATTTCAAGACAAGATAGTATGTACTAAGGGAGTGTTATCACTAGATAACATTTACCTAGAAAGAAGTAAGGAACATGAGAAAGGTGACTCAGGATGGTATATCGGTCCAGTTGATGAATCAATTGCTACCGATGAGTTAGAAGCATATTATGCATATCAATTATTAAAGATTAGACCATCAATAATAAAAACGCTAGCATTACCAAGTGGTTATATGGCTGTCTTAGATAAGGATGAGTTAAAGGCGGTTCTAGATGAGAATGATATGGATGTATTAAAAAAGTATAATGCATAATAAAGAATAAACTAGCTGCATAAAAACGATTGTTTATAATCAAGAATAAAATCAATAAAAGCATTATTGCTATTAGTTGCATAATAATAATTCTGCGGTAAGCTAAAGTAAAAAAACATAATAGTACTAAAATGGTAGTAATAGTTAAAACTATTGCTGCCATTTTCTTTTGAAAAAATATACTCTTTCAAGGAATCAGTATGATAAAATAATGGTAATAGATGTAATGAAATTGCAATAAAACTAGGTCTTCGAGAGAAAAATTGGGAGAAAAGGTGGCGAAGGTGGTACAGAAAAAATAAAAAAAATTCTGTAGAGAACTAAATGAATTTTCAATGAGAATTTTTCTGAAAGTCTATGCCACCTCATCCCCCTAAATCACCAAAATAGAAAATAGTATAAAAAACTGTAGGAAATGTTGATGTACAAGGGTTTCTACTGTAGAAAATGAGGATACATACCTTGCCCCGAGGGGGCAGGAGAAACTGTCAATAGTATACCAAGAATAAAGGAAATCGATGTCAATTTTAACTATAATACCAAGTATGATGAGGGTGAATTTGCACAGCAGTTAGCTGATCAAGAAGCTGGCATGAATAAGTTAACAGTTGATGAATATCTTAAAAATAGAGAAAGATATATAGCATAAGGACGTTCTATTGAAGGAAATATGGCACAACAGGCTGCAAAAAAAGAAGCACTTGCAAATAAAATAGATGAATCACTTGATTCAGGTATGTCATATCAAGAAGCTGAAACACAGGCTAATAAATGGATGGAGTCTCAAGCAGCACTTCATAATCCAGACCAAATTGCAGGAGGAAATCCATTAAATATTGGTGGAATGGGTGATAAAGGAATCAATTCATCTATTGGGTCACAATGGAAATATAGAATAGATGCTGTTGATGAGCAAATTCAAGCAATGGCTAAAAATATGACTGATGCTGAAAGGAAAAGTACTTACTTGAATGTAAAATTAGCATATTAGGAGGAAAAGCAATGAATAATGAGATATTTAAAGAGTACAAACTTAATAACAAAGTTGATATGAAAGTAATTGATAACTATAAAGAAATTATACCAATAGAATTAATATCTGTATGGGAGGAATATGGATTTGGTACTATATTAAATGGAAATTTAAAGATAATTAATCCAGAAGAATATCAAGCAGTTATAGATATGCCATATTTTAGAGCAAATGTGGCTATTCCAATAATGGTAACTGGTTTTGGAGATATGATTACATGGGAAAAGAATGAATATGTAAGTATCATAAAATATAAGAATGGGACATTTGATATTATATTAAAAAGATTCAAACATTTCTTTAATTGTTTAAAAGATGAATATTTTACAGAAAAATATTTAGAATTAGATAAGTATAATAAAGCGATTTCTAAATTATGAGAATTAGAATATAACGAATGCTTTGGATATGTACCTTTATTAGCCTTAGGTGGTAGTGAGAAGGTTGAAAATTTAAAAAAAGTAAAAATTAAAGAGCATATAGAACTTATTACTCAGTTAGTAGGTAAAATAGAATAATACTGAATTGATTGTTTATGCGGTGCAAGTATTGAAAATTGGTGGAACCAGATTCGTAGTGGAAATACTTGTGTGCTAGGACAATCAATTGTGACGGTTGGAAGTTTATTTTTGGGTGCAGAGGATATTGGTGCAACGGTTGGTAAAGCCGGTGAGGCGGAAAGTTTACTGGGTAAAGTAGGTAGGTTCACAAAATCCATAGCTTTTTCAAGTGCAGATAATGCTAAAAATCTCATTATTTAGGAATATTCGCAGATTTGTGTAAATCAAATCTGTGAATGTTCCCTGTTATTATTTTTTTAATTTACACAAATCAATGTCCTCATCTCCGGGCCAGTAGCTTTAACTAATTTGCGCCCACCCATTGCAGAACTTTTAGTCAATGTCTATAGCCCTCAATTTTATTCCAAACTATATTTTTAGCTATTATTTTGATTTTTACTTCTTTCTAAATCATCACCTCTTTGATTTTCACCATTTACGTTAAATTTATTAAAGGCAAATTGTTTTCTTTCCTGAACACTTTCTCTGCTTGTTTTCAAAATATCCTTTTCATTATCTATTACACTTTGCATACTAGCCTTAGAATTGTTTAATGAGCGAAATTTTGACATAATAATTCCCCTTTCAATAATTACTAAGGCATCTGAAAAAGCAATTACAATACTAGCTTTTTCAGATGCCTATTATTATTTTAACCTAAAAGCATTTAATTATCCTATGTTCATTACTGTAAGCCTATGAAGTGCCCTAGTAGCCATAGTATATTTCACCTTATCATTAGCATCAGCTTCAAGCATAATTACTCCATCAAACTCTAATCCTTTAGCAAGATAAATTGGTATTATTACTGTTCCGCCTTTATAAAGCATATGCTCCTTATCTATAACCTTAATATAGGAATTCTTTTTAACAATATTACTAATTTCTTTGACTAATGATAAATCGTTGCAAATTATAGCTATACTTTCTAACCCATCTTGTTTATATTCTTTTATTATTTCACTAATCTTGACTTCTAATTGCTCCTTTGAAACGGTAACTTTTTCTACAGGCTTTCCGCTTCTAACTAAAGGAACTACTTTATCCTCTTTTAAATAGGAACTTGCAAAATCAATTATTTCTTTTGTTGACCTATAACTTTTATTTAAATTAAAATACTCTGTTTCTATTTTCTCATTTATATGTTCTAAAGAAACTTCTTCAATATAAGGAATCAATTTTTGATTTTTGTCTCCAACTACTGTCATTCCTAGGCAGTTAGTTAATTTATTTATAACATAAAAGGCTAATTTATTGTAGTCTTGTGCTTCATCTAAAACAACATGCTTTATTTCTCGTCCGCAATTTAAGCCTTCTAGCTTTATTGATAAATATAATAGTGCCGTAAGATCTTCATTTGTATAAAGATTATAAGTCTTCATATGTTTATAAATATCCTTGATACTTGGGTTTTGAAGCCATAACAAAGTATGTTTAAGCTCCATGATTTCTTTAATTGTTTCTCTTATTTTAAGCTTTCTATTAAACTCAAAGGATGTTTGATTTAACTTTAATTCCTCTTCTGTTAAATTTTCTAAAGAAAGCTTATATTCATTTTCAATATTTCTTATTTTATTATCTCTTTCATCCTTTAACCTTAAAAATATGATTCTCTTTATTTTTTTTGTTCTTCTAAATAAAGGCATATCTTTAAAATCTTCTTTTAAAAGCTTTTTACATTCATCTTTCGACATAATTAATTTCTCATTAAAATATATATGTTGAAGTTCATAACTATCTTCTGTTTTATTTATGATTTCATCTAAATCCAATCTAAACTTATCGCTATTTTTATAAATAATATTATCAATAAATGACTTATCATCAGAAAATAGTTTTTCCATGTAATCTTCAGCATTCATAACTTCTCTTCTTCTTAAGTCTAAAAGTTCAATTGCAAAAGCTGCATAGGTTTTTTGCTCAACCCCAACCTCTCCAAGACTTGGCAACACTGAGGAAATATACTCCATAAAAATAGTATTTGGTCCTAATATTAAAACCTTATCCTTTAAAGCTTCTCTAAAATTATAAAGCAAATATGCAACCCTATGCAAAGCTATTGTTGTCTTTCCGCTGCCTGCTACTCCATTTACAACAACAACTTTATTTCTCGGCTGCCTAATAATGTTATCCTGCTCTGCCTGAATAGTCATTACAATATCTTTCAACTTTTCTTCTGCATTTTTGCTGAGTACTAACTGAAGGATTTCATCTTTAACATCAATATTTGTATCAAAAGCTCCTAAAAGTTTTTTCCTTTTAATAATATATTGTCTTTTTTTAATTACATCTACTTCCATTTGTCCTTCTGGAGAAGTATAGCTGATTTTACCTAAACTGCTACCATAAAATATAGCTGCCACTGGTGCTCTCCAGTCCACTACTAAAGGCTCCACAGCATTTTTAGGAGTAATACCAAATCTTCCAATATATATTTGGTCTTCACCAAAACCTTCTTCAAAAAACTTAACCATGCCGTAATATGGAGACTGCTCTAAAATTGTAAGTTCCTTTAATCTTTTATCGATAAAATTAAAAGCTTCCTCCTTAATGTAGTTTTCATGATCAAAATACTCTATAAGTTTATCCTCATCATCTTTATAATCTTCAATATTATTTTTTCTATATTCTAATATTTTTTCAGAAATATCTTTTCTTTCTTGTATATAATTTATAATTTCTTTATTTATTATTTCAATTACAGCATCAAGTTTTTGCTGCTGCTTATTTAAATCTATTTCTTCTCCAAATCCACTTTCTTTATCCATGCAGAGCTCCCCTTTACAATTTCCATAAATTCATCTCCCATAAGGGTTTCCTTTTCAATCAAAACAGATGCAATCTTTTGAAGCAGTTCCCTATTGGTAGATA
>JAJXWJ010000159.1 GCA_021781655.1 Bacillota bacterium | reverse complement strand
CTCACCTCCCGTTTTTGTTTTGCTTAAGCAACTTAATAATAACACGGAGGTGCTTTTTTTATCAAATTTCATATTTGATTAATAAACAGGAATGTTGAGCATTAACAATTAATACTTTCAAATTATCAATTTAATTTAACGATAAGTAAAACTTAGAAAGTGGCTTCTATTACAGTTCAAGTAAATTCAAATGGAATCTTAAGATTCTAATTTTAAATTTGGATAATAAGAAAATAATTACGCACAACTCCTATTAATATTTAGTATATACAGAAACTAAATATTAATAGGAGTTGTCTTTTTCTTTGTTTTATAATAAAATCTAATAAGCATAGAAGTAAAAAATTATCAAAACTTAATATATTTATAAATATATTAAGTTATTATGGAGGAAAGTATGCAGGATGTAATGGTAATAGGTATAGCTGGTGGGAGTGGTTCTGGGAAAACTACTTTGTCAAAAAAAATAAAGGAAGTTTTTAATAATGAAGTCATAATTCTTTGTCATGATTATTATTATAAATCTAATGAAGGAATTCTTTTAGAAGAACGGAAAAAACTTAATTATGATCATCCCGATTCTTTTGATACTGATCTTTTAATTCATCAACTTAAAAATCTAAAAGAAGGAAATACAATATATCACCCGGTTTATTCTTTTGTTGAACATACAAGATTAAATGAAACAGTTGAAGTGAAGCAAACTAAGGTCATAATTATTGAAGGGATATTAATATTTGAAAATAAAGAACTTTGCGATTTAATGGATATTAAGGTTTTTGTAGATACAGATGGGGATGTAAGAATAATAAGAAGATTATTGAGAGATGTACAAGAGCGTGGAAGAAATTTGGATTCTGTAGTAAATCAATACTTAAGTACAGTAAAGCCTATGCATGAAGAATTTGTAGACCCAAGTAGAAAAAGAGCAGACATCATAATTCCAGACGGTGGAGAAAATGTAGTTGCTTTAAGTATGCTCCTAGAAAGAATAAAAAACTTTATAAATGAAAACTAAAAATACATAAATTACGGGTAGAACTAACTCGCTAAAAGCGACGGCTTTGGATTTTTTCATAATATAAATTTCAAATTTGTAGTTTCATAATTTTCGAAAATATGTGAAAATAAAAAGATGTTGTCGCCACAACATCTTTTTATTTTGTAACACACCTTGTTTATACTTCGAAAGGAGTGTTAATGAAAATGACTGAACTACAAGTCAATTTTCGCAAAGATCTAATAATGCGTGGATTCACAGAATCCACTATTAAAAATTACCTACTAGTTGTAGGTGAATTTGAAAAATTTGTTTCTTTACCTGCATCGCTTTTCGAAGAAAAGCATGCGGTAGATTTTCTATATGATTGTATCATAAATAGAAAATTAAAAGAAGATACTGTTAATTATAAAAACTCAATATTAAAAATGCTTTTTATTGTTACCTTAAATAAGGAATGGAATAGCTTAAGAGTTCCTAGAATGAAAAGAAGAAAAACATTACCGACAGTATTATCCAAAAGTGAAGTTAAAGAATTCTTAGAATGTATTGATGATATAAGATATAAGACAATTTTTTCAATTATCTATTCAGGCGGATTAAGGTTAAAGGAAGTTCGAAATTTAAAAGTTACTGATATTGATAGCAATGCAATGAAAATAATTATTAAGGATGGCAAAGGTAAAAAAGATAGACATACATTATTAGCTAAAAATACGCTTCTACTTTTAAGAGAATATTGGAAGAAATATAAGCCAAACAATTTTTTATTCCTTGGTGATGATGGACAAAAACCATTAAGTGCTAGAGCAATTCAATTTGCTTTTACAAAATACCTAAGCAAAACTAAAATCAAGAAAAAAGCTCATGTTCATACACTAAGACATGCTTTCGCTACGCATCTTTTAGATGCGGGTACGGATATAATTTATATACAAAGATTAATGGGACATTCTAGTATAACTTCAACAACTATATATCTTCATTTAAGAGATTATAAAGTGTTAGAGATTAGAAGTCCAGCTGATTTATTAAATGACTAGAAATAATCAATTACAAGAGATTTTTGAAACTTACGGTGATGAATATTTAAAAAATCATAAACTTCCTAGTTATATAAAGAAAGTAATATCGGATATAAAGTTTTGCAGGACGTCAAATATTGGAGGACATATTGAACAATGTGAGAAATGTGGTGATATTAGAATATCATATAATTCTTGTAGAAATAGACATTGTCCTAAGTGTCAAACATTAGCAAAAGAAAAGTGGATTTATAATCAGGAAAAAAATCTTCTTCCAGTAGGATATTTTCACATAGTATTTACATTGCCTAATGAATTTAATACCTTAATACTTCTGAATCAAAATATTATGTATAATTTATTATTTAAATCTGTTTCCGAGACTTTGCTAGAATTAGCAAAGGATAAAAAGTATTTAGATGCTGAAATAGGTGTTACAACAATATTACATACTTGGGGTCAAAATTTAATGTATCATCCACATATTCACTGTATAGTTCCTTCGGGCGGATTAAGTAACTTGGGAAATAAGTGGAATAATTCTAAAGAAAAATTTTTTATTCCAGTGAAAGTTTTATCACGAAAATTTAGAGGAAAATTTCTATCATATTTTAAAGAAGAATTTAAAATACAAAAATTTACTTTAAACAAAGATACGTTAGAGTTTACTAATTCACAATCATATAAAAACTTTATAAATGAAATGTATTATAAAGAATGGATAGTTTACTCTAAGGCACCATATAAAAGTGCTTCTCATGTATTAAAATATTTAGGAAGATATACACATAGAGTTGCAATATCAAATGATAGGATACTCGATATTAAAGATAATAAAATTACTTTTAAATGGAGAGATTATAAAGACAATAATAAAAAATTAATGCAGCTCTCATCAGATGAATTTATAAGAAGGTTTGTTACTCATATTTTACCCTCATCATTTGTTAAAATACGTCATTATGGCTTAAACAGTAATAGAAATATAAATACAAAATTAAAAAGATGCAAAATATTATTAAAAGTATATCGACAAGGTGAAGACAAGAAGATGTTATCGGCAGCAGAGCTATTTCTAAAAATTACTGGCATTAATATATGTCAATGTAAAAATTGTAATAATGGTAATTATATAAGAAAAAATAAAATTGAGCCTCGTAGCACATCACCACCTTTAATAAAAGGATCAACTAAATAATGTGCTTAATTGTGGGGAGGGGGAATTTATACTCTTTTTTAAGATATTTAAGATATTTTTCAACTAAAAAGTTTTGAAAACTTTAGAAAAGCAAAAATTTTAGGAATATAAAAATTAACGAATCCCCATAGCAAATCGCTACGCGGTTCGGCGCTTTTATCGACTTCGTTCTAGGATAGATTGCAAACCTGAGCAGTAAAATAAAGAAATTTATGCTATATTTTAAATTAACATAAGTCTCTTAGTTTACTGCTATTTTTAGGTGCTCAGCTTCGCAATCAATGCTATTCATATTATGTAGATAAGGTGAATTTAAAAGGGAGTGAGATAGATGAAGATTA
>JAJXWJ010000158.1 GCA_021781655.1 Bacillota bacterium | reverse complement strand
CTAAACCTGCTCCCATATCTGATAATATGTCACCGTAAAGATTTGGCATAACAAGTACATCATATTTTTCAGGAGTTTGTACAAGCTTCATACTCATAGCATCAACGATAACATCTTCAAATTGAATGTCCTTATATTTTTCCGATACATTTCTAGCAGAGTTTAAAAACAATCCATCTGAAAATTTCATTATATTTGCTTTATGAACTGCAGTTACTTTTTTTCTTCCTTCATTTATAGCAAGGTCAAATGCAAACTTGGTAACTCTCTCACTAGCTTCTTTTGTAATTATCTTTATACTTTCTGCTGCATAATCTCCTATTTTATGTTCAATTCCTGCATATAAATCTTCTGTGTTTTCTCTTACAATTACTAAATCAACATTTTCATATCTTGATTTGATACCTTCATATGTCTTTATAGGTCTAACATTAGCATATAAATTAAACTTTTGTCTTAGAGCAACATTTACGCTTCTAAACCCCTTACCTACTGGAGTTGTAATAGGACCTTTTAATGCAATTTTGTTTTTTTCAATACTTTCAAGAACATAGTCTGGAAGTGGAGTTTTATATTGTTCCATAACCTTTTCTCCTGCTTCAACTACTTCCCAATTTATGTTTACACCTGATGCATCTACAACTGCTTTTGCAGCTTCTGTTACTTCTGGTCCAATACCATCGCCTGGTATAAGTGTAATGTTATATTGTTTATTCATTTTTCATCCTCATTTCTTTTTTTATTTTTTAGCTTACAAAACTACTTTCGATATCTATTAGTTCAGGAAACATCTTTTTTACCACAACTTCTAATTCCTTATTGCTTATTGCAGATGTTCTTCCATTTTGATATTCCTCATCAACCCAATTTTTTATTTCTGCAATTCTTTCATCTCTCTTTTTTATCTTTTCATTATCTTTAAGCTTGTAATACGTATTTATCCATGCTGCGATACCTGCATGCCCAGAATATTCATTTACTGCAACAACAACTGGTCTATCTAATATTTGGGCTGTATCAAAGATATTATAAATTTCTTCATCTTTAAGAACTCCATCTGCATGAATACCTGCCCTAGTAAGATTAAAATCACTTCCTACAAACGGTGTTCTAATTGGAATCTCATAATCAAGTTCACTGTTCATATATTGTGCAACTTCAGAAATAACGTGTAAATTCATATTTTTAGTTGTACCTTTTATTTGTGCATATTCTATAGCCATAGCTTCGAGTGGACAATTTCCTGTCCTTTCACCTATACCTAATAAAGTTCCATTTACGCCTGAACAACCATATAGCCATGCTGTTGTTGAGCCTGGAACTACACTATAGAAATCATTATGTCCATGCCATTCTAAAGCTTCTGATGGTATGTTACCATATTTCTTAAGTCCACTTATTAATTTAGGTATACTTCTTGGAAGTGTAGCTCCTTGATGCATGACACCAAGCCCTAGTGTATCGCAAGCTCTAACCTTAACCTCAATTCCTGATTGCTTGGAAAGATCCATTAATTTATTTACAAAAGGAATTACAAAACCAAAAAAGTCTGCTCTTGTAATATCTTCAAGATGTATTCTTGGAACTATTCCGTATTCCAAACACTTTTCCACCACTCTAATATAGCTATCAAATGCTCCTTGCCTGTTTGTTTTTAATTTTTTGAAAATATGATAATCAGAACAAGACATAAGCATTCCGGTTTCTTTTATTTCAAGTTCATGTACTTTTTTTAACTCTTCTTTATTAGCCCTTATCCAAGTTGTTATTTGAGGAAATTCTAATCCGAGCTCTCTACATTTAATAAGTGCCTCTACGTCCCTATCCGTATAAGTAAAAAACTCAGTTTGCCTAATAATTCCAGAGTTATTATCTAGCTTATTTAAATATTTGTATATATTCACGATTTGTTCTACCTTAAATGGAGTCATGGATTGTTGACCGTCCCTAAAAGTAGTATCAGTTATCCAAATATTTTCTGGCAAATCTAAAGGTACCTGATTGTTATCAAAGGTTACCTTAGGTATTTCAGTGTATGGAAAAATATGTCTATAAAGATTCGGACTATCAACATCTTGTAATTTGTATATAACTTCGTTCATACTACCACCCCTTTTTTACTGTTAAATTCTTAAGTAAGTATACGTTCATGAATTATAGTATGATTTAAATGCTGCTTTATTTAATATGTATTAGTAAAAATAATCAACATGTACATATAAACTATTTTAAAAAAGTTTACTAAAAATTAACAATACTATATACTTGTTCGTATAAGATAGACCTTTTGAATTTATACATTTATACACATATATTACCACAAACATTTTGCTATTGTAAACTAAAAAATTCTTCTAATTGCATAAATAAAATATTAATATTTCATTAATTTAAAATAATTCTTATTTTTTCGCAATAAATCACTATTTTTTTATTGTTTTATGCAAGTATATCTATATTTTATTCGTAAAACTATTGTATAGCTTTTATTATATTGTTTTTTTATGCATAATAATGCAAAAATCAAGATGTTTTTATCTCCACATCTTGATTTCTTTCTCATATTATTGTTGTATAACTATTTTTTTTAATTCCTCATCAATTTTCTCTCTAACTATCTCTGCTAAATCTGTTTTTTCTTCTTTTGTAAGAGTTTTAACATCTATTGGTTTTAAAATAGAAAGGGTAACTTTAGTTTTTGTTAATCTTCCTTTTTTTTCTTCAAAAACCTTAAAAGTATTATCTACTACTAATGGTACCACTGGTACCCCTGCTTTTACTGCAAGTTTCATACTTCCTTTTTTAAACTCACCTAATTTATGGCTTTTACTTCTATGTCCTTCAGGAAAAATCACCATACTATAACCATTTTTCAAATTTTCTGCACCTTCATTTATACCTTTTAATGACTCTCGTATATTATCTCTATCTAAAAATACACAATGCATTTCTTTCATCCACATACTTACTATCTTAATTTTCAACAGTTCTTTTTTGGCAATAAAACCCAAATGTTTATCTAATTTTGCCATTAAAAGAAGAAAATCTGCATTTCCTTGATGATTTGAAACAAATAAGCATTCTTCTTTTGGTATATTTTCTATACCTATTATATCTACTTTAACACCGATTACCTTAAGCACATGGTCTGCCCAAGAATTTACTACTTCATGAATTATATCTTTATATTCATCTGGTGTTTTTATTTTTTTTAGCACTACCATATACAACTTTAAAAATAGTGTTGCCAACATAAGAAATGCTAAATAAATATAAATTAAAATTGTTCTCATTAAAAACCTCTCTTCTTGTACTTTAAAGTACAACCTTTTTTCGCAGTTTTATTATACTAATTAAAAAGTTTATTTTCAAGTTAAATAATAATTCAAATTTTAACTAGAAAAAAACTAATCACATATAGTGATTAGCCGTCGTTTTCAAATACTATTTATAAAATGGCTCCGCGAAAAGGATTCGAACCTTCAACCTATCGGTTAACAGCCGAGTGCTCCACCATTGAGCTATCGCGGAACATTACCCAGCGACGACCTACTCTTCCACCAGGCCTCCCCGGCAG
>JAJXWJ010000071.1 GCA_021781655.1 Bacillota bacterium | reverse complement strand
ATAAACCAGAAGATACAGTACTTCAAAAAAGGTTTAATGAGCTATCTATTAAAATGGATTCTTTAAATGCATGGAACGTTGAAAGTGAAGCAAAATCAATACTTACGAAGCTTGGTATAAATGAATTTCATGAAAAGGTAAAAAATCTTTCTGGTGGACAAAAAAAGAGAATAGCACTGGCAGGAGCTTTAATAACTCCTTCAGACCTTTTAATATTAGATGAGCCCACCAACCATCTTGATGATGACACTATTTCTTGGCTTGAAGCTTATTTAAATGGAAGAAAAAGTGCTGTAATAATGATTACTCATGATAGATACTTCCTAGACAGGGTTGCAAATGAAATTATTGAATTATATAATGGAAATTTATATAATTATGAAGGCAATTACAGTGCATATCTTGAGAAAAAAATAGAAAGATTAAACCTTCTATCTGCAATTGAGGATAAGAGGCAAAACCTAATAAGAAGAGAATTAAAATGGATAAAAAGAGGGGCAAAGGCAAGGTCTACAAAGCAAAAAGCTAGGATAGAAAGATTCGATTTACTAACAAATGAAGAAGTAGATATTCCAAATGAGAAAATAGAAATTAGCGTTGCAAATAGCAGACTTGGCAAAAAAATTATCGAGTTATATAACATAAAAAAAAGCTATGGTAACAAAAAAATAATAGATGATTTTAGCTATATTATTAGCAAAAGTGATAGAATAGGTATTGTAGGACCAAATGGAAGAGGCAAAACAACACTACTTAAAATAATAAGTGGTGAAACCAAACAAGATTCTGGAATTGTGGAAATTGGTGAAACAGTTAAGATAGGTTTTTTCTCTCAAGAGTTTGCGATTCCAAATGAAAGCTTGAGGGTAATAGATTATATAAAAGAAACAGCAGAATATATTTCTACAAGTGATGGAAGCTTAATTAGTGCATCAGAGATGCTTGAAAATTTTTTATTTAGTGGCAGTATGCAGTATAGCTTTATATCAAAGCTTTCTGGAGGAGAAAAAAGGAGGCTTTATTTATTAAAGGTTTTAATGGAAGCTCCAAATGTCCTTCTTTTAGATGAACCTACAAATGATTTGGATATAGAAACCTTGACGATTGTTGAGCAGTATATTGAACAGTTTAGCGGAACTGTAATTGCAGTTTCTCATGACAGATATTTTCTAGATAAAATAGCAAACAAAATATTTTCCTTTGAAGGTGAAGGAAAAATTTTAGAGCACACTGGAAATTATTCGGATTATGCAAACTTTTGTGAGCAAACAATTAAGAAAACAGAAGTTATTAAAGAAAAGGCAGAAAAACAAAATGGTTACAATAAGTCTAAAGAAAAAACTTTAAAGTTTTCTTTTAAAGAGCAAAAGGAATTTGAAGAAATAGATGAAAATATAAATAAAACAGAAAAACTTATAGAAGAAGTAGAAAAGGATATTTTAGATGCAGTGTCAGATTATGTGCTGCTTCAGAGTCTTATGGATAAAAAGATAGAACTTGAAGAAAAATTAAATTATTATATGGAACGATGGGTATACTTAAATGAGTTAGATGAAAAAATTAAAAATAAGCAGTAATAAGGTGGGATATGATTGTTACAGCAAATAATAACCTTGATATTTCTAATTGCTATTAATGCATTTTTTGCAGCAACAGAAATTAGTATAATATCTTTAAAAGAATTAAATGTAGAAAAAAAAGCAGGAGAAGGAGATAAGAAGGCAAAACAAATTCTTAGCATAATAAAAGAACCAAGCAAATTTTTAGCAACTATTCAAGTTGGAATTACCTTTACAAGCTTTTTTACATCTGCAGAAGCAGCAGTTGGATTATCAGATAAATTTGGTAATTTTTTAAAATCAACCCATCTTGCTATTATTTCAAGCTATAGCTCTAAAATTGCTTTTGTCGCTATAACCATTATAATTTCATTGATTTCATTGATTTTTGGTGAACTAATTCCTAAAAGAATTGCACTAGCCAAATCTGAACTAATAGCAAACAAAGCTATAGGTGTCATAAGAATAGTTAATATTATAGGAAAACCTATGGTGGAGTTTTTAACTATTATAACAAACTTTATTTTAAAATTGATATTAGGAAACGATACAAAAAAAGAAGAGGAAATAACAGAAGAAGAAATAAGAATGATGATAAATGTTGGTGAGGAAAAGGGCATTTTTCATGAGATGGAAACTAAAATGATAAATAGCATTTTTGAATTTGATGATATAACTGCCGCTGATATAATGACACCTAGACCAGATATAGTAGCTTTAAACATAAATAGTACTTTTGAAGAGGCTATTAAAATTATTACCGAGGAAAAGTATTCAAGAATACCTGTTTATAATGAAAATATAGATAATGTTGTAGGGATTTTATATACAAAAGATATTATTGATTATATGGCATTTAAGACACAAGAGGTTACCTTTGACATTAGAAATTTTATAAGAGAACCTTTTTTTGTAACTGAATATATAAAAATAGACTCATTATTAAAAGAAATGCAAAAAAAGAATGTACATATTTGTGTAGTAATCGATGAATATGGTACAACAGCAGGTATAGCTACAATTGAAGATATGCTTGAACAAATTGTTGGAAATATTTTTGATGAGTTTGATGACAGGGAAGAAGAAGTTAATATAAAAGGCGACCACGAATTTGAAATTGATGGTGGAATCAATATGTCAGAGTTAAATGAACTTTTAGAATCTGACTATGAAGAAAATTATGATACAGTGAGCGGACTTATATTAGATACATTAGGAAGATTTCCTAAAGAAGATGAAGAAATCGAAATAGATGGCTACAATTTTAAAATACTTTCAGTTGAAAAGAAAAGAATTAAAAAATTGCTTATTAAAAAATTGTAAATTATAACTATTGAGAAATCAACTTTGAAGTAGTATCATTGATTTATAAAGATAAAATAATAGATAGGAGATGTGTTTGTTTTTGCAAAGAGAAGAATGTATAGTTTGTGGAAAAAAAGGAGAAAAACATCATATTGTTTTTAAAAGCCAAAATGGACTTGATTTTCCGTTAAATTATGTTTATCTTTGTTCAGAACATCATAGAGGGAAAAATGGGCCTCATAAAAACCGAATAGTGGATATTGGCTACAAGCTAGAAATGCAAAAAAAATTATATAAAATTTTAAATAAAGAGTTTTACAATATTGAACAATTAATGCAGCTTTTAAACTTAAACTATTCTCAAGCAAAAACAATTTGTAAAAAGCATAAATTATCTAAAGAAGGCTATAAAAAGTCTGAAATAATTAAGACTCTAATGGGTGATACTATTTATTATGAATTTATGCTAGACGAATATTATGATAATTCATGGCAAATTAATGAAGACTTTGAAAATACCTATTTTGCATTAGGAGAATAAAAATCGTAAAGAAATTTGCGATTTTTTTTTATTATTAAAAGTTTTGTTTTGGGCAAAATAATTTTTAGGAAGGAGAGATTTAAATGAGCAATAAGCTAACGGATACAAATAACAATAAAGATGAAGATGGAAAGTTTAAGATTAAAAAAATTAAGCATAATCCTAAAGCGGAAAGTGCAAGGGCAATGATTGAAAATAATAAAAAGAAATAAAGGTGGAAAATGAAATGAAAAATAATAAGAGTAGCAACGTGATTCATAATAGAGAAAATGCAGGTAATGAACCAAAGAAACAATCAGATGATATAACGAGTGCAAAATATAATTCTAGAAGTGCTAAAGAAAAGCATATTGAAAAAGACTGAGAAATAATCTCAGCCTTTTTTATAATAAATTTTGATATGTTAATTATTTAGTTTTGATTCTGTTTTCGTAGTCTTCTACCATTTTTTTAGTCATTTGACCGCCAACAGAACCATTTTGCCTTGAAGTTAAATCTCCATTGTAGCCTCCATTAGATAAAGGAGTACCAACCTCTCTTGCTGCTTCCATTTTAAATTGTTCTAATGCTTCTTTAGCCTGTGGAACTAAAACTTTGCTTTTGTTTGACATTTGTAAAACCTCCTTTTTTTTATATACATTAGTATATTGTGCAAATCAAAAAATAATATCCATGTAAATTATAAGTATTATTGAATAATATGTAAAATAAATTGAATTTGTTAGTCTATTTTAGTAAAATATATTTCATAGCTAAAAAATATAAGACGGGGTGAATAGATGATATTCTTTGGACATTTAGGACCAACTTTAGCGGTGGTTAAAACTGGAGATAAACTAGTAAGTAAAAGATATAATAAAAATAAAATCGATTATAGAATGGTTTTGTTAGGCTCAGATTTACCAGATATAATAGATAAGCCTATAGCTATTTTATTTCGTAGTGTGTTTAATAACACTAGACTTTTTGGACATACACTATTGCTCACTTTAATATTATTTTTAATTGGAATTTTCATAGGTTTTAAACATAAAAATTTTAAAAATAACTTTATAATTTTAAGTGTTGGCTGCAGCATACACCTAATTTTGGATAGTATGTGGAATTTTAAAACAATACTTTTTTGGCCACTTTATGGAATAAGATTCCCTGTAAGAACCGATACTAATTGGGCAGGTGATGATTTCCACAGACTATTAACTGATCCGGTGTATTATGGAATGGAGTTGTTAGGGTTAAGTATACTTATATATTTCTTTGTTAACTTAATTAGAAAAGGAAAATTAAAAAACTTTTTGAGGACAGGGGAATTGTAAAAATATTAATTTATTATAAATTATATCGATTATTGTTTATAAATCACGGATTAAAATATATAATCTAATTAATCTTTAATTAAAGGAGGCAAAAATTTGGAAGCTCGAAACAAGGAAAGATTTGTAAAAAATATTTTTAATGGTATTGGAATTTATTTATTTTTATCCTTTGCTGCATGTATTATGGTTATTTTTAGAAAAATATATTTTGGAGGAGCAGGATATTCTTTTTTAATTTGGAATCTATTTTTAGCATGGGTTCCATTGATTTTAGCTGCTTCAATTGGACTAATATATAGATTACATAAGCGCAGTATATTAAAAAACCTTTATATACTTATTTTAGGGATTGGATGGTTTGCCTTTTATCCTAATTGTGCTTATTTAATAACCGATTATATACATATTAGTGGTATAAAATATTATTACAGCCAAATAGGTTATGTTATGAATTTTGATATTTGGTATGATTTTGTATTGGTGTCATTATTTGTACTTACTGGTTTTTTACTTGGATTCATATCTTTATATTTACTTCAAATAATTATTAGTGATAAATTTAATAAGGCATTAGGATGGATGTTTGTAATTATAGTATTAGTTTTAAGCAGTTTTGGAGTTTATTTAGGAAGATTTGTAAGATGGAATAGCTGGGATTTAGTATTTAATTTAAAAGTTATAATAAAAAGTGTTTTATTAGATTCAAAGCATTACGCAGCGGAATTTACAGTGTTATTAAGTCTTTTTTTAATATTGATTTATTTTGCTATTTACTATATAGCAAATTTAAATAAATTAAGCTATATGCTTTATAAAAGAAATAAAAAGTTTTAGGAATAAAAGAATTTATTATGAGTAAAATAAAATAGAATTAATTTATTTATAATAGGTGAATATATGATAAAAAATTTTTTTTATCAGTTCATGCATAGAAGCTCTATAAAAACTAGATTTATTTTCATAATTATAAGCATAGTTACAATTATATTTATAATAATTTTTTCTCCTCATTTTTTTAGGACCACATATGTCTTAACGGTTGCAAATAAAAGAATTGTGAATTATTCTAATAGTCAAAGGTATTTAATTTATGGTCAAACAATCGATGGTAATATGAAGGTGTTTGATGATTACAACAGCTTTTTAGAGTTGAAATTTGATTCGGAAGATATATATTGGGGACTAGAAGTCAATAGGAGATATGAAATAGAGGTTTATGGATTTAATATGCCATTTTCATCTTCATATCAAAATATTTTATGGGTAAAAGAAGTAGAAGAGTGAAATAGAGCTTGCACCTTTGTATTTTATTATGGTGCAAGCTTTTAAATTGCTTAAAAATATTTATTAAAACATATATGGATAGCCATAACCGTAGCCATATCCATAATTAAATCCTCCAAAAGCATAGCCTAATAATAAGCCAGCAGCTAATAGACCTAAAAAACTACTTTCAACACGGCCAAGTCTTCTTCCATCCATTGTATATACATCCCATTTATTAAAATATGCAATAGGTATATCATAATTATTATATACTACTCCATTTACTACATATCCTATTGGACAGCAGTTAGAGTCATAAAACATTGGGTAATTTACATATCCAATAATTTTTTTGTGTTTACCATATACTGTATTACCTGCTTGATGACCAATTATATTTTCATTTTGATCGTATATATATTCCATTAATCACTTTACCTCCTGAAATATAATCAATTTTCAGTTTATCATATGTTTACTATATTAAACTGCTACTTATATTTAGCATAATGATTTTTGCAAATGGGAAAAATAAAATATAAATAATATATAAGGAGTGATAGCATGAAAGTTGAAGCTTATTTCACTGGAATTAAAAATGCAAATGATGCTGTATTAGAATTAAAAAATATGGGATTAAAAGATGCAAAGGTTGATATAAATGATCATTATATTAGTAATATGAACCATGCGCCTAGATTGCCTGGAACAGATACATGTCCAAATTTATCCTCATTAGTTTTAGATGATGAAAACTTTAAGTCAGTGGACGATACTTCTCCAATTAAAGCTGCTAGCCCTATGGTAAGTGGAATGGGTAATTTTGAAGAAATAACAGATGTTAATTATAAAATATTTGTTGAAGTGGAGGACAAAGATGTAGAAAAAGCTAAAAATATTATTAAAAATTTAGGTGGTGAATTTAAAGATCCAAATTTAAATATACCAAATAGGATAAAAATATGAATATATATGTTATAATTATAACGATTACAAAAATGGGGAGGAGATAATTATGTCTTTTGGTGTCTATATCAACTTTAATGGAAATTGTAGAGAGGCAGTAGAGTACTATTCAAAAATTTTTGCAACTGAAAAGCCACAAATAATGACTTTTAATGATGTTTTACCTAACCCATACTTAGAAATTGAGGAAGAAGACAAGCATTTAATATTAAATGCTAGTATGAAAATTAAAGGAACAACAGTAATGTTTTCAGATGTTCCTAAAGGAGTTCCACTTAATATAGGAAATAACATGAGTATAACCATAACAAGCAAAGATATGGATGAGATTAAGATGTTATTCGATAAGCTTAAGGAGGGTGGAATCGTTAATATGGAGCTTCAAGAAACTTTCTGGAGCAAATGCTACGGTTATGTAATCGATAAGTTTGGCATATGCTGGCAATTAAGTTATGAAGACGATACTTTACAATATTAAGTTATAAAAATGGAGCAGGAGTTTAATTGAAAATAAATTCCTGCTCTATTTTTATGATTATAATAATTAAGCTTTGGAAATGATAATAAAAGATATTATATACTTAATGGTAAATAAAGGATATTGAATGTTATTCATAGAATTATTTTATAAAGGAAGTGATTATAATATGTTAATAATATTTTTAATTCTTCTTTGCTTAAGCTATATATTATTTTTTGCATTATTCAAATCCGCTGGTAAAGCAGATGAAAAAATGGAGGAGATAAGAAAAACAGAAAAATACAAAAAATAGAATTATTCATATTTAAAGTTATAATATGATATTTTATCCTGCTATATAATTTATATTTTATGTAAAAAATATAAACAGATTTCTAAGTTTCAGATGGAGTTTTTTTACTCCATCTGAAACTTAGAAATCGTTAGTAAGGTGCGTAGCAGCCGTCATACTCTAAAGAGAAAGCGACTATACCAAATTAAAAATTTGGAATATCTGCTTTTCCCACTTTGAAGAAGATGGGAGTGTTACGGATGGTAGTCATCGTATAAAAGAGATTATATAGTAAAGGAGGTTGGTTTTGATGAGAAATTCATTTAAAAAACTTTTTATAATAATTGGCTCATTATATTTTATAGCAATAATATCTTCTGGCTGTAATCCAACAGCAAATAATGTAAAAAAAAACAATGTTCAAAATAAAACTGCCATGGTAGAAGGACCAGATGGAAATAAAAAAATAAATACTCAAGGGGTAAAGACAAGGTGGATTAATATAACATATGCAAATAAATCACCTTCAGAAAAGTTAGATATTTATCTGCCGAAAAGTGGAGTGCCTCCTTTTCCAGTTATAGTTGCAATTCATGGTGGTGGATTTTTGTATGGAGATAAAATGACAGGAGAGGTTAATCCTGAGCTTGAGGGGCTAAATCGTGGTTATGCAGTAGTTTGCATAAATTATAGATCCAGCAAGGAAGCCAAGTGGCCAGCACAGCTTTTCGACTCAAAAGCAGCAATTAGATTTATTAGAGCAAATGCTTCAAAATACAGTTTAGACTTTAAAAGAATAGCAGTTTGGGGGGATTCTACAGGTGGAAATCTTGCAGCTCTTTTAGGAACAACTGGAGGAGTAGCAAGTGCAGAAGATTTAACCATGGGGAATCCATTACAATCTAGCAGAGTTTCTGCAGTTATAGATTGGTTTGGGCCAATAAATTACTTGACTATGGATGCACAGAACAATGCCAGTGGTATTAGAAGCAAGATAAAAAATGTTTTAATCCATAATACAACTTCTTCAGCTGAATCTATGGTTATGGGTAAAAATATAATTTTGGTGCCTAATTTAGTTAAAACATCAAACCCAGAAACATATATTTCTTCTGACGATCCTCCATTTTTTATTGAACATGGAACTTTAGATCCAAAGGTGCCTGTTCAGCAATCGATAAATTTTGCAGAAGATCTTCAGAAGGTTATTGGTGCAAATAAAGTTGAATTAATAATATTAAAAAATGCAGGTCATGGCGGTGCTGCTTTTAAGACTGCTTCAAACCTAAATATAGTATTTGATTTTTTAAATAAATATGTCACATAATGAGTAGTTTTATTATTTTGTTAAAAAGGAGAAGGAAGTGTATGAGGGAATTAGAGACCTTAATGAAGGATGTAGACTTATTGAAAAATAAATTAGAAGCATTAAATGATAGTAGAAATATTGATTCAGAAGTTTTAGCTGCAAGTAAATTATTTAATGCATCGTTGTTTCAATACAACAAAGTTATTGGAGAGAAAATAAATGAAGTTGATAATTTTTTTAGATAAGGAATTTGTAATTTAAAAATGATTTTATGCCGAATTACGATTAAAATTTGATATAAAGTGAACCACAGTATGTAATTTTTTTTACTTCGCGCCTAAAAACTTGGTTCGCTTTATATCGTTTTATACATATATACTTCAAAATGTGCTTTTGGGATTCCCTAAGTATTTCCCGCTGAAAGCCTAACTAGTAGGTACTTTTGATTAGTAACAATTAGTCGTTTAAATAGTACTTATTGTTACAAGATGTTTTCCAAGTTCATTATCTAAATTTGTAATATGTTCAATCCACCAAGTGGTAAGTTCGTTTTCGGTTTTAATTATTAACCTCGAATCAACTATTTTGTTTTCAAGTTGAACTCGTAGTTCTTGTAATTTATATCTAAATTCATCATGTTTTTGACGTTGCAGTCTATATCCATAATATTTTATATCTCTTTGAATTTGTTCTTCATCATCAAAACATCTGTTAACAAATCGTTCAAAATTATCTAAGCTTCTAATAATCTCTACGTTATTGTTTCTCATTCTCATTGCATTTAACAAATCATCGAGTTTCATAAACAACATTTTATGTTGATCGTCAATTTTTTCTACACCTATAGAGTATTCTGAGTTCCAAATTTCTGTTTTAACCATAATATAATCCCCCTTAAAAAAATTACATATTTATCTTATGAATACATATTATTATAATTTTAAAATAAATTCTATAGTTATAATTAAAAAAATATAAAAAAATTAAATATTCACAAAATTGAAACAAATATTCTGAATATTGTCGAATCTTAGGTGTCTTTGACTTTGGTTACATATTTATTTTTAATTTAATTTAATATTTTTTTTTATAATTTCAAATTTTATATTAAATAAATATAAAATCTATTGTAAATATTAAGTTAAGCGGTGTATAATACATAAGAAGAAAAAAACATTTATTTGTTTTTTTTGACAATCCCTTTAATTTTTAGAACATTCATAAAGAGTGTTCTACTTTTTTTTGCATCTAAATATGTATATTAGAAAAATGAGTAATGAATTTAAAGACATTATAAAACTTATGTATAAATAAATATTATTGATAAAAATTGAAATTAATGGTATAATTTATTAAATTGAAAATGAGGAGTGACATTATGAAAAAAACATGGTTATTTCTAATTATAGTTCCTTGTTTACTGTTTAATGGCTGCAGTAATACTTCTAACACATCTGTTAATGAAGAAGGAAAGGCAGCTTTGGCAAAAATAAATAATGATAAAAAAACAAACACTGCCAATATTGCAAACCAAACGAGTATTTCAACTTCTAATGGAATAACTTATTATTTTTCAAGACAAACTGCTAATGTGGACAAGGAATTGATTAATGCTATCAACTCATCAAAACACACTCTAGACATTGCTATATACTCATTGACTAAGAAATCTATAGTTGACTCAATAATTTCCGCAAAAAAAAGAGGTGTTGAAGTGGAAATAATTACTGATAAGGTGCAATCGGGAGGCAAAACTGAAAACGCACAATTAAAGTTATTAAAAAACAATAAAATTCCAATTAAAATAAATAGTCATAGTGGACTAATGCATTTAAAGATGACAGTAGCAGATGATGTTGTTTCTACCGGTTCTTATGATTACTCTGATAATTCTACTAATTTTAATGATGAAATGATTGTTATGATAAAAGATGCTGCTACAGCTAACACTTGGAAAACAGAATTTCAGAAAATGTGGAATGATACTAAAAATTATAAGAACTACTAAAAAAACAAATATGTGAATAATGATTTCTAAGCTTCAGATGGATAAAAGCCAACTAAAACTTAGAAATCTATTTTTTGAAGCTTATAGTAACCTAACTATTGCATCCACCAATAGAATGGATTGAATGGACGATAAAAATATGGTCTTTGATAATAAGGATGATTATAATACATAGGGTCAGGGTCCGGATCTTTATTAACATTACTCATTAACATTGGACAGGAATGCTTTGGATATTTCATCATAGGACACATAAAATTATTTGAATCTGTTGAGCTATAATGTTTTTTAATAAATTGATCTGAATATTTATCACTGTTTTTATCACATCGTATTTGATTTATATCTTCATTCGAATCAATATCGGCAAATTGGTTGTCATTTCTATAGTACATTAGTACCTCCAAAAATATTAAATACAACAATATTATATGAAAATAATTTTAATGAGTTACATAAAGCTTTTACTATAGTAGCTTATTTTTATAAAGACAGTACCAAATATTTATTATTAAGGCTATACATGTTACTAATATAATTCCGATGGCTATTGGTAAAGTTATTTTTTGAGAACGTTTACTGATGACGTAAAAAATAATGCCGTCATTTAATACTACAATTAATACGCATCTTACGATTAGTTGCATTAAAATACTCATAATATCAACCACCTTTTAAATTTATTAAAATTAGAACATTAATTAATAATGAAAATGATATCAAATTTTAATGTACTAATTATATTATATACCTAAAAATATATAAAATCGACATGTTTTTTAGGTCTTTATTAGTGTAAAAGAAAGGAATTAGCCAGTTTGCTTGATTATGATTTACCGTTATGTTAAACTAATTTTATTAATTCTAAAGGGGTCGTGTTAGAGGATGATAGTAGATAAGCATATGATTCGTAGAAAGAATAGGTCTATGCTCTTAGAAAACATAATTTGTAATGAACCAATTTCAAGAGCTACTCTTTCAAAACAAACAAATTTGAATAAAGCTACTGTTTCCGAAATCACGAAAGAATTATTGGATGCTCAAATTATTAAAGAAATAGGAGAGGGAAGTAGCACTAGTGTTGGCGGTAGAAAACCAACTATGCTACAACTTAATAAAGAGGTAGGTTTATCAATTAGCATAGACATAGGTGCAAACTATATTGCATCAGCTTTGTTTTATACTAATGGGATGATGATAAAAGAGACTATTATTAGAAATATTTCTGTTTATAAAGACAATGTAGTAGAGCTTGTAGTAGAAGCGGTAAGGCAAATGGAACAAATTAAAATTTCAACTATTTATGGTATTACAGGTATTACTTTAGCAGTTCATGGTATAACTTATAAGGAAAAAGTCGTTTTTACATCTTATTATGACCTTGATAAAATAGATTTGTATAGTGAAGTTAAATCTCACTTTAATTACCCAGTTTATATTGAAAATGAGGCTAATTTATCAGCCTTAGCAGAGAGTACCTTTACTTCCGAGCATAAAAATTTGATTTGTCTTAGTGTTCATAGTGGAATCGGTATTGGTGTTATAAATAATGGACAATTGTATACAGGCATCAATGGAATGGCAGGAGAAATTGGTCATTCCATTATCATGCCAGAAGGTTTGCCTTGTAGATGCGGAAATCGCGGATGTTTAGAGCAATATTGTTCTGAAGAAAGTATACTAAAACAATATGCCGAAAAATCTGGAAAAGCTAACGTAACTCCGGATATACTCAAAGAAGATTATTACAAAGGTGATCCAGTTGCATATGAAGTATCTGAAAAGATGTCTAAGTTTTTAGCAATTGGAATTAATAATATAGTAGTGTCATATGCTCCGGAAATTATCTATATTAATAGTCCTATAATTCGGAGAATTCCTGAGATGATCGAAGATATTAAAAATAATCTTGATAGTACATTTATGGATGGTGTGGAAATAAAAAATTCAACCTTGGGCTCTAAAGCGATTTTACATGGAGCATGTGCGGTGTGTACTCGTAAATTTTTAGATGTAACTCGATTAAAGCTTTGCTCATCAATAAGCTAATAATATTAAATAAATTATAGTGTATTTTAATTAGATGTCATGAAACATATATCTAAAAAAGGGTATGTTTCATGACATTTTTTGACGTTTTATGAGTTATTATTGTAGTATACGACATTTTTTTGTTAAAAATGAAATTTATACTTGTCTTTTTTTTCACAAAGAGGTAAAATAAATCTGAAGAAGTTAGTTAGTACGATAAACTAACTAAGATAAGAGGAGGAAACTATGGAAAAAGAATTAAATTATGACTCAAGAGAATATTTACAAAAGGTTGACGAATTTTGGCGTGCAGCAAATTTTATTTCAGTTGGGCAATTATATTTAAAGGATAATCCGTTACTACAACATCCGTTAAAAACGTCAGATTTAAAAGTACATCCAATTGGACATTGGGGAACTATTGCTGGACAAAACTTTATTTATGCTCACTTAAATCGTGTTATTAATAAATATGATTTAAATATGTTTTATATAGAGGGACCAGGACATGGTGGACAAGTAATGGTTTCAAACTCTTATCTTGACGGAAGTTATACAGAAATATATCCTGAAATCAGTGAAGATATAGAAGGTTTAAAAAAGTTATATAAGCAGTTTTCTTTTCCTGGAGGAATAGCGTCTCATGCAGCACCTGAAACACCAGGTTCTATTCATGAAGGCGGAGAATTAGGTTACTCTTTATCTCATGCTACAG
This sequence comes from Bacillota bacterium, assembly GCA_021781655.1. Taxonomy (GTDB): domain Bacteria; phylum Bacillota; class Clostridia; order Clostridiales; family Clostridiaceae; genus JAJXWJ01. Next base: position 3,138 of record JAJXWJ010000071.1, on the reverse strand, counting down.
GAGCAATTTTAGACAATCCAGATGTTATAGCAGCCACAGTTATTGGAGATGGAGAATCAGAAACAGGTCCACTTGCTGCCAGTTGGTTCTCAAATGTGTTTGTCAATCCTGTGAACGATGGTGCAGTGCTACCTATATTATACTTAAATGGATTTAAAATTTCGAATCCAACTATTTTTTCAAGAAAGACAAACGAAGAATTGACTAAGTATTTTGAAGGCTTAGGTTGGGAACCATTATTTGTTGAAGGAACTGAACCAGAAAAAGTGCATCCTATCATGGCAAAACAATTAGATGCAGCTATTGAAAAAATTAAATGCATTCAAGCAAAGGCACGTAAGCACTCTGCAATGGAAGCTGTTATGCCAAAGTGGCCGATGTTAATTGTACGTACACCAAAGGGATGGACAGGTCCAAAGGAATGGGATGGAGAACCAATCGAAGCATCTTTCCGTGCCCATCAAGTTCCAATTCCAGTAGATGCAAATCATCCAGAGCATATTGGATCTTTGGAAGAATGGTTACGCTCTTATCATCCAGAACAATTATTCACAAAAGATGGAAAATTAATTTCAGAGCTTAAGGAATTGGCACCTAAGGGAAATAAGAGGATGGCAACAAATCCAATAACAAATGGTGGAATTAACGCTAGAAAACTAAAGCTTGCAGATTGGCATAAGCATGCAATTGATACTTCAAAGCCTGGTGCAGTTATTGCACAAGACATGGCGATATTCGGGAAATACGTAAATGATTTAGTTGTAGAAAATCCAGATAATTTCAGAATTTTTGGACCAGATGAAACAAAATCTAACCGTTTGAATGAAGTATTTCAATCAACAAAACGTCAATGGTTAGAATCTATTAAGGAGCCATATGATGAATGGATATCTTCAGCTGGACGAGTAATTGACTCTCAACTTTCAGAACATCAGGCAGAAGGCTTCTTGGAAGGGTATGTTTTAACAGGACGTCATGGTTTTTTTGCAAGCTATGAAGCATTTTTACGTGTTGTTGATTCTATGATGACACAGCACTTTAAATGGTTACGTAAGGCAAAGGAGCAGTCATGGAGAAATAGCTATCCATCCCTAAATATAATAGCTACATCAACAGTATTTCAGCAAGATCACAATGGATACACACATCAAGATCCAGGTATTTTAACTCATTTATCAGAAAAAAAATCTGAATTTATTCGTGAATATTTGCCATCAGATGCCAATACATTAATGGCAGTAGCAAAGAAAGCATTTTCTAGTGAAGAAAAGATAAACTTAATTGTTTCAAGTAAGCATCCTCGTCCACAATTTTACAGCATAAAAGAAGCGGAAGAATTAGTAGAAAAAGGACTAAAAATAATTGATTGGGCAAGTACAGATAAGGGCAGTGAACCAGATGTTGTTATTGCTGCAGCAGGTACTGAACCAAATCTTGAAGCATTAGCAGCAGTAACTATTTTAAATAAAAAGTATCCTGAATTAAAGATTCGATTTATTAATGTAGTTGATTTATTAAAGCTTCGTAGTAGAAAGGTAGACGAACGTGGATTATCAGATGAACAATTTGATGCCTACTTTACAGCAGATAAGCCAATAATTTTTGCATTTCATGGTTATGAAGGCTTAATTCGTGACATTTTCTTCCATCGTCACAATCACAATATTTCCATTCACGGGTATCGTGAAAACGGTGATATCACAACGCCTTTTGATATGCGTGTTTTAAGTGAAATGGATAGATTCCATTTAGCAAAAGATGCAGCAAAAGCGGTTTGTGGAGAAAAATATGCTGACTTTGAAGCTGAAATGGATTCGATTTTGAATAAGCATCATGATTTTATTCGTGAAAACGGTGATGATATTCCTGAAGTTGTTAATTGGAAATGGGAAACACTTAAATAAGAAACTAATTAAAGGCCTGAAAAAAATTTTTTTTCAGGCCTTTAATTAGTTTTTTTCCATGAACTTAAGTTAGATATTTTTAGTTCTGTACATTGTTTATCGAACAGCTCTTTACTTTTAAATGGACCATATATTTTTTGTTCTTTTGTATCTAAAAGATAAAATCTTGGATGTGATTCATCTATATTTGATTGAATATCAATGTCAACTTGCTTAGCACCAACAAATCTATCATTATGGCAGAATTCACTTACAAAACTTTCTATTCCGATAAGTTTATTGTTACTATCTTCATCCTTATAGCAAGTTATTGAATTATCCTTTTCTTTTAGTCCTATTACAATTGTTTTTGCATTAACATGTAACACTACATAATTATTCGGTAATTTAATAGTGTAATCATTTGGTTCAGGTGCCTGCATACCTGTACATCCAACAAAAAAAAGCAAGGATAATACGAAAAATGTAGAAAGTGATAATAACTTTTTAATCATAATATAACTCCTTAAATTTATAATAATATATGACTATTATAGTATTAAATCTAATTTATGTATATATCAATTAAAATATAGTACTATATGCAAGATAAGTAAAACTAGGAAACAAATAATTTTAAAAAATTAAAATATAAAAGTTTTAATTAAGAGAATACATTATACTATAGAGATTATAAGGCAATGGCGTATAAATGAATTTAATATTGAAATGAGTCATAGTGGAATGGCAATAGTTTTTCATAGGTTAAATTTTATATATTAGCAAAAGCAGATAAAATGAAGGATAGAATCGAATTGATGTTTTGCCTCCATATAGTCCAGAATATAATTTGATAGAGGGGTTATAGGGATGGCTTAAGTCATCAGTAATAAATAATGTTTTCTTTCCAACACTATCAACAGTAAGTATAGCTGTATAAAAATTCATAAGAAATATAAATAAAATTCATACACAAACGATAGATAGGCTATGCGTTAAAATGTAGAAACTTTATTAAAACTTAAAAATTATATATCTACAAAAATTGTAATTAATATGTTATAGTAGTATTATATTTAGCTAATTTGTAAAATTTTAATGTTATTTTCACCATATGGTTATCTATAGGAGTACTCTCGGAAACTAAATAATAAATAACAAAATTTTATGCAGTTTAAAATATGCCTGATTTTTGCAATGAAAATATTAAAAACAGGCATGACAAATAAGCCTCTTTAAGTAGGCTTTAAAAAAA